>JACPCS010000061.1:12100-32591 GCA_016184455.1 Acidobacteriota bacterium
TCGTTCGCCCGGCGCAAGGCCGCGCCCAAGTCACGCTTGCCGGTCGACGAGAGTGAGCGTCTCTGGCGCTTTGCCGAAGTGCTCGCCCACGCCACGCGCGTATTCGGTTCGCAGGCCGAGGCAGAACACTGGCTGGAGCGGCCAGCGATCGGCTTGGATCACCGTAAGCCGATCGATCTGCTGCGCACGCATCCTGGTACGCGGCTGGTCAGTGAGTATCTGACGCGCATCGAGCACGGCGTCTACACATGATGCCCCTGCCGTGGGTGGCTGGGTCGCCGCTGGCCTGGCGACTGGACCTCCAACCCCACGGCTCAACATGGGACCGCGGGATCGGATCCGCAGAAGTGGGCGGACGGTGGAATCCCGTGGGCTACCCCGTCGTCTACTGTTCGGCCGATCCCGCGACGGCCATCTTGGAAGTGGCGGTCCACAAGGGCTTCCCGGTGCTCGACACCGTACCCCACGTCTTGACGCGTGCGCGCATCCTCGAGGTCTCGGACGTGCACGTGGTGATGCCCGAGGATGTGCCCAATGTGGAATGGCTGCGGCCAGGGTCGCCGAGCCGCGGGCAGCAAGCCTTCGGACGCGCGCTGCTGGAACAGCACCTGTTCGTCGTGATTCCAAGCACGGTCACCCAGGAGAGCTGGAACCTGCTCTTCAACCCCACTCGCGCGGCCGGACGATACGAGCTGGAAACTCAGAAGCGATTCGCGCTCGATACACGCCTCAATCCGCCCGCACGATAACGCGTGGTTCCAGTCCGATACGTGGGACACCACAAGCGCTTTTGGGATTTCTGAACAACGACGAACTCTACCTGCGATGCATCATCGGCAGGCGTCTCTCCGCACTGGGTAGGAGGTTCTTTGAACCTCCCGCCTTGAACTTCAGTCCAAAACCCGCCAATCGTGGCTGCTGAGCCAGCGACCCGAGCAATACAAGTCCAGGGTTTTCAGCCGGTTAGGAATGGAGGCGCCGTCCGGATTTGAACCGGAGATGGAGGTTTTGCAGACCTCTGCCTTACCACTTGGCGACGGCGCCGATCAGAGGAATCAGAAAGGAAGAAGTGGAGCGGGAAACGGGATTCGAACCCGCGACTTCGACCTTGGCAAGGTCGCACTCTACCACTGAGTTATTCCCGCTCGCGACGAATACCCATATTAACGCGGCCCATGCGGGCCGGCAAGGACGGCTGAGCTACGTTTCGGCCCCGTCCAGCATAGACTTTTCGCGCCTCTCGTGCGCCGGCTCTCCTTCATCGCGACGCTCACGCTCATCTGCACCGCGCCCGTTCACGCCGACGAGGTGCGGCTCGCAAACGGCGACCGCCTCACCGGCACCGCCGTGACGCTCGCCGGCGGCACGCTGACGTTCGCCACGCCATACGGCGACGTGCGCCTTCCGTGGGCGCAGGTGACACGCCTCGTCGTGACCGATCCGATTCTGGTCACCGTGGGCACGGCGCTCCCCACGGCAACCACTCTGCTCGACGCCGGCGCCGATGGCCGGGCGACGCTCCAACCCGGCGGCGTCATTCCGCTCGGCGACATCGTCGCCCTCGCGCGTCCGCAGCCCGCCCTCGTCATCGACGGGGGCGCCGGTGCAGGCCTGACGACGACAGAGGGGAACACGGAGGTGAACAACCTGCGGCTCGACGGCGATGTCGTCGCGCGCGCCGGAGAGAACCGCTATTCGGGAAACGCGGCCGTCACACGCGCCCGCGGCAGCGGCGTCGAAACCGCGCGCAACTGGACGATCGGTCTGAAGTACGACCGCTTCGTGTCGCCCCGGCTGTTCGTCAACGCGAACACGATCCTGATCGCTGACGCTGGGATATCGATTCTGACAGGTCCGGCTGAAGCCCGGCTGAAGCCGGACACTACGTACGGACTTCCCTGAGCACCTGAGCCGCTTCCTCGGGCGCGGTCGGGTTGACATAGAACCCGGTCGCCCATTCGAACCCCGCCACCTTCGTCAGCTTCGGAATGATCTCCACGTGCCAGTGGTAATACTCCCCCGCCGGCTCCGCCACGGGCGCGTTGTGGATGAGGAGGTTGTAGGGCGGCATCTTGAGCGCCTGGTTCATCCGGCGGAGCAGGTCCCCGAGCAGCCGCGCGAGTGCGCGGTACTCGTGCCGCGGCGCCTCCTCGAAGAGCGCCTGGTGCCGCCGCGGCAGGATCCACGTCTCGAACGGAAACCGCGGCGCGTACGGCGCAATCGCCGTCATGTCGGCGTTCTCGACGATGAGCCGCCGGCCGTCGGCCGACTCCTGCCGCAGGATGTCGCAGAAGACGCAGCGCTCCTTCGCCTCGTAGTGCGCCCGCGCGCCGTCCACCTCGTCGCGCACCTCGCGGGGAACGATGGGCAGCGCGATGAGCTGGGTGTGCGAATGCTCGAGCGACGCGCCGGCCGCTGCGCCGTGGTTCTTGAAGATGATCATGTAGCGGAAGCGGCGGTCGCGCTTGAGATCGAGCACACGCTCGCGGCACGCCCAGAACACCTGCTCCACCGCGTCCTCGTCGAGCGTCGCCAGCGTGTCGGCATGGCGCGGCGTCTCGATGATCACCTCGTGCGCGCCGATTCCGTTCATCTTGTCGAAAAGCCCCTCGCCCTGCCGCTCGAGCGTTCCCTCGACGCGCAGCACGGGGAACTGGTTCGGGATGACCCGCAGCGACCAGCCGGGACCATTCGGCGCCGACCCGTTGCGGCCGAACGCCAGCAGCTCCCTCGGCGTCATCCCCTCGTGCCCCTCGCAGAACGGACACGAGTCCTCGCCGGTCGTCTGCACCGACTCGAAGTGGAAGTCGGTGGGACGCTTGCGGCGCTCGGTCGAGATGATCACCCAGCGGCCGGTGACGGGATCTTTGCGAAGCTCACTCATTCGTTCTGGCGGGTCTGCCTCGCGCCTCTCCCGCCTGGCTCGGCGAGACCCGCCCTACGTACGTTCACGCGGTGAATGCGTGCGTGATCACTTCAACGCGCGGACGGCCGGTGTCGAACTGCACCGTCACCACGTCGAACCGGCACGGCGCGTCGAGCAGGCCATGCCGCGCGAGATAGTCGGTCGCCATTCGCACGATGCGCTGCTGCTTCCACCCGGTGACCGCCGCGCCGCCGCCCCCGAACGTCTCGTCGCTCCGCGCCTTCACCTCGACGAATACGATCGTCTCCGTCTGGCGCGCGACGATGTCGAGTTCGCCGTATCGGGTGCGGTAGCGGCGGGCAAGAATTGCGTACCCGCGGCGGCGCAGCTCGCCGCACGCGAGATCTTCGCCTATTTTACCGAGGGATTGTCGGGAATCGGCCACGCTGGCCGGTAGGACAAGCAAAGGATGGGCCGCCTTACGCGCCGATGGCGGCGAGCGCGTCGTCGAGGACCTCGATCGCCGTGTCGGCCTGCTGCCGCGTGAGCACGAGCGGCGGCGACAGGCGCACCGCGTTGCGGCCCGCGCCGAGCACCAGAAGCCCGCGCCGGAAGCACTCCTGCACGAGCGCGTTGCGCTCGGACGTGGCGCGCTCCTTCGTCTGCCGGTCGCGCACCAGCTCCAGGCCGATCATCAGCCCGCGGCCGCGCACGTCGCCGATGAGCGGGTGCTTCTCCTTCAGCGCCTCGAGGCCGGCCTTCAGATGCGCGCCAACCTCCGCCGCGTTGGCCGTCAACGCCTCCCGCAGCAGTCGGATTGTCGTCAGGGCGGCCGCACAGGCGACAGGGTTGCCCCCGAACGTGCTGGCGTGCGCGCCCGGCGGCCACGCCATGATCTCAGAGCGCGCGGTCGCGACGCCGAGCGGCAGCCCCGACGCGATCCCCTTCCCGATCGTCACGATGTCGGGCTCGACGCCGGTGTGCTCGACCGCGAACATCCTGCCGGTCCGCCCCATGCCCGACTGCACCTCGTCGACGATGAGCACGATGCCGTGGCGGCGGGTCAGTGCGCGGAGCTCCTGCAGAAACGCATCGGGCGGCACGATGTAGCCGCCCTCGCCCTGAATGGGCTCGACGATCACCGCGGCCACTTCGTCCGGCGGCAGCACGTGGACGAACAGCTGCTCCTCGATGAACCGGATGCTCTCGGCCGCGCACGCCTCCGGCGATCCCTTCCACCGGTACGGATCGGGATACGGCGCGTGATGGACGCCCGGCAGCATCGGCGCGAATCCCTTGCGCTGCACCACCTTGCTCGCCGTCGCCGCCAGCGATCCCATCGTGCGTCCGTGAAACGCGCCGAAGAACGCGATGAGGCTCGGCCGCTTGGTGTGATACCGCGCGAGCTTGAGCGCCGCCTCGTTCGCCTCGGTCCCCGAGTTGCCGAAGAACGATCGGTGCGGCCCCGCCATCGGCGCCACCGCCGAGAGCTCCTCAGCCAGCCGCACCTGCGGCTCGTAGTAGAAGTCGGTGCCCGACATGTGCAGGAACCGCCGCGACTGGTCGATGACCGCCTGCACGACGTCGGGATGCGAGTGGCCCGTCGCGTTCACGGCAATGCCCGCCGTGCAGTCGAGGAAGACGTTGCCGTCGACGTCCTCGACCATCGCCCCCTCGCCGCGCGCGATGACGAGCGGGTAGTCGCGCGTGTAGGAGGGCGACACGACACGCCGGTCGCGCTCGATGATCGCCCGCGCCTTCGGACCGGGCAGGTCCGTCACCAGGCGCGGCGTGCCGGGTCCGAAAGGACCCGGCCTGCGTGTCGTGTCGCTCACCACCGTGCTCATTTCTTCTTCCAGCGCGTGCCGCCGGGATTGTCCTCGAGCAGGATGCCACGGTCCGCCAGGTCCTGGCGAATGCGGTCGGCGGCGGCAAAGTCGCGCCGCTGCCGCGCCGCCTGGCGCTCCTGCATCAACCGCTCGATCTCCTCCACCGGGACCGGCGGACGCGCATCTTCCGCCTGCCGGAGGCTGACCACCCCCAGCACGCGGTCGAACTCCTCGATCGCCTGCCGGGACGCGGCGGCATCGGCCGCCGAGACCGTCCGGGCGTCTATAGCTGCATTCACATCCCGGACCAGATCGAAGACTGCGGCCAGCGCGGCGGCCGTATTGAGGTCGTCGGCGAGTGCCGACCGGAAGGCGTCCCGGGCCTGTTCAACCGCTTGCAGGACGGACGGATGCGAGGCGCCCGGCGGGACGTCCTCCAAACGCGTCAGGAAATCGACGATCCGGCGAAGCGCTTCCTCCGCCTGATCCATGCCCGTCCAGGTGAAGTTGAGCTGCTTGCGGTAGTGCGCCGAGAGCAGCAGATAGCGCAGCGCGGACGGCCGGTGCCCCCGCGCGGTGATGTCGGCCAGCGTGTACACGTTGCCGAGCGACTTGGACATCTTCTCGTGCTCGACGAACAGGTGCTCGACGTGCATCCAGAAGCGCGCAAACGGCTTCTTCGTCGCCCCTTCGCTCTGCGCGATCTCGTTCTCGTGGTGCGGAAAAATCAGGTCGACGCCGCCGGCGTGGAGGTCGATCGGTGGGTCACCGAGCAGCCGCAGCGCCATCGCCGAGCACTCGATGTGCCACCCGGGACGCCCGGGACCGGTGCCGAAGTCCCACGACGGCTCGCCCGGGCGCTCCGCCTTCCACAGGACGAAGTCGCGCGGGTCGTCCTTGGAGTATTCGTCCACGTCGACGCTCGTGCCGTCCTGCATCCCCTCCCGATCGAGGCGCGCCAGCGTGCCGTAGGCGGGCAGCGTCGAGATCCGGAAGTAGATCGAGCCGTCGCGCCGGTACGTGTGGCCGTTCCGCTCGAGCGCGAAGATCATCTCGCTCATCGCGCGCAGGTTCGCCTCGTCGGTGGCGCGCGGCGTCTCTTCGGGCGTCTCGAGGCCGAGCGCCGCCGCGTCCCCGCCGAACGCCCGGATCCACTGCTCGGTGTACTCGCGCAGTGGCACGCCCGCCTCCCGCGCGCCGTTGATCGTCTTGTCGTCGACGTCGGTGTAGTTGACCGCCTGCCGCACCTGGTAGCCGCACACGTACTTGAGCGTCCGCCGCAGGATGTCGACCGAGACAAAGGTGCGGAAGTTGCCGATATGGGCGCGCGCGTACACGGTGGGCCCGCAGCCGTAGAGCCGCACCGTGTTCCCCTGCGAGGGTGCGAACGCCTCTTCCCGGCGCGTCAGCGTGTTGTACAGACGAAGCATCGTCATACGGAGAGGCGGTGGAACAGGCGCTCGGCGCGGCGGCAATCGGCGTCGATCTGGGCGCGCAGGGCGTCGACGTCCGGAAAGCCGCGCTCGTCGCGCAGGCGCTGCACGAAGCCGAGCTGTACGCGCCGGCCGTACAGGTCGCCGCCGTCGTAGTGCAGCACGTGCGTCTCGATCGACGTGTCCGCCCCGTCGCCGAAGGTGGGATTGACGCCGATGTTCGTCACGGCCGCGTGCACGATGCCGTCCACCTCCAGCGTGGTGGCGTACACGCCGTGCGGCGGGACGAGCTCATTGGCTGTGTGCAGGTTGGCGGTTGGGAACCCGAGCTCGCGTCCGCGGCGCCGGCCTTCGACGATCGTCCCGGCGAGCACGTACGGATGGCCGAGGAGCGCCGCGGCCTCGTCTATGCGTCCTTCAGCGACGAGCCGCCGGATACGCGTGCTGCTGACGACGAACTCCCTGTAGCGCACCGGATCGATCTTCTCGGCACGGAACCCGTAGCGTTGACCGAGCGTCCGCAGCAGCGTGAAGTTGCCGCTGCGTCCGTGGCCGAACAGGAAATTGGCGCCGACCCACACTTCCGAGACGCGCAGCCACTCGACGAGCACGGTGCGGACGAAGGTGTCGGGCTCCCACTGCGACAGCTCGGGGGTGAACCGGACCACGGCGGCAGCGCGAATGCCGGCCCGTCCGAGCGCCTCCAGGCGCTGATCGATCGTCATGAGCAGCGGCGGCGCCTTGTCGGGACGGACCACACGCGGCGGGTGCGGGTCGAAGGTCATGGCCATCGCGGTGCCGCCGTGTTCGGCGGCGCCGCGCTTCACGCGCTCGATGATCTTGAGGTGGCCGCGGTGCAGGCCGTCGAAGTTGCCGAGCGCGAGCACGGGATGGACGATCCACGGCGGGCGCGGATCATCGGGAAAGTGCAGTACCTCCATTCCACACTACGCCGCCTCGACGCCGATCTCGATCACGAGGCCATCATATGCCAGTTCCACACCGGCCGGCAGGCGCGCACTCGTCGCGGCGTGTCCGAGCTGATGGGCCATGTGCGTGAGGTACGCGCGACGCGGCGCGATGGCCGCGATCGCCTCGAGCGCCTCGCCGACGCTGAAGTGCGTCGCGTGCTTCGTGTCGCGCAGCGCGTCGATGACGAGCGTGTCGACACCGGCGACGAGCGGCCACGACTCGTGGGGAATCGCGCTGCAGTCGGTCAGGTACGCGAAGTCGCCGAACCGGAAGCCGAGAATGCGCGCGTCGCCGTGCCAGAGCGGGACCGGCACCACGCACACCCCTGCCGCGCTGAACGGTCCCTCGATCTCATGCGGCTCGAGGCGCGGGACGCCGCCCCCCTTCCGCGGCAGTCCATCGAAGGCGTAGTAGAAGACGCGCCGCAGGTGCTCCCAGACGTCTGTCGTCGCATAGCACGGGATCGCGATCTTCTGCGCGAAGTTGAACCCGCGGACGTCGTCGAGGCCGAGAATGTGGTCGGCGTGGCCGTGCGTATAGAGAATGGCGTCGATGCGCAGGATGTCGTAGGTCAGCGCCTGCTGCCGCAGGTCGGGTGTGGTGTCGACCAGAATCGCGCCGTGCGCGGGCACGTCGACGAGAATTGACGGCCGCAGCCGCTTGTCGCGCGGATCGGTCGATCGACACACATCGCACGTGCACCCGACCATCGGCACGCCAGCGGAGGTGCCGGTGCCGAGAAAGAGCACGCGCGCGGGGATCACCCTTCGTTCAGGGCTCAAGGAATGATGATCTTCGGCTTCTCCGGCGCAGGACCCCTGGCGGCCTCGACGAACCGCAGCCGCAGCTCGAACAGCACCTGATCGAGCAGCTGCCGCTCTTCCGCCGTCAGATTGCCGCGCGTCTTCTCCTCGATGAGCGCCAGGATGTCGATCATCTGCTGCGCGGCGGGCAGGTTGGCCTCCTGGGCCCCGCTCATCGGGTCGGGCACGTCGCCGAAGTGCACTGCCGCCGTGTGGGCGAGCGAGAGCACGAACGCCATGAAGCTGATACCGGACGAGGTCTCTGACTGATCCGATGCTTTCGCGTCTTCGCTCATCACCCACCAACTCTCTAGCCGGTAGCCAGTAGTCGGTAGCCAGTAGCAGGAACAACACACCGAACGCTCCTACAGGCCAGCGGCTACCACCTACCGGCTAAAGGTAGCATACGCGCATGGCTGATACGGCCGGCACCAGATTCGACCGACTCGTGGGCATCATGCGGGCTCTGCGCGCACCGGACGGCTGCCCGTGGGATCGCGAGCAGACGATCACTTCGCTCAGACCGTTCGTGCTCGAAGAGACCTACGAAGTGCTCGAGGCGATCGACGGCGGGTCGCCGGCCAGCTTGCGCGAAGAGCTGGGCGATTACCTGTACGAGGCGGTGTTCCTCGCGCAGATCAGCGAGGAGGCGGGGCACTTCTCGATCGGCGACGCGATCGACGCGATCTGCGACAAGCTCGTCCGGCGCCACCCGCACGTGTTCGCGCGCCAGGAGGGCGATGCCGGCATCACGTCGGACCAGGTGATCGAACGGTGGGAGACGATGAAGGCGCGCGAGCGCGCCCAGGAGGGCCGGGACCCGGCCCGTCCCACGACGACGCTGAGCGGCGTGCCGAAGACGCTGCCGTCGCTGCTGCGCGCGTACGAGATCAGCGCGCGGGCGGCGGCCGTCGGCTTCGACTGGGCGCGCGCGGAGGACGTGCTCGACAAGCTCGACGAAGAGGTGGCCGAAGTGCGGCACGAGATCGAGACCCTTCGGCTCGGCTCAGGGGAGGCCCTTCGGCTCGGCTCAGGGCAGGCCCTTCGACTCGGCTCAGGGGAGGCCTCGGGCGATCTGTCGCGGGCCGAGGAGGAAATGGGCGACCTGCTCTTCGCGATCGCCAACCTCTCGCGCAAGCTCGGGATCGAGCCCGAGGGCGCGCTCCGCCGCGCCAACGAGAAGTTCACGCGCCGCTTCGACGCGCTCGAGCGCGCCTTCGCCGCGCGCGGCCGGGCGCTCCAGGACGCGACGCTGCAGGAGATGGAGGATGAGTGGCAGCGGATCAAGGAGATCTCTTGACCACGAAGGACACGAAGATCACGAAATTCTTCTTCGATTGATTCGTGATCTTCGTGATCTTCGTGGTTCATGTCGATCCTCCGACATAGGTGTGAACGTGCACCCGATGTCCGTCGGTTTCGATCCTGATCTGCCCATGGAGATCGGTCCGGTAGATCGTCGCGCCGACGGACTCCAGCCGGCGAAGGACCTCCGGCGCGGGATGGCCGAAGGTGTTCCCCCGCCCGGCGCTGATGATCGCGATCTGCGGGCGCCAGCGCTCGACGAGCTCGCGCGAGGTGGACGTGCGGCTGCCGTGATGCGCCACCTTGAGGACGCGCACGCGCGCCGGCGTGAGCTGCGCGGCCAGCCCGCGCTCGACCGCCGCGCCGATGTCGCCGGGCAGCAGCACCGCGACATCGCCGTAGACCACCTCGAGCACGACTGAGTCGTCGTTCCGCACGCGCCGCCGCTCCCAGTCGGCCGCCGGTGGGTGCAGCACCCGTAGGCGCGCGCCGCCGATCGTCAGCATCTCGCCTGCCTGCCGCCGCTCGATGCGGGCGCCAGCGTCCGCTGCCCGGTCCCGCACCGCGGTCAGCGCCGCATGCTCGGGAGCTGGAATACCTTCCCACACACGCGACGGCGCGAAATCGGTGATGAGCGCGCCGGCCCCCCCGATGTGATCCGGATCGCCATGCGTCAGCAGGAGCGCGTCGAGCCGGCGCAGGCCCCGCGCCCAGAGCGCAGGCGCCAGCACGCGGGCGCCGACGTCGAAGCTGCCGCCGCCGAATGGAATGCCGCCGGTGTCGACCAGCAGCGTCGATCGAGTGGGAAACTGAATCAGCGTCGAGTCGCCCTGGCCCACGTCGAATGCCGTGATCATGAGGACGCCCGGACGACGATCGGCGTGGAGCCAGCCGGCCGGCTGGCCAGACACCATCGCCACGGCGGCCGTCGCGAGCGTCACCACGCCGCCGGCGCGACGCCAGCCGCGGCCCGCCAGCCCGACGGCCAGCGCCAGGTAGTAGATGGCGACGAGCACCAGTCCCGGCGGCGGTACGCGCATCGTCAACCAGGGCGCGGTCTCGACGAGCCGCGCGCTCTCCACGAGCGCGGTGACCGCCGCGTGCGCCGTCCAGGCGGCCGGCGCGGCGACGAGACCGAGACGATCGAACAGCACGACGATGATGCCGCCGAGCTGCACCAGGGCCATCAGCGGCACGGCGATGAGATTCAGCACGAGCCCTGCACCGGTCACGCGCGAAAACACCGAGGCATTCACCGGCAGGAGCGCGAGCTCCACTGCGATCGACGCCGCCAGCGATCCGACGAGCCAGACCGCCGCGCGGTGGCGCAGCGTCGACCGCGACACGCGACGAGCGGCCTCCAGGAGCGCCGCCGTCGCACCGAACGTCAGCAGAAAACCGGCGTCGCGGACCTCGAGCGGCCGCAGGCACACGACGAGCGCTGCGGCGATCGCCATCGCCTGCCACGGCGGGCTGCGGTGATCGAGGACTCGCGCCGCGAAGTAGATCACCGCCATCAGCGTTGCCCGCCACACCGACGTGCTCGTGGTCACGACCTGCGCGTAGGTGACGAGCAGAAGGAGCGTCACCCATGCCGAGGGACGGCCGCCGATCCCGCAGAGGAGCAGGCTGCCGACGATCAACGCGGCAAGAATCGCGATGTTGCCGCCGGAGATGGCGATGACGTGGTAGGTGCCGGCCGCCTGCAGCCGCAGCCGGACCGGATCGGGAAGGCCGGTCCGGTCGCCAATCAACACCGCTGTGACGATGGCCGCGCTCACGGGGTCGTACGATCCGAGCCGGTGCTCGATCGTGCGCCGCACGTGGTGGCGGATGCGCGCCGCCGTCTCCTCCACGACCGTGCCCTGCGCCACGACGTCGACGAGCAAGGCGCTCTTGATCGAGCCAAAGAGCGTGGTCCCGTCGAGCGCGAGCTGGCGCTCGAAGTCGGGCACCCCCTCGTTCAGATAGCGCGCAGGCCGGCGGAAGGTGGCGAACAGCTCGACGGTGCGCCCGGCACGCCACTGCTCCACGTGTGCGGCAGCCACCGTGCCGCCGACCGCGAACGTGACGCCACCGGAGGCGGGGTGCCACTGGTCGCCGCGCGCAACGGCTGTGACGATGGCACGCAGGCCGACGAACCCCTCCTCGCGCGCCGCATCCTCAACGAGCCGCGCGCGGACGCGCAGCGGATCGTGCCGCCCGCCAGGCCCGCTCGTCTCGAGGGCGAATCCGCCGAACTCGCGGTCGAGCACGGCGCGCAGCGGGGTGTCGAGCGCCGCGTGCCGCGCGTCGAGGCCGAGCGCCGCTGATGCGCAGAAGAATCCACCCGCGACGATCGCGATCGTGTGCGGTGTGCGACGAACGGACCAGGCCATCCAGCCCGCGAGCGTCAGCGCGCCAGGCAGCCACGCCGGCAGCGCCACGCGATCCGTGACGAGCGCGCACGAGGCGCCCAGAAGGAGCGCGAGCGCGGGCACGACGCCGACCGGAACCACCCGGCAGCCTGCTGCAAACGGCGCCACCCGCTCGGATCGCGCGGCACCAACGACTTACGGCGATCGCGTGCAGAATTTGCCACCTCGTACGCCGCAGACGTTGGCAGTTTCGTCGCGGCCGCCTTGTCCGTTTGCGCGCCAGAAAGACCTACGATGTATCAGTCCGTCCGTTCGGCCGCCGGCCGTCCTGCGCCGCATCTCGTGTGTTGTGTTGCATTTCCGGGATCGCGTTGCAATACTGGCGCAGCCATGGCCGCCAACTCAATAGCGGACGAGATGCCGCCCGGCACCCCTCGCGATCGTTTGGTGCACGACTTCAAGAATCACCTGGCGGTCATCGTGGGGTTCTGCGACGTGCTGCTGCGCGAGCTGCCCGAAGACGACGTGAAGCGCGCCGACGTCGAGGAGATCCAGCGGGCGGCGCTCGCGGCGGCGGATTTGCTGCCGCAGCTGCCCGGCGACGCCCCGCCGGCGGACGCGTAGCGCGTCCGGCGCGCTACGGGACCGCGAAGTAGCCGCGCCGTGCGCGGGTGAAGTACTCGCCGGTGGCGACCCGCACCCGGATGGCGCGCCACTGCCCGTCGGGCAGCTTCGTCGGCACGTACCCGAGCGTGTACTGCTTGTTCAGCTCGTCGGCAATGCGGGCAGTGGCCGGACCGAGATCGGCGGCTCCTGTGACCACTTCCGTGTAGCCGCCGCTCGTCGTGGTGATCTCGCGCAGCGCGTCCACGTTCACCCGGCGGGCCACGGGTGTGTTGGCCGAATCGATGGCGACGGCGTACACCAGCGGATCGGTGTGCTGCAGCGCCTCGCGTGCCTGGCGCAGCGTCCAGTCGCTTGCCGTATCCACGCCGTCGGAGACGACGACGAGCGCCGACCGCGGATGCACCCGCCGCGCGAAGTATCCCGCCGAGGCGACGAGCGCGTCGTAGAGGGCCGTCCCGCCCGACGGCAGCACGTGCTGGAGCTCCCCGGCGACGGCCGACGGCGGGCGCGTCCACGGCGCGACGAGCCGCGGCTGGTGGTTGAAGGTCGCGACAAACGCCTCGTCACCCCGCTCGAGCAACCCGGAGACGAAGCGGTCGACGGCGGCGCGCGCGTCCGCCATCGGCTGCCCCCGCATGCTGTCGCTCGTATCGAGCAGCACGCCCAGGCTGACGGGGACCCGCTCGTTGGTGAAGACCGTGATCGGCTGTCGGACGCCGTCCTCGAAGATCTCGAAGTCCTCTCTGGCGAGGCCGGTGATGAGCCGGCCGTTGGCGTCGGTGACGGTGACCGTGACCTGGACGGTGTCGATGCGGGCGCGGAACTGCGCGGACGCGGAAACCACGAAGAACACGAAGATCACGAAAATCACACATCCTCTTCGAAATTCGTGTTCTTCGCGGCCTTCGTGGTTCATGGGCCTACGCCCCTGCTTCCACCCCCGCGTAATAGTCCTGAAGGGATCTGACTGTCAAGGTCTGCGACCTCAGCGCCTTGATGGCCGCTACCGCCGCCGACGCCCCCGCGGACCGGCCTGGTGGACCGCCGAAGATCTCGCGGAGGCTGGTTGGACCGGCCGCAGCGACGCCCTCGTCACGACAGGATATCGAACTTGCGGTTTCGCGCCCACTTGTAGACGGCAAAGTCAGTGTCAAAGGTCAGGATACGAGGCTCCTCGAAGAGCTCGGCGCACCTGATCAGGCAGGCGTCCGCCAGCGAGATTGGGCGATCCGAGTATTTCTTGAGAAGGGCCTCGATGTTGGCCCAGTTCCGGTCGACCGACATTGTGATCTGATACATACCCCGACGACCAAGGGCCAGGACTTCCGCCGGTCCCGCCGCATTCACCTTGCGCATCAAAAAGCAAGCTTCGGCGATCACCGCTTCGCACGAACGCAACGGCGGCAGGCATTCGGCCAAGAGCCGCTTCGCCCGGGCGTGATTCACATCGTTTCTCGACAGCAGCGCGACCAGGGGACCGGTATCCAGGAGGACACCTGGCGGATTCACATGCCGAAGCCTTCCAGCCGCTTCTTGTTCGTGGACAGATCCTTGGGGCCGCGCGCGAATCGTCCCACGCTGCGGCCGGCGAGCTCGAGGGCGCTTCGCCGCGCACGCTCCTCCGCGGCCACCAGATGCAACCCACGCCGGACGATCTCAGATTCGGGGAGGCCGGTTGAGTGCTTCAGTCCCTGCAGAACAGTGCGATCGGCCTCCCGAAGCCGTGCATGAACATAGGTCTTCACACGCGTAATTGTAGCACTGAAATACCATCATGTGCTACATGGCCGGAGGCATGGACATGACGAGACACGCAGCGTCACGGTGATGTTGAGGGTTCGCTCGGGCTCCAAGGGCACCGCGCCATCATCGAGCGGATTCTTCTGCGTAAACATCGCGACAATGGGGTCGAGTCGTCGATCGCGCCAATCAGGTTGTGCCCCGCCGACTTCAACTGGCTTGCCGCATCCACCTGCACGTCCCCTGGCCAGCCTCCGATGTAGGCGTTGCCGGCGACGACCGAGTTCGACATGACCAGCAGGCACCGATTGCGCGGTCGAAATGATCCCATCGGATTTCGCGACCAAGCTTCCGTCGCGTTATACGAACTGCTCCTCGAGTTGTACGCGCTCATGGAAGACGAGACGAACGAGGAGATCGCACGCATCCTCGGCCTCGGCCGCTCGACCGTGAAAACCCACGTGAGCAGCATCTTGCGTCGGTTCGACGTGGATACACGCGCGGCCGCTGTCTCGCGGGCCATGGAGCTGACGCGCTTCCGGCCTGTGATCGGGCCGGAGTGAAGCCGGCGTTCAGGCGCCGGCTTCGACGCCGGCGTAGTAATCCTGCAGTGACCTGACGGTCAACGTCTGCGAGCGCAGCGCCTTGATGGCCGCGACCGCCGCCGATGCCCCCGTCAACGTCGTGATGCACGGCACCTGCGCCATCGTCGCGGCGCGGCGGACGGCGCGATCGTCGAAGAAGGAGTCGCGGCCGAGCGGCGTGTTGATCACCAGGTCGATCCTGCGGTTGACGATCTGGTCGGCGACGTTGGGCCGGCCCTCGTTCACCTTGTAGACGACCTCGACGTCGATGCCGTGCGCGCGCAGGAAGGCGGCCGTCCCGCGCGTGGCGGTCAGCGCGAAGCCGAGCTGCGCCAGGTCGCGCGCGATCGGCAGCACCGTCTGCTTGTCGCTGTTGTTGACGCTGATGAAGACGCACCCTTCGATCGGCAGCCGCTGCCCGGCGCCCATCATCGACTTGCCAAACGCCGCGCCGAAGTTCTCGGCGGCGCCCATGACCTCGCCGGTCGACTTCATCTCCGGACCGAGGATCGTGTCGACGCCCGGGAAGCGCACGAACGGGAACACCGGCGATTTCACGAACACGCCGTGCACCTCGAGGTCCTCGAGGAGCCCGAGCTCGGCCAGCGTCCGCCCCGCCGCGATCCGCGCCGCCACCTTCGCGAGCGGCACGCCGGTCGCCTTGGAGATGTAGGGCACGGTGCGCGACGAGCGCGGGTTCACTTCCAGCACGTAGACGGTGTCGTCCTTGATGGCGTACTGGACGTTCATCAGCCCGACGACCTTCAGCGCGCGCGCGATGCGGCGCGTGTACTCGCGGATGGTGGCGAGGTGCCGCTCGGCCACCATGAACGGCGGCACCACGCACGAGCTGTCGCCCGAGTGGATGCCCGCCTCCTCGATGTGCTCCATGACGCCACCAATCACCACGGCGCCCGTCGTGTCGGCCACCGCGTCGACGTCGAACTCGAACGCGTCCTCGAGGAAGCGATCGATGAGCACCGGCCGGTCGTGCGAGACGTCAACCGCGCCCGTCATGTAGCGGTCGAGGGCGCCGGCGTCGAAGACAATCGCCATCCCGCGGCCGCCGAGCACGTACGAGGGGCGAACGACGACCGGATAGCCGATTCGCTCGGCCACCTCGCGCGCTTCCTCGCGTGAGGTGGCGGTGCCGCTCGACGGCTGCGGCACGCCGAGGTCCCACAGCAGCTGCGAGAACCGCTGGCGGTCCTCCGCGAGGTCGATCGAGTCGGGCGTGGTGCCGAGGATCTGCACGCCCGCTTCCTGGAGCGCGAGCGCCAGCTTCAGCGGCGTCTGGCCGCCGAACTGCACCACGCACGAGACATCCGCACCGGCCTGCCCCTCGCGCTCGATCACGGCCATGACGTCCTCGAACGTCAGCGGCTCGAAGTACAGCCGATCGGCGGTGTCGTAGTCGGTGGAGACCGTCTCGGGATTGCAGTTGACCATGACGGTCTCGAACCCTTCCTCGCGGAAGCCGAAGACCGCGTGGCAGCAGCAGTAATCGAACTCGATGCCCTGGCCGATGCGGTTCGGGCCGCTGCCGAGAATGACGACCTTCCGCTGTGCCGTCGGATCGGCCTCGCAGACCTGCTCGAACGTGCCGTAGAGATACGGGGTAAACGACTCGAACTCGGCCGCGCACGTGTCGATCCGCTTGTAGGCCGGCACGAGGCCGAGCTCCACACGGCGCTGGCGGACGAGCTCCTCGCCGACGCCGTGCAGCGCGGCGATGTCGGCGTCGCTGAAACCGGTGCGCTTCAGCGTCCGCAGCAGGTCGGGCGACATGTCGCGGAACTCGCCGAGCCCGGCGACGCGGCGCAGCTCCTCGATCTCGACGAACTGCTGCAGGAACCACGGGTCGATCTTCGTCAGCTCGTGCAGCGCCTCGACGCTCCACCCGCGCCGCAGCGCGCGGAAGAGCGCCCACATGCGCCGATCGTTCGGCACCACGAGCCGCTTGCGCAGCGCCGATTCGTCCTCCGCGTCGTCGGACTGGTCCTCCGGACCCGTCGGGAAGAGGCTGCTCAGCTTGCCGAGCTCCAGCGATCGCACCGCCTTGAGGAACGCTTCCTTGAACGTCCGGCCGATCGCCATCGCCTCGCCCACCGACTTCATCTGCGTCGTCAGCGTGCGGTCCGCCTGCGGGAACTTCTCGAAGTTCCAGCGCGGGAACTTGACGACGATGTAGTCGATCGTGGGCTCGAAGGAGGCGGGCGTGAGGCGCGTGATGTCGTTCGGGATCTCGTCGAGGTGATACCCGAGCGCGAGCTTGGCGGCGATCTTCGCGATCGGGAAGCCCGTCGCCTTCGACGCGAGCGCCGAGGAGCGCGAGACGCGCGGGTTCATCTCGATGGCGACGATCCGGCCGTTCTCCGGGTTGACGGCGAACTGAATGTTCGACCCGCCCGTCTCCACGCCGACGCGGCGGATGATGCGCCGCGCCATGTCGCGCATGCGCTGGTATTCCTTGTCGGTGAGCGTCAGCGCGGGCGCGACGGTGATGCTGTCGCCGGTGTGGACGCCCATCGGGTCGACGTTCTCGATCGAGCAGATGACGACGAAGTTGTCGGCGACGTCGCGCATCACCTCCAGCTCGAACTCCTTCCACCCGATGACCGATTCCTCGACGAGGATCTCGTGCACCGGACTCAAGTCGAGCCCGCGGCCGGCGACCTCGCGGAACTCCTCGACGTTGTAGGCGATGCCCCCGCCGACGCCGCCGAGCGTGAACGACGGCCGCACGATGGCCGGGAAGCCCACCTCCTCGACGATCGCGAGCGCCTCGTCGAGCGACTTGGCGATGCCGCTCCTCGGCACCTCGATGCCGATGTCGCGCATGGCGTTGCGAAAGAGCAGCCGGTCCTCGGCCACTCTGATCGCGTCGATCGACGCGCCAATCAGCTTGACGTTGTGCTTCTCGAGCACACCGCGCTCGGCGAGCGCGACCGACAGGTTGAGCGCCGTCTGTCCACCGACGGTCGGGAGCAGACAGTCAGGGCGCTCTTTCTCGATCACCGCCTCGACGAGCTCAGGCGTGAGCGGCTCCACGTAGGTGCGATCCGCCATCTCGGGGTCGGTCATGATGGTGGCCGGGTTGCTGTTGACCAGCACCACCTCGAGCCCTTCGGAGCGGAGCGCCTTGCACGCCTGCGTGCCCGAGTAGTCGAACTCGCACGCCTGGCCGATCACGATCGGGCCCGAGCCGATGACGAGTACACGTTTCAGATCCGTCCGTTTGGGCATCCGTACCGATCCCTACCGTTTTTCCATGGCGTCGAGGAACTGCTGGAAGAGATAGTCGGCGTCGTGCGGCCCCGGCGACGCCTCGGGATGATACTGCACCGAGAAGATCGGCTTCCTCGTGTGGCGGAACCCTTCGACCGTGCCGTCGTACAGATTGAGGTGGGTCACGCGCACGTCGGCCGGCAACGAGTCAGGGTCCACCGCGAACCCGTGGTTCTGCGAGGTGATCTCGACTTTGCCCGAGTCGAGCGCCTTCACGGGGTGGTTCGCGCCGCGATGACCGAACTTCAGCTTGAAGGTATTGCCGCCGACCGCGAGCCCGAGGATCTGGTGCCCGAGGCAGATGCCGAACATCGGGCGCTCGGCCTCGAGAAGCTGCCGCACGTTGTCGATCGCGTAATGCAGCACCGCGGGATCGCCCGGCCCATTGCTCAGGAAGAGGCCGTCGGGATCGATCGCCAGGAGCTCCTTCGCGGGCGCGCCGGCCGGAAAGACGTGTACGTCGCAGTTATAGGCGTCGAGGCGGCGCAGGATGTTCCATTTGACGCCGAAGTCATAGGCGGCCACGCGCAGCCGGCGCGACGGGCGGCGGGCCGGCGGCAGGCCAAACTCGGCATGCGCCGCGTCCCCCTCCGCGGGCGCCCGCTCACGCCACGCGTACGGCCGGTCGCAGGTGACGCCGCGGACCAGATCCGACCCTTCCATCTTCGGAATCGCGCGTGCCTTCGCCACCAGCGCATCGGGATCCACCTGCCCCGTGGCGATGACGCCGCGCATCACGCCTGCCGACCGCAGCACGCGCGTCAGGGCACGCGTGTCGATATCGGCGATCGCGACAATCCGGTGGCGGATCAGGTAGTCGCGGAGGGTGCCGTCGGCGCGCCAGTTGCTCGCGAGCAGCGACTCTTCGCGCATCACGAACCCGGCGACGTGCGTCGTCTGCGACTCGGCGTCGCCGGTCGCGACGCCGTAATTGCCGATGAGCGGCGCGGTCATCGTGACGATCTGCCCCGCGTAGGAGGGATCGGTGAGCACCTCCTGATACCCGGTCATGCTCGTGTTGAACACGACTTCGCCGGCGGTCTCGCCCGGCGCGCCGGCGGCGACGCCGCGGTACCAGGTGCCGTCTTCGAGCGCGAGGATGGCGTTCATTCGAGCGAAGCTCCCAGGAAGTACTGCTCGCCTTCTTTCACGGTGACCGACGTCCTCCACGTATCGTGGCCGAGCATTTCCAGGCGGACCTGGTGTTCGCCCGGCGCGACCTTATCGATCGTGAGCGGCGTGACGCCCACGCGAACCTCGTCGAGGTACACCGTCGCGCCCGGCGGGCGCGAGTCGAAGCGAACCGTCGCCGGACGAACCGCTGGCGCCGCAGGCCGCGATACCGCCGGCGGCGCCGGCCGCGCGACCGTCGGCTTCGGGACTGGCACAGGTGGTTCGACGTCGGGTTCCTCGATCTCGACCGGCGCCTCGGCACGCGCGGGCTCCGGCACGGTCTGCGCCGGGGCCACGGGCGGCGGCAGCGCCATCTGGATCGGCGGCGTCGTGTCGATCGGTACCGGGCGCGGCACTTCTACCGCACGCGGCGGCGGCGGCACCGCGAGCCGCTGCCCGACGACGAACCCCGCGCCGAAGCCCGCGAGCAGACCGAGCACCAGCATGCCCGCGGCAATCGCACTTCTCCCGCCGCCACCCGCGGGCGCGGTCTCGGCGGCGGTGTCGCGAAGCGGCGGCGCGTCGACGACGGGTTCGTCTTCGCGGAGCGGCAGATCGATCGGCGGCTCCGACCCTGTGGAGTCGGGGCGTACGTCGAGCTCGAAGCCGTCCCGGGTCAGTTGTGGAACTCCTTTGCGCGGAAGGGATTTCTCGGAGCGCGATCGCCCCGGAGATCGATCGTAGCACGTTGCTTGACACCCCGCCGACCGCTCTGCGACAGTAACCACCGGTGTTCCCGCAGCCAGGCTTCACCGCCACAACGACGCGCGTTCCCATCGAGATTCGTCGTTTCCCGTGGATCAAGCGCCTGGCCGTCGACTACGCGTTCGCGTACGCGCGCCTCGCCGAGTTCTTCGCCGGCAACCCCACCGATCCGTCGGCGTGGCGCGACGCCATCGCGCGCGCGCAGCGGCATCCGCGCGAGCGCGACGTGCTTGCCGACATCATCGAAGCTCAGCAGCGGCGGCGCGGCGCGCCGCCCGACGCGCTCGACGCGACCGCACGCCTGCGCGATCCGCGCACGATTGCCATCGTCACGGGCCAGCAGGCGGGACTCTTCGGCGGTCCGCTCTTCACGCTGCTGAAAGCGCTCACCGCCGTTCGCCTGGCCGAGCGCGTCGCGGCCGAGCACCGCGTGCCGGCGGTCGCCGTCTTCTGGATTGACGCCGAAGATCACGACTGGGACGAGGTGAAGGCGTGCGGCGTGCTCGACAGCGAGTTGAACCCGGCCGAGATCGCGCTGGGCCGCCTGCCGCGCGCGGGCGAGGGGCCGGTGGCGCGCGTCGGCCTGGACGAGTCGATTGACGCGGCGATTGACGCGCTCGCCGCCCATCTGCCGGCCACGGAGTTCACCGCACCGCTGCTCGAGACGATTCGCGGCGCCTACCGGCCGGGCACGACGATGGTCGATGCGTTCGGACGGCTGCTCGATGCGGTGCTCGGCTCGCGCGGCCTCATCGTGTTCGATGCCGCCGATCCAGCCGCCAAGCCGCTGGCGGCGCCGATCTTCGTCC
>JACPCS010000062.1 GCA_016184455.1 Acidobacteriota bacterium
GCGCCCGCATAGCTGGCGCGCGCGTCGGTCGGCGGATCCGGCAGTGACGTCAACACCATGTCGGCCTGCGCGCCGGGCGGGCCGGGACGCCCGCGCCGGCTGAACGGGATCGCGAGGTAATAGCGCCGGAGCACCATCGGCACGACAACACCCGGGAGCGGCGCGGCAAGCTCCGGCCGGCGCGGATCGACGTACACCGGACCCTGCTCGAACTCGTCGGGCGTCAGCGCGTCGCGCACGGTCACCGGTGTGCCCGGCATCGCGCTCGGCGGAAGCACGGCGGCCGCTTCCGGCGTGGGCGCGCGATAGTCGAGCGGCACCGGCGGGACCTCGATCGTCGCGAGCCGCGTGCCGAGTTCGGCCCACCGGATGAGCGGGGGTGGAACGCGGCCCGTATAGCCATAGACCTCGATGCGGCCGATGTCGACCGGAATCGACATGTCGATGTTGGTGGCCGGCACCTTCAGCGTGACGTAGACGTCGTTGCCGAGGCGTACGGCGCCGATCGTCTCCACCGGGGCGGGAATCCGCAGCGGCGGCGGAATGGGATTCCCCTTCTTCCCGCACGCGGCGCCCGCCAAAACGACAACTCCCAAAACCCAACATCCCATTCCCAATACACGGTGATTGTTCGTGGGGGTTGGGAGTTGGCGATTGCGAGTTGTCTGGGCGTTCATCGCTCCTCGGACGGGAGTGCGACGCGCTTGCCAATCTCGGGCGACCTGAACCGGCGGGCGTCGATGCCGTAGCCGCGCACCTTGTAGTTGAGGATGCGCTCGGTCGTGTCGAGCAGGCGCGCCGCCTTGGCGCGGTTGCCGCGCGTCGTCTTGAGCGCGTCCTGGATCAGATCGCGCTCGTAGGCCGCCACCGCGTCCTTCAGCGAGACGCGCGTGACCGTGCCCGACGCATCGGCGGTCTGCAGCGACGGCGGCAGATGATGCCCGTGGATGACGGCGCCGTCGCAGACGAGGATGGCGCGCTCCAGCACGTTTTCCAGCTCGCGGACGTTCCCCGGCCAGTGATACGCCATCAGCATGTCGATCGCGGGCGTCGAGATCCGCTTGATCACCTTGCCGTGCTCGCGCGAGAACTTGTCCAGGAAATGGTCGGCGAGCAGCAGCAGGTCGGCCTTCCGCTCGCGCAGCGGGGGCACGAAGATGGTGAAGACATTGAGACGGTAGTAGAGGTCCTCGCGGAACTTCCCGTCCGCGATCGCCTTCTCCATGTCCTTGTTGGTGGCGGCAATCAGCCGGACGTTGACGCGGACCGTGTCGGTGCCGCCGAGCCGCTCGAACTCGCGCTCCTGCAGCACGCGCAGGAGCTTGACCTGCGTGCTCAGGTTGATGTCGCCGATCTCGTCGAGAAGGAGCGTCCCGCCCTCGGCCACCTCGAACCGCCCCTTCTTGCGGGCGGTGGCGCCCGTGAAGGCGCCCTTTTCGTAGCCGAAGAGCTCCGACTCGATGAGCGTGTCCGGCAGCGCCGCGCAGCTCACCTTCACGAACGGCTTCTTGGCGCGCAGCGAGTTGTAGTGGATCGCGTGCGCGATGAGCTCCTTGCCGGTGCCCGACTCGCCCCGGATGAGGACCGTCGTGTTGGTCTTGGCCACCTGCGCCACCTGCTCGTACATCTGGCGCGTCGGCCCGCTCGTCCCGATGATGTTCGAGAAGTCGTACCGTTCGCGCAGCTCCTGCCGCAGGTGCGTGTTCTCGTCGAGCAGCCGCCGCCGCTCCTCCTCGACCTGCCGCTGCACGTGGATCGCCTGCGCGATCATCGAGCTGACGATGCCGAAGAACTTGACGCTGCTGTCGAAATCGCGCTCCGGCTTGAAGCGCAGATCCACGCCGAGCGCGCCGGCCGCCGTGCGGTGCAGCAGGATCGGCACGCAGATGAAGCTCAACTCCTGGCGCGCGGCCTCGCCCCGCCCCGCCGCGCGGTTGAGGAGCGCCGGCTCCTTGCTCACGCGCGGCACGACGATCGGCTTGCCGCTCTCGACGACCTTGCCGGTGATCCCCTCGCCGAGCCGGTAGCGCACCGAGCGGGCGCGGTCGTCGAAGCCCTCGGCGGCCTCGACGTGCAGCTCGCCGTCGCCGAGCAGCGTCATCATGCCGCGGACGACGCCGTGATGCCGGACCAGGATCCCGAGCACCCGCTGCATGGAGGCCTTCAGGTTGAGGCTCCCAGAGAGCGCCTGGCTCACCTCGAGCAGCGTCGAGAGGCGGCGTGCGTCGCGGGCGGCGGTGCTGGCGTCGGCGAACTTTACGGCAGGCATGCGCTCCTGTATCGGCGGCGGGCGCCGGGCGCCGCACGCATTTGTAGCAACCTCACACTGTGGCGACGAATTTGTCTTAAATCCGCCGGCGCTCCCAGCAATTCTACAGGATCTTCGTCGTTACAGGATGTAGCGCGAGAGGTCGTCGTTGCGGACGATGTCAGCGAGCATGCGATCGACGTACGCCTCGTCGATCGTGATGGTCTGGCGCCCGAGATCCGGCGCCTCGAACGACACCTCGTCGAGCAGCCGCTCCATCACCGTGTGCAGCCGGCGGGCGCCGATGTTCTCGGTGGCGTCGTTGACGCGGGCGGCGAAGTCGGCGATCCGCTCCACGGCGCCCGGGGTGAACGTGAGCGTCACGTCCTCGGTGCCGAGCAGCGCGCTGTACTGCGTGACGAGCGCGTTTCGGGGCTCGGTGAGAATGCGCACGAAGTCGTCGCGCGTCAGCGGCTCGAGCTCCACGCGGATCGGAAACCGCCCCTGCAGCTCGGGGATGAGATCCGACGGCTTCGACACGTGGAATGCGCCGGCGGCGATGAAGAGGATGTGATCGGTCCGCACCATCCCGTGCTTCGTGTTGACGGTCGTCCCCTCGACGATCGGCAGGATGTCGCGCTGCACCCCCTCGCGGCTGACGTCGGGGCCGTGCGCGCCGCCACCCATCCCGTCGCGGCTCGCGATCTTGTCGATCTCGTCGATGAAGATGATGCCCGACTGCTCCACGCGGCGGGCCGCGTCGCGGCTGACCGATTCCATGTCGACGAGCTTGGCCTGCTCCTCGGCGACGAGGACCTCGAGCGCTTCGGGCACCTTGAGGCGGCGCGTCTTGGCGCGCCCCTGGAACAGGTTGCCCATCATCTCTTTCACATTGAGCCCGATCTCCTCGACCGACGAGCCCGCGATGACCTCGAACGACGGCATCACCGCGTCGCGGACGTCGAGCTCGACGACGCGGTCGTCGAGCCGCCCTTCGCGCAGCTGTTCGCGGAAGCGCTCGCGTGTGCGGCTCGCCTGGTCCCGAACAGCGGCCGTATCCTCGCCCGTCCCTCGACCGTCGCTCGGGACGCCCTGAGCCCGGTCGAAGGGCGCCATCGGCGGCCGCGAGGGCGGAAGCAGCAGATCCAGCAGCCGCTCTTCGGCGGCCGCACGCGCCTTCTCGCGCACCTCGTCGGCCCGCTCGGCGCGGACCATGTCGACCGCCAGCTCCACCAGGTCGCGCACCATCGACTCGACGTCGCGGCCGACGTAGCCGACTTCGGTGAACTTCGACGCCTCGACCTTGATGAAGGGCGACTGCGCGAGCCGGGCGAGCCGCCGCGCGATCTCCGTCTTGCCGACGCCGGTCGGGCCGATCATCAGGATGTTCTTGGGCGTGACCTCCTCGGCCATGTCGGCGGGGAGCCGCTGGCGCCGGATCCGGCTGCGCAGCGCGATCGCGACAGCGCGCTTCGCCTTGGCCTGGCCGATGACGTACTTATCCAGCTCGGCGACGATCTGCCGGGGCGTCAGCGAGTCGACGGCGGTCGACGTCCGTTCGGGGAGAAAGATTGCCAATTAGAGTTCCTCGATCGTTACGGTCGCATTCGTGTAGATGCAGATGCCGGCCGCAATCGCCATCGCCTCTTCCGCAATCTGCCGGGCGCTCAGTTGACTGTGCCGGCTGAGCGCGCGCGCCGCCGCCATCGCATACGGACCGCCGGATCCGACGGCCACGATCCCGTCGTCTGGCTCGATCAGGTCGCCGGTTCCGGACAGCAGGAACACCGATTTGCGGTCGGCCACGATCATCATCGCCTCCAGCCGGCGCAGGACGCGATCGGTTCGCCAATCGCGCGCCAGCTCCACGGCCGCGCGCTCCACGTTCCCGCGGTACTGCTCCAGCTTCGATTCGAACCTCGAGAACAGCGCGAAGGAGTCGGCCGCGGACCCGGCGAAGCCGGCCAGAATCGAATCGTTGTACAGTCGACGAATCTTTCGCGCCCGATGCTTGACAACGGTGTTTCCCAGCGTGACCTGGCCATCACCGGCCAGGCAGGTGTGATCCTGGTGGCGCACAGCCAGGATCGTCGTGGCGTGGATCACCATGCCAGTATGCCTCAACCAGCCGACGGCTCCGCCGTGAAGCATTCTCGACACACGACTGGTAAAGTGAGCGCCGTCGGCTGGGTTGAGGCCAGTAGCTTTTCGGCGCGCTCCGCGCGCCTAGGACCGCTATACGGCTCCTTTCAATCGCCACAGAACGTTCTTTCGGAGCCGTATAGCGGTCCGACCCCCATCGACCTGCGGCAGTGACGGCCTGCCCTCACCCACGGACGCCCAGGCTGTCGTGGACCGACAGATTTCGGCGCATTTTTGCGCAATAGCCGTGGCAGCACAGTTGCTGAGGTGTCAGATATGCGACCCCTGCTTCTCGCCCTGACCGCGCTCGTGTTGACCGGGCCTGCGGCATCCGCGCAGGAGGCGACTTCCGAGGGTCCGGTCGCCGTGGAGGTGGTGTCTCAGGCGGAACCAGCGGCGGAACCTGCGCGGCAGGCGGTCCCCCGCGGAAGCCGCCCGCAGGGAGACAATCCGCAGACGGGGACCGCGGTTCCGCGCCGCGGGAGGTCAGCGCCGCCGCCATCGGCGGCACCACCGCCGCCGCCGGATGGCTCGCGGGCCGTCAGCCGGAGTCGCCGCACGATCATCGTCCGGCCGCCGGCCGCCTACGGGTATCCCTACTCGCGCTATTCGCCGTACCCGTATTCGGGCTATTACAGCGGCTACTACCCGTACGGCTACGGCTCGTTCGGGCTCGGGTTCCTGTACTACGACCCGTACCGCTGGCACCCGGGCGCGTACGCGGGTTCCGGGTACGGCGGCTACGGGTACGGCGGCTACGGGTACGGCGGCTACGGGTACGGAGGCTACGGGTACGGAAGCTCGTTCAGCACGTTCGACATCGGCGAGCTTCGGCTGGATGTCTCACCGCGGCACGCGCAGGTGTTCGTCGACGGGTATTACGCGGGCATCGTCGACGACTTCGACGGGGCATTTCAGGGCATTCGGCTTGCGCCCGGGGCGTACCGTATCGACATCACGGCGCCGGGGTTCGAGACGCTGACCTTCGACGTGCGGATCGCGCCCGGGCAGAAGGTCCGCTACCGCGGCGACCTCTATCGCCGTCCGTAACGGCGCGAGTGCGTAGCGTCCGGCTTTAGCCGGACCCACGTCGGCGCAACACCAGATAGAGCGGCGCGCCCGCGAGAATGATGGCCGCGCCGACGAGCGTCCGCCGGAGATCGCTGTAGAACGCGTTGGCCACGATGCCGGCGCTCGCGAGCGTGAAGATGGCCGGCGTCACCGGGTAGCCGAGCGTGCGGAACGGGCGCGGCGCCCCCGGCTCCCGCGCGCGCAGGACGAACACCGCAGCCACGGCGAGCCCCAGGAACAACGTGATGGCGAAGCCGACGTAATTGGCCAGCGCGTCGAGGCTTCCGGTCAGCACGAGCAGGATCGCGAATGCGGCCTGCGCCGCGATCGAGACCGCCGGCGTCTTGAAGCGCGGATGGACGCGCGCCATCGACGCGAAGAATGCGCCGTCGCGGGCCATGGCGAAGTAGACCCGCGGTCCGGCGAACGTAAACGCATTGATGCCGGCCGCGAGGCTGACGATCGACACCACGCCCATGATGTCGCCCGCGCGAACGCCGAGCAGGCGATCGGCGACGACGTCGAGCACGCTTCCCTTGACCTCCGCGAGACCACCGATCGACATGACGTAGATGAACAGGACGTTCATCAACAGATAGATCACCGTCACGGCCACGGTCCCGATCGCCAGCGCACGCGGCACGTTCCGGCCGGGGTCGCGAATCTCCTCCGCCATGTACGCCGCGGCGTTCCAGCCGGAGTAGGTGAACATGATCGGAATCAGCGCGAACAGCCATCCCGCGGTGGTGACCGGCGCCGCGACCTGCTGCAGGTTGGCGCTCGCCCCGGTCCCGAGCGTCAGCCCGAACGCGATGAAGGCGACGAAGGCGGCGACCTTCAGCGCCGCCAGGATGTTCGTAACCGTACGGCCCGGCCCGATCCCGACAATGTGCACCATCGCAGCGACGACGATGGCGGCGCTGGCGACGAGCGTCTGCACCGAGAAGGTCAGCGGCACGTACGGCAGCGGAATGACGAAGAGCGGCGTGGCGTTGCCGGCGCCCGGAATGAACCGATCGAGGTACAGCGCAAGCACGATCGCGCTGGCGGCCATCGCGCCCGAGAAGCCCGCGACGAACGACGTCCAGCCGGTCAGGAACCCCGCAAACCCACCGTACGCGTCGCGCAGATACACGTACTCGCCGCCCGCGCGCGGCCGCAGCGCCGCGAGCTCGGCGTAGGCCATCGCGCCCGCGAAGGCGAGCAGCCCTCCGACCAGCCACGTGGAGAGAAACAGCATCGCGCTCGGAACCGACGCGGCGATCTGCGGCGGCAGAAACAGGATGCCGCCGCCGATGACGTTGGAGACGATAATGGCCGCGCCGTCGAAGGGTCCCAGGCGGCGTTCGAGCGTGGGAGCGGTCTGGGCGGTCGTAATCACCCGGGGATTATCAACTTCCAACTCCCAAAACGCCAACGCCCAAATTGTGAGTTGGGAGTTGTTATTGGGTCAGCAGCCGCCGCTCGATGGGGAATTCGCCCATCTTCGCCCAGGTGCGGCGGCCATGCTTGCCGTAGACTTCCACCCTGGCGTCGACGAACTGCTGGTTCTGCAGCATCTGCGCGCGCGCCTCGGTTCCCGTGTAGCCGAAGGTGGATCGGAGCACGATCGGCTCGGTCGTCGCGCCGGCCGCCAGGCCGTTCGCGTCAATGGCGCGCACGAAGTGATCGCCCCACGATTCCTGCTCGCCCGCGCGCCGGAACACCGCGTTCAGCTGCACGCTCGCGATCTCGCGGTCCGAGACGTTCTGCAGCTCGAGCGAGACGCTCGGCACGAGCTTGTTCATGCCGCCTTCGACGAGGCCGGCATCGAACCAGCCGGTCTGAACCTTGACGATCTTCAGGTCGGTCTGGACGTCGCGCGACTCGCACGCCGTCACCAGCAGCGCGCCGAGGAGCACAGCGGTGAGCCGTCGGGCCATCGAGCAATTGTACCAGTTGTGTGTTGTCAGAACTCGCTGGCGACGATGCGCGCCTTGACCTGATCGAGCGTCAGCCGTCCGGCGCGGAAACCTGCCAGGTCGCTCCCCTTGAGGCGCAGAACCAGCGTGACCGCCTCACGATCGCCGGCGACGAGTGAATTGCCGTGGGCGCTGTCGCGTGCGGCCACCGTGAACCATTCGTCCGCCCCCAGGACGAGCGAGCCGCTGTTCTCGATCATGGCGTTGATGAGCGCGCCCTTGACTTCCTCCGCGTACACCTCGCCTGGATCGTTGACGAGCGCGGGATCACCCGGCGGCGGCGTGACGGGCTCCGGCACCGGCAGCGGCTGCACGGTGGCGGCCGCAGGCTGGCTCTGGGCGGCCGCAGTCACGCGCGCCGGCGAGGCGGGAGGCGCGGGCGGAACGGGAGGCGCCATCTGCCGTTGGAGCCGCTGGAGCGCCCGATCGAACTCGGTGCGCATCCGCGGATCCGAGATCGCCTGCATGAAGGCCCGCATCTGGGCGAGATCGCGCGCCAGCGCCAGACCGGTCTCGTTCATCGTCCGCATCGACCAGGCGAAGCTGCGGCGCACGGCGGGCACCTCGACGTCGAAGAAGACGCCGTACCCGTCGAGTCGAAAGCCGCGCGCCTGCGGCGCGCCTGCCTGCAGGAGCGAATCGTCCGGCATCACGCTCCGCATCCGCCGGCGCAGATTGTCGACGCCAAGCTGCACGGCGCGCTCGAGCACACCCTCCATCATGAAGATCTGCTGGCGCACGCGCGTCTGCCCGGCATCGGCAACCCGCGGCGCCTGAGCCGCCGCCGTGCCGGCCATCCCGATTCCCACGGCGAGACCGATCAACCAAGTTCGCACCACTCCGTCTCCTCCCTGCCTGCTGCCGGCTACCAGCGACCACCTACCGGCTGGAGCTACTGCTGCTGCGAGACGCGCATCAGATAGTTGAGCATCTGACGCTGCTCGCGGACCTCCGCGCCCGTCAACCCCTCGATCTGGCCGAAGGTGCGCTGAATCTGCTCGAGATCGACGCGGCGCTGCGAATCGAAGTCGCCGACGATCTGCGCCGTCCGCAGCGCCAGCTCGCGCTGCTGCCGCTGCTCGCTTTCATCGATGAGCGCGCGGACACGCGCCAGGAGCTGGCCTTCGGCGTCGCTCAGCGCGCCGCGAGCGAGAGTCGGCGCGGGCGTGGCCGCCGGGCGATCGGCGGCAGGGTGCAGCCGCGCCATCTCGCCGCGCAGACGCCGCTCGAGCGCATCGAGCGAGGCCGCGGTGACGCTCGCCGCAGGCGCGGCTACGGTGGCCGGCGCCGCAGCCGTCACCGATGCCGGCGCCTCGCGCATCGTGCCCCGAGCGATGCCCAGCGAGACGCCGGCAGCAAAGATCGCGACCGCGCCCGCGAGCCGCGCCCATGCGGGCAGCGGGTGACCGAACCAGGCCCACGGACGCCAGCGATCCGGCGCCGACGGGGCGGCCGCCCGCGCGATCACGAAGCCGAGCTCCGTCTCCGGCGGCGACCAGGACGCCAGCTGGATTCGCGTCGACTGGAGCGCCGCCATCTCCGCCGCACAGGCGACGCAGACGGCGAGATGCGCACCGATGGCCGCGCGTTCGTCCGGTTCGCACTCGTCGTAGAGGTAGCTGACGAGCGCCGCGTTGTCGCCGCACTGAAAGGTGGTCCTCATGTCTTCCTCGCAACCGGTGCCATGCCCTGTCGTTCCAGATGGCGCCGGAGCACGGTCAACCCCTGGTAGAGGCGTGTCTTCACGGTGCTGAGCGGGCAGCCCTGCAGCTCCGCGATTTCCTGGAACGTCATCTCGTGGTACTCCTTCAGGATGATCGCCGTCCGCTGTTCCTCCGGCAGCAGCGCCATGGCCTCTTCGACGGCGGCGCTCAACTCACGGCGCGAGACCAACTCCTCGATCGACTCCGCCGGTTCGTGCTCGGCGGCGAAGTCGAGCGGGTTGACGCCCTCGGGCGTCTCCACCACCGGCGTCCGCCGCTGCCGGCGCACCCAGTCGCGGCAGAGATTGAGCGCGATGCGATAGAGCCAGGACGAGAACTTCGCCTGCCCCTTGAACCCCGGCAGCGCGCGGAAGGCGCGGAGAAACGTCTCCTGACAGACGTCGCGGGCATCTTCCTCCCGTCCGATCACCCGGTACGCGAGAGCATAGATCGGCCGTTCCCATCGCAGGATGAGCTGATTGAAACTGTCGACATCGCCACCCCTCGAGCGGGCGACGAGGTCCTCGTCGGTCCACGTCATGCGTGCACGCCCCAGGGCCCGGGCGTCAGACCCAGCTACCGTAGCTACTGGATAAGACGGCCGGCGCCCCCGTGTGGCTTGGTCGGTCCGATCATTATGACGCGCACGCAAAGGAAGTGCTTACGTGTTCGAAACTTAGACGTGCCCCTGCCGAACGCGTTAGAATGAGCACCGTTTGCCCCTGAACCTCCCCACCGACGACGTGTTTCTGACCACCGAAGAGGTCCTGGAGTACCTCCAAGTCAATCTTCGTACGGTCTACCGTCTGATCAAGGCGGGAAAGATTCCCGCGGTGCGAGTCGGTCGCCAGTGGCGGTTTCGGAAACGCGACATCGACGCCTGGCTGGACAGTCAGCGGACGGCCGGCGCCGGCCCGGTGCGCCCGACGGTCGCGACTGCGCCGCACCGGCCGCGGATCCTCGTGGTGGACGACGAGGCGGGCATCCGCGACCTGCTCTCGAAGACGCTCGCGCTCGCGGAGTACGAGGTGGACACCGCGGCCGACGCCGCGACGGCGCTCAACCGCGTCCGGGCCGTCCCCTACAACCTGATGATTGCGGACCTCCGCATGCCCGGCATGGACGGCCTGGCGCTCATCCGCCAGACCAAGCGCGTCCGGGCCGACCTGCCCGTCATCATCATCACCGGCCACTCGAGCGAGGCGAGCGCGATTGAAGCCGTGAACCTGGGAGTCGCCGGATACCTTCGAAAGCCATTCCGGGTGCCTGAAGTGCTGGCCGCCGCCGCGAAGGCGCTCGGCGCGCCTGCCGCGTAGTGCGGCCGCACCAACTCCCAATTTCCAAGTTCCAACTCCCAAGCTCCCCCAACCCTGTCTGTGGGGATTGGGAGTTGGGAGTCGATACTGAATTGCTGTGATTCAACTCTCCGAGCTCACCAAGTCGTTCGGGGATCGCGCCCTGCTCGATCGTGTCACCTGGCAGATCGGAGACGGCGATCGTGTGGGTCTCTGCGGGCCGAACGGCGCCGGCAAGACGACCCTGCTCAAGATGCTGGCCGGCCTCGACGAGCCCGACTCGGGCGCCATCGTCAGGCCGGCGAACCTCACGATCGGCTACCTGCCACAGGACGGCCTGACGCACCAAGGCCGCACCGTCTTCGAGGAGGCCAGCAGCGCCTTTCAGCCGCTCCTCGACATGAAGGCCGAGATGCATGAGATCGAGCACCGGCTGGGTGACGCCTCGGTCCCGCAGGCGGAACACGAGGCAATGCTCGTGCGCTACAGCGAACTGCAGGACCGGTTCCGGCTCGCGGACGGCTACAACATGGACCTGCGGATCGCGACCGTGCTGCGCGGCCTCGGGTTCAGCGACGAGGACGCCGCGCGCCCCGCCGAAACGTTCTCCGGCGGCTGGCAGATGCGCATCGCCCTCGCCAAGCTGCTGCTCGGCCGCCCCAACCTGCTGCTGCTCGACGAGCCGACGAACCATCTCGATCTCGAGGCGCGCAACTGGCTCGAGGAGTACCTGACGACCTATCCGTACGCCGTCATCCTGGTGTCGCACGACCGGTATTTCCTCGATGCGGTCGTCACGCGCATCACCGATCTCAACCTGCGGAAGCTCACCGACTACGTCGGCACCTACAGCACCTACGTCGAGCAGCGCGACGCTATGCTCGAGCGGCTGCGGCAAGCCAAGCGCGAGCAGGACGAGGAGGTTGCCCGCGTCAAGCTGTTCATCGACCGCTTCCGCTACCAGGCGACCAAAGCGGCGCAGGTGCAGAGCCGGATCAAGCTCCTCGAAAAGGTGGTGCCGATCGAGGTCCCGCCGGAGCGCAAGCGGATTCACTTCAAGTTTCCGCACTGCGTGAAGAGCGGGCGCACGGTGCTCGAGCTGAAGCACGGCCGCAAGGCCTACTACGGCACGCTCGTGGTGTTCCGCGACGTGAATCTCCACATCGAGCGCGGCGACCGCATCGCCCTCGTCGGGCCGAACGGCGCGGGCAAGTCGACGCTCATGCGGATGCTCTCGGGCGAGGAGGCGCCGGACCGCGGCAGCCGGACGGTCGGCCACCAGGTCGTCACCGAGTACTTTGCGCAGGACGAGGCGACGCGGCTCGATCCCGTGCTCACGGTGTACGAGACGCTCGAAGCCGGATCGCCGAACGATATGGTGCCGGCTATCCGGAACATCCTGGGTGGCTTCCTGTTTTCGGGTGACGACGTCTACAAGAAGGTGGCGGTGCTCTCGGGCGGCGAGCGGACGCGGCTGGCCGTGGCGCGTATGCTGCTGCGGCCCTCGAACACGCTGCTGCTCGACGAGCCGACGAACCACCTCGATCTCGACTCGAAGGACGTGCTGCTCGAGGCGCTCGAAGACTACGGCGGCACGCTCGTCATCGTCTCGCACGATCGGTACTTCGTCGAAAAGCTGGCGACCAGGATCATCGAGGTCGGCCACGGCGAGGCGGTCGTGTATCCGGGCGCGTATCGGGAGTTTCTCTGGCACAAGGAACACGCGGCTTCGCCGCAGGCCCCAGGCCCCAGGCCGCAGGCCTCAGCCCCAAAGCCCAAAGCCCACAGTCCAAAGCCGGACGTGTCGAGAGAAGCGCGCAAGCGCGAAGAGGCCGAGCGCCGCAAGAAGCAGCGGGCGCTCGAGTCGCTGCAGAAGCGGATCGCCGACCTCGAGTCGCGCATCGCGGCCCGCGAGGCCGAGGTGAAGGCGATCGAGGCGGCCATGGCCGCCTCGGGGTTCTACGAGGACCGGGCGGCGGCCACCGCCCTCATCGACCGGCACCAGGCGCTGATGTGGGAAGTCGGCGACCTGATGGCGCAGTGGGAAGCGCTTCAGGAGCACGCCTCCGAACACGCCTCCGAATCGTAAGCGACACCTATCTTCAGCCACAGAATTGCGTTACGCTTACAATATTGTAATCGGCTCGTCCTGAAACCGCTCCCACGCAGGTCTGAAATGCGCCACTTCCGAGCACTTTCGTTCTGTACTTGTCAGGTACGCCGTTTGCCGGCTCGGCCGTATTCACCGTGGAGCATTCCCAAGTGACGACCGCGCGGCGCCGGATGGGCCGGGCCGGCGGCAGGCAACTCGCGCCCGGTGTGACCCGTCGCCACGGCCGCGTCCCTCCCGTCCAGGATGAGGCGTTCTTCCGCTACCTCGTCGCGGGCATGCGCAACGGCGTCCTCGCCTTCACGCGCGATGGCCGCCTGGCGCTCATCAACGATGAGGCGTACCGCATTTTCGACCTCACGCCGCGGCACGACGATCTGGGCCGGCCGCTCGCGGAGCTGCTGCCGTCGCATCCGGAGGTCGTCCGCATGCTGAACAACGTGTTCGACCTGCACCTGCTGCCGAACCGCGCCGAGCTGCGGCTGCGGCCGTCGGGCAAGGTGATCGGCTACACGCTGGGGCTGGTGCGGGACGATTCGGGCCGCGTCATCGGGGCGTCGATGTACTTCAAGGATCTGACGCGCGTCGAGCAGCTCGAGGAGCGCGAGCGGCTGCGCGACAGGCTCGCCGCCGTCGGCGAGATGGCCGCCGCGATTGCCCACGAAGTGAAGAATCCGCTCGCCGGCATCGAGGTCATGGCCGGGCTGCTGCGGCGCAAGATCGCGGCGCTGCCCGACGCACAGGCGCTGCTGACCGACATCATCTCCGAAGCGAAGATGGCGAACGCGATCGTCCAGGAGGTGCTCGAGTTCGTGCGGCCGATCCGGCTTCAGGTCGAGCATACGGCGGTGCGCGACGCCGTGCAGTCGGCGGTGCACCTGACCGATACCAAGGCACGACGCGGCGACATCGCCGTGGACGTGCGCGTGCCAGAGGGACTCCCGTTGATCCAGGCCGACCGGTACCAGCTCACCCAGCTCTTCACGAACCTGCTCACGAACGCGTACGAGGCGATGGACGGCCGCGGCCGCATCACGGTGCTCGCGTCGAGCGTCTCCATCGACGACGGCGGCGAGCCGCGGGCGGCGGTGCTGGTCGAGGTGGCCGATGAGGGGCCGGGCATGTCCCCGGACCTGGCCGAGCGCGTCTTCAAGCCGTTCTTCACCACCAAGCCGCAGGGGTCGGGGCTCGGGCTCGCGATCGTGCGGAAGATCGTCGACGCGCACGACGGCAGCATCGACCTCCAGACCGCGCCCGGGCGCGGCACGACGATTCGCGTCACCTTGCCGGTCACGGCACTTCACGAGGAACAGTAGTCATGGGCCGCATTCTCATTGCAGACGATCACGATTCCCTTCGGCGCGGTCTCGTGCAGGCGCTCGCCGGCGCGTCGCACGACGTGGAAGAGGCGCCGAACGGCAACGCCGCGATCGAGAAGCTCCACGAGAGCTTCTTCGACGTGGTGGTGAGCGATCTGAAGATGGGCGGCAGTAGCGGGCTCGACGTGCTGAAGACGGCCAAGACGCTGCACCCCTCGTGCGCGGTGATCCTGATGACGGCCTTCGGCTCGGTGTCCACCGCCGTCGAGGCGATGAAGGCTGGCGCCTTCGACTACGTGCAGAAGCCGTTCGAGATCGAGGAGATGGAGGTCAAGATCGAGAAGGCGATCGAGATGCGGCGGATGCAACATCAGATCGACTACCTCCGCCACGCGCAGGGCGACATCTACGATTTCGACCGCATCATCGGGTCGAGCGGCGCGCTCGAAAAAGTGCTCGGCATCGTCCGCAAGGTGGCGCGGAGCAACACGACCGTGCTCGTCCGGGGCGAGACCGGCACCGGCAAGGAGCTCATCGCGGGCGCCATCCACCACAACTCGCTCCGCGCGTCGCGCAACTTCGTGAAGGTCAACTGCGCGGCGCTCCAGGAAAACCTGCTCGAGTCGGAGCTCTTCGGGCACGAGAAGGGCGCGTTCACCGGCGCCGACAAGCAGCGGATCGGCCGCTTCGAGCAGGCCGACGGCGGCACGCTCTTCCTCGACGAAATCGGCGACATGAGCGCCAACACCCAGGCGAAGATCCTGCGCGTGCTGCAGGAGCACGAGTTCGAGCGCCTGGGCGGCACGCGGACGATCAAGGTCGACGTCCGGCTCATCGCCGCGACCAACCGCGAGCTCACCACGATGGTCGAGTCGGGGCACTTCCGCGAGGATCTCTTCTACCGCCTGAACGTCGTCACGATCGAGATGCCGCCGCTCCGCGAGCGCAAGGAGGACGTCGCGGCGCTCGCCGACTTCTTCATCCGCCGCTTCGCGGGCGAACTGAAGAAGAAGGTCGAGGGCCTGGAGCCCGAGGCGCTGAAGCTCCTCATGCGCTATCACTGGCCGGGGAACATCCGGGAGCTCGAGAACGCAATCGAGCGCGCGATGCTGCTGGCGGAGGGGACGCACATCGCGGTCGAGGATCTGCGGCTCGGCGACACGGGCGCGCTCGGCGCGCCGCGGGACGCCTCCTCGATCCTGAGGATTCCGCCGACGGGCATTCCGCTGGAGGACATCGAGCGGCTCGCGCTGATCGAGGCGCTGAAGATGTCGAACTGGGTGCAGAAGGACGCCGCCGAGCTGCTCTCGATCAGCCCGCGCGTGATGAACTACAAGATCAAGGTCCTCGGCATCGAGTTCCCGCGCGGCCGCCGCGCCGCCGGCCAGCGCGAGGCGGAGCACCGGGCCGAGGCCGCCGCCGTCTGACCTGGCTGGTAGCCAGTAGCTGGTAGCCAAACGCACGAGTATCGCCTACCACCTACCGGCTACCACCTACCGGCTGGCCTGCGTGACCGCCCGGTAGGCGGCATCGATGTTCGTCGGCATGCGCTCCTGGTACGCCCAGCCGCTGTACTCGGGCATGCGCAGCTCCTTCCGAATCTGCTCCACCGACTTCCCCTCGCGCACGAGCGCGCCCACCCGCTCGATGAGCAGCGTGAAATAGCGCTCGGTGTCGTCGAAGATCCGGGTGGTTCCGAACGAGCCGTGGCCGGGTACGACGACCTCCGGGTTGAGCGCGCGCAGCATCCGGATGGCGGCGAGCATGTCGGGCAGCGTCACGAACGGCCTGATGTTGTTCAGGCTGTTGGGAATCGCAACCGATGCCGCAAACAGCACGCGCTCCTGCGGCAGCCAGACGGCCGTATCCGCCTCGCTGTGCGCATTCTTCAGGTGCAGAAGCTCGAACGTCCGCTCCCCGACCCGCAGCGTCATCCGCTCGCGATACTCGACGTGGGGCGGAACGAGCCGGTATCCCTGGGCGGCCGCCTGAATCTCGGGCGAGGCGGTGGCAAACCGGTTCGGGTTGTCGGCCTTCCGCATCGCTTCGCCTGCACCCGCGTGATTGATGACGACCGCAGGCGGCGAGAAGACGAAGTTCCCACTCGTGTGGTCCGGATGAACCTCGGTGTTGATCACGTACCGCACCGGCAGCGGCGTCAGCTTCCGAATCGCGTCCTGCACCTGCCGGGTATCGACGAGCGTCTGGCCCGTGTCGATGAGCACGACCCCTTCGCTCGTGAGCACGATGCCGACCGTCGAGTTCACCTCGCGGGCCGACTGCACGTAGATGCCGTCCGTGATCCTGCGGATGTTCGGCCCGAGGTCCTGAGCGGCAGCGGATGCGGCGAGAGCGGTCAGGCAGGTCACCGTGGTCAAGGCGAGCTTCATGGCGGCCGGCTCCTTCCACCCCGGCTGTGAGGCCGCAGTGTAGTCCAGAACGGGTGGCGCGGCGATCAGCGTTGGCGCCTGGCGCGTGGGTGGGCCCTGCGGTACACCTCCAGCAGTTGCGCGGCGTTCACATGCGTGTAGCGCTGCGTCGTCGACAACTGGACGTGCCCGAGCAGCTCCTGAATGGCGCGCAGGTCGGCACCGCGTTGGAGCAGGTGGGTCGCAAACGAATGGCGCAGCGCGTGCGGGCTGATCCCGAAGCGGGTGCTGCAGCCCGAGACGTACCGCGCGACCAACCGCTGCACGCTGCGGCCGGTGAGCCGCGTCCCCCGCGCGTTGACGAACACGGGGTCATCTGAGGCCCGAGGCCTGGGGCCTGAGGCCTGGGGCCGGGCCGCGCGTAGCGCGGCGCGGTCTGCGTACCAAGCCCGCAGCGCCTGTTGCGCGGCCCTGTTGAACGGCACCAGCCGTTCCTTCCCTCCCTTGCCCGACACGCGCACGATCCGCTCCGACAGGTTCACGTCGTCGAGATCGAGCGCGACGAGCTCGCTCAGCCGCAGACCCGAGGCGTAGAACAGCTCGAGGATCGCGCGGTCGCGCCGCCCGAGCGGACGCGAGATATCCGGCGCCTCGAGGAGCCGCCCCATCTCGTCGACCGACAGATGCGAGGGAACCTTCTGCTCGCGACGCGGCGTCAGGACCAGTGCGGCGGGATCGCTGTCGAGCAGCCCTTCGCGGCGGAGATAGCGCGTGAAGCTGCGGAGCGCCGACAGCTTGCGCGCGGCCGAGGCGCGCGACTGGCCGCGGCGGTACAGCTCCGCCAGAAAGGCGCGGATGAGCGCCAGGTCGAGGTGGCCGGGACCGAGCCGCACCGCCCGCGTGCCGAGGTGGCCCGCCGCGAAGTCGACGAACTGGGAGAGATCGCTCCCGTAGGCGGCCACGGTGTGGGCCGACGTGTTCCGATTCAGCCGGAGGTGCTCGAGAAAGTCACGGAGCTCGGTATGCACTCGGCGATCCACTGGTCGAGCGCGTCGAGCGCGCGCTCGGCCGTCGCGATCTTCCGCTCCCGGGCGCGGCGCGAGCCGGGCGCGGGTGACTCGATGATCCCGAACGTCATGTTCGTCGGCTGGTAATGGTGCGGGTCGGCGTGCGAGACGTAGTACGCCAGCGCGCCAATCGCGGTCGTGCGCGGCGGCACGCGCGGCTCTTCGCCGCGAACGAGCGCCGCCGCGTTGCGCCCCGCGAGGAGTCCCGAGGCGGCCGACTCGACGTACCCCTCGACGCCGGACATCTGCCCGGCGAAGAAGAGATCCGGCCGCGTGCGCGTCTGCCACGTCTCGCGCAGCACGCGAGGGCCGTTGATGTACGTGTTTCGGTGCACCAGACCGAATCGGACGAACTCGGCCTCCTCGAGACCGGGGACAAGCCGCAGCACGCGCGCCTGCTCGCCCCACTTCAACTGCGTCTGGAACCCGACGAGGCTGTAGTGATCGCCGGCGAGGTTGTCCTGCCGCAGCTGCACGACGGCGTACGGCGTGCGTCCGGTGCGCGGATCCACGAGACCGACCGGCTTCATCGGCCCGAACCGCAGCGTATCGCGGCCGCGGTGCGCCATGACCTCGATCGGCAGGCACCCCTCGAAGAACTTCTCTCTGTCGAAATCGTGCACGGTCGCCGATTCGGCCGTAGCCAGCGCGTCGTAGAAGCGATCGTACTCTTCCGGCGTCAGCGGGCAGTTCAGATAGTCACCCTCGGAATCGCCCGACGCGCCAAGACTGCGATCCCACCGCGACGCGCGAAACACCTTGCCCATGTCGATCGTCTCGGCAAGCACGATCGGGCTGATGGCGTCGTAGAAGTACAGATGCTCGCCGCCGACGAACGCGGCGATATCGGCCGACAGCGACTCGGAGGTCAGCGGCCCGGTGGCGACGATGAGCGGGTACATCGCGGGATCGGTCGGGAGGTGCGCCACCTCCTCACGAGCGATGGTGATGAGCGGGTGCGACGCGATCGCATCGGTCACCGCCTGCGCAAAGCGCTCGCGATCGACGGCCAGCGCGGCACCGGCGGGCACGCGGTGCGCATCGGCCGCGCGCATCACGAGCGACCCGAGCCGCCGCATTTCCTCCTTGAGCAGGCCTACCGCGTTGTCCAGCTTGTCGCCGCGGAACGAGTTCGAGCAGACGAGCTCCGCCAGGCGATCGGTCTTGTGCACGGCGGTGGCGTGCACCGGCCGCATCTCGTGGATGACGACGCGGAGGCCCAGCGAAGCCGCCTGCCAGGCGGCTTCGGATCCAGCGAGCCCGCCGCCGATGATGTGAATCATGAGTCGACTTCAGGCTGTGGGCTCCGGGCTGTGGCCAAAGCCTGAAGTCCAAAGCCCACAGCCGGATTACGCCCCGGCCGCCTTGCGCGCTCCGGCGGCCCGGGCGGACACACGCGGCGCAGCCCGGCGACCACCCCCGCGCCGCGGCATCGGCACCGCATTGCGCCGCGCCTCGAGCAGTTCGGTCGCCTGCTCGAAGGTCACCGCCTGCGGGTTCGACCCGCGCGGAATCGATGCGTTGATGCGCCCGTCGGTCACGTACGGTCCGTAGCGCCCCTCGAGGACGCGGATCGTCGTGTCGCCCTTGGTGAGCTCGCGCAGCATGCGTTTGGCTGCCTGCCGGCGCCGCAACTGCTTGGGCGCGCGCAGCAGCGCCAGGGCCGCGTCGAGCGAAATGTTGAACACGTCCTCGTCCGACTCGAGCGAGCGGAACTCGTCGCCGTGCTTCACGTACGGGCCGAACCGCCCGAAGTTGGTCACGATCGGCTGGTTGTCGTCCGGGTGCGGGCCGACGACCCGCGGCAGCGACAGGAGCGTGAGCGCCTGCTCGAGCGTGACGGTCGACTCCGTCATCCCCGCCTGCAGCGACGCGCGCTTCGGCTTCTCCGCCCTTTGACCTTTGCCTTTTGCCTTCTGACTTCCGTTCGGCGTTTCGCCCAGCTGCACGTACGCGCCGTACCGGCCGCTCATCACGTAGACGTTCTGCCTCGTCGCCGGGTCGACGCCCAGCACACGCGGGCCCTCGGCCTTCGCGCGCACGAGCTCGACCGCCTTCTCGAGCGCCAGATCCGCCGGCGCAATGTCGTCCGGAAGCGAGGCGGTGCGTCCGGGCCCGCCCTCGCCGACCTGTACGAACGGTCCGAACCGTCCGATGCGAATCCGCACCGGCTCCCCGCGCTCCGGATCGGTGCCGAGATCGAGCACGGGATAGTCTGCCCGCGTCTCGCCGCGCGTCACCGCCGGCAGCAGCCCGCGATGCTTCCTGTCGCCGTAATAGAACTGCTTGAGGAAGGCGATCCATTCGCGCTCACCGCGCGAAATTTCGTCGAGGTCGTCCTCCATCTCCGCCGTGAAGTCGGTCTCGACGAAGTCGCCGAAATGCTCTCGCAGGAGCTTCGTCACCGCAAACGCCGTGAAGCTCGGGACGAGCGCCTTTCCCTGCCGGAACACGTAGCCGCGCCGGACGATCGTGGCGATCGTCGGCGCATAGGTCGACGGCCGGCCGATGCCGAGCCGCTCCAGCTCCTTGATGAGCGATGCCTCGGTGAAGCGCGGGGGCGGCGTCGTTTCGTGCCGCTTCGGCTCGGCGCCGACGAGCGTCATCCCAGTGCTGCCATCCACGTGGATGCGATCGCCGACCGCGCACTGCGGCAGGATGGTCTCCTGCTCTTCGAGCTCCGCCACGGGATCGTCGCTCCCCTCCACGTAGGCGCGCCGGAAGCCGGCGAACTCGATCGCCTTGCCGCTGGCCGTGAGCACGGCGGTCTCGCCGTTCTCGCCGGCGGCCGAGATTTCGATCGTCGTGCGCTGCACGCGGGCGTCGACCATCTGCGACGCCATCGTCCGCTTCCAGACGAGGTCGTAGATCTTCAGATCGTCGGGATCGAGCACGCCCTCGAGCTGGCTCGGCGCGAGCCGGAAGTCGGACGGGCGGATCGCCTCGTGCGCCTCCTGCGCGTTCTTCACGCGCGTCTGATAGCGCCGTGGTCCGTCGTAGTACTCCTGGCCGAACATCTGCTTGATGACGCGCGCCGACTCCTGCAGCGCCTTTTCCGACAGCGTCGTCGAGTCGGTGCGATGGTAGGTGATGAGCCCTTCCATCTCGCCGTTGCCGATGTCGACGCCCTGGAACAGCCGCTGCGCCGCCTGCGACGCCGGGCTTCTGCTCGACGGAGGTCACGTCCCACGGCACGTTGCGGCGGGTGACGTCGACCAATCGGCCTGCGGCGGCCTCGTCGAGCAGCCGCACGTTCTCGCCTTTCAGGGCCCCCGTGGAGGGTTCGAAATCCTTGCCGGTGGCAATCCGCTGATCGCCGAGGCGCACGAGCGTCGCGACGAACTCGCGGCCGTCGCCCTCGATCGTCGCTTCGAGATCCCAGTAGACGCCGGCACGGAACGCGCGCCGTTCCTCCTCGCGCTCGACGATGAGACGGACGGCCACGCTCTGCACGCGTCCGGCGCTCAAGCCGGTCTGCACCTTCTTCCAGAGCAGCGGCGACAGCGTATAGCCGTAGAGCCGATCGAGGATGCGCCGGCTCTCCTGCGCGCGCACCAGGTTCTCGTTCAGATCGCTCGGGTTGTCGAGCGCCTCCTTCACCGCGTCCTCGGTGATCTCGTGGAACACGATGCGCCGCACCGGCACGCGCGGCTTGAGGACCTGCGTCAGATGCCAGCTGATCGACTCGCCCTCGCGGTCGGGGTCGGTCGCGAGCAGCACCTCCGACGCCTCCTTCAGCGCGGTCTTGAGGTGAGCGACCTGCTTCTTCTTGTCGCCCGGTACCACGTAGTACGGCTTGAAGTCGCTCTCGACGTCGACACCGAGGCGCCCCCATTCCTTCTCTTTGATCTCCTTGGGGACCTCGGCGGCCGACTCGGGCAGGTCGCGGATGTGCCCGTAGCTCGCTTCGACGCGGTACTTCGCGCCGAGAAAGCGGCCGAGCGTCTTCGCCTTCGCCGGCGACTCCACGATCACCAGAGGCTTGGCTGCAGCCATTCGAATCAAACCCAAAGTAACATGGTTCACGCCGGCCGCATGAAACGGCCGTCCTCGACCCGCCGCACCAGACCGCGGAGCTCGAGCTCCAGCAGGCGCGGCAGCAGCCGCACGCCTGCGACACCGGCCGCTGCGGACAGGCGGTCCAGGTCGTACGATTCGCCGGTGCGCATCAGCTTCAGGAGCGGATCGGGTGAACCGGTTGCCCGATCACCGGACGGGCCGTCGCGGCCCACCGGCCACCCCAGTTCTTCTACGATATCGTCCGCACACTCCACAATCTTTGCGCCGTCCCGCAAGAGCGCGTGGGCGCCCCGGTTGCGGCCGCTCAGGACGTTGCCGGGCACCGCCATCACCTCGCGCCCCTGTTCGAGCGCGCACGCGGCCGTGATGAGCGATCCCGACTGCTCCGACGCCTCGATGACGACGACCGCGCGCGAGAGGCCGCTGATCAGGCGATTGCGCATCGGAAAGTGGAACGCGAGCGGCGGCGTGCCCGGCGGGTACTCGCTCACGACGAGTCCGTGCGCCGCGATCTCGCGCGCGAGCTCCGCATGCTCGCGCGGGTACACGCGATCGACCCCCGAACCGAGCACCGCGATCGTGCGTCCAGCGGTCAATGCGCCGCGGTGCGCCGCCGAATCGACGCCGCGCGCAAGCCCGCTGACCACGACGATGCCGCGCGCGGCGAGATCGGCCGCGAGCCGACCGGCGATCTCGAGCGACGCGGCGCACGCGGCTCGCGAGCCGACGATCGCCACGGCAGGCGCGTCGAACGCACCGAGCGAGCCGCGATACCAGAGTGCGGGCGGCATGTCGGAGGTCGCGCCCAGCGCCGCCGGAAACCGGCAGTCGTTCCAGGCGACCACGCCGATGCCACCCTCTGCCGCGCGCGTGCGGGACGCGCGTGCCTCATCGAGCCAGACCGCCGCGGCCCCGCGCAGAGCTGGATCGCGGGCGCGGAGGCGATCGGTCAGGCCGACACGCGGAAGGTCGGGAACGAGCGAGAGCGCAACAGCCTCATCCAGCGTCATACGGACCTCCTCGGCCAGTGGTGTCCGGAATGCGCCGGGCGGTGTCGCGTCCCACCGCGGACGTGGGAGTGGAATGACGCGCGGAGGCTGGAAACGGAAAAAGGCCGGAGCCCCCGCCGCGACCCGCGCAGCGGCGGCGCCCGACCTCGTTGTCTCGATTATAGGCAGCGGGAGCGTCAGTTCACAACCGAGCAGTGACACATCTCGAAAACACTGCCTGGAAGGTGGCCGCCATTCCGCGTGCGTTTCGGCGCAATTTGCGTACGGCCGGCTGGTACGTGCCTTGCTCGGCCGTAGTAAACTGTTGAATCGTCACGTGCTTGCGCGCTGCACGGACGACCGCTATAGTTGGGACCTTTCCATGCGAGTTTCTGCCGCCTCGCTCCTCTGTCTGCTGCTGGTGCTGAGCGCGACGCCCGCCGCGGCCGACACCCGCGGCGACGCGAAGAAGCAGGTGGAGTTCGGCATCGCGGTCGCGCAGCGCGGCTTGTGGCGGGAAGCGATTTACCGCTGGCTCCGCGCCGTGCAGATCGATCCGACCTACGCGGCGGCACACAACAACCTCGGCATCGCCTACGAGCACGAAGGGGAGCTGGACAAGGCGCGCGCGGCGTACGAGAAAGCGATCGATCTCGAGCCCGACAACACGTTCATCAAGCAGAACTACGAGCTGTTCAAGGAAATCAATGACCGCACGACTCGCCAGGACACTCAGTAGCGTCGCGGCGGTCATCGTGACCGCGGCGTGCACGAGCTACTACGAGATTCCGATCGAGACGCCGATCCGGCCGAAGCTCGACGTGTCGGCATTCCAGCGCGTCTTCGTCGCCGGCTTCATCGCGGGCGGCACCGAAGACGTCGACAGCAATCTCGAGACGACGCGCCTGCTGCGGAGCCAGCTGCGAACCAAGTCGGAGCTGCGCGTCATCGACGCGGACGTGCTGCCGCTGATGGAGGTCGCGCTCGAAGGGCGCGAGGGCTCGAACGGCGACAAGCAGGCGCCGGCGGCGGCGATCAAGGAAGACTCGGACCTCGAGGCGTACGAGCACGTCTTCGCCAACGTCGAGTACTGGAAGCGGATCGGCGAAGAGTATCAGCAGCCGCTCATCGTGACCGGCACGGTGATGTTCGCGCCGCAGGCCCGCTCCGGCATCGTGCAGCGCGATCAGGAGGTCTACGACTCGTTCGGCCGTCGCCGGGTCGTCCCCGTGCGCACCTACATGGAGCGCAAAGGCTTCGTGCTGCGGCCGCGGTTCATCTTCATCGACGGCCGCACCGGGACCGTTCTGCACTCGGAGAACTTCCGCGAGGAGATTCTCTACAACGCGAACCAGCAGTCGCCCGCACTCTCGTCGTACTTCGAGCTGATGGACCGGCTCATCCCGAGCTTCCTCAGCACGCTCAGCAGCCAGCGCGTCCGCGGCACCCGCATCCTGCTCCAGTAGGGCGGGGCTCGCCGAGCCAGGCGAAGCGGGGCGAGGCAGGCCCGCCGCCAGTTGCCCCGGCAGCGTGCGCTCTGTTAACCTGAGACGTTTGGGCGGGCCCGAAGGGCCGGCCTGTCAGGACTTCAGCCGAGGAAAACGCCCGTGTACGCGATCATTCAGACCCGCGGCCACCAGCTCAAGGTGACGCCGGGCGCCGTAGTCGAGATCGACGGACCGCCCGCCGCGGCCGGGTCGGAGGTCACCTTCGATCAGGTGCTGCTCGTCGAAAAGGATGCCGGCGACGTCATCGCCGGCGCGCCGTTCGTCGCCAACGCCCGCGTGGTCGGGGTGGTCGACGGGGAGGCGCGCGGCCCGAAGCTGCGCGTGTTCAAGGTGAAGCGGCGCAAGGGCTTTCGCAAGACGCGCGGGCACCGCAGCGTCTTCACCCGCGTGCGCATTACCGATATTCAGGTGTAACGATGGCTCATAAGAAGGGACAGGGGAGCTCACGCAACGGCCGCGACAGCAACGCGCAGCGGCTCGGCGTCAAGCGCCACGATGGCAACTTCGTGACCGGCGGCTCGATCCTGGTGCGCCAGAAGGGGCGCCGCTTCGAGCCCGGCCTGAACGTCGGGCTCGGCAAGGACCACTCGCTGTTTGCGAAGATCGACGGCACAGTGCGCTTCGAGAACCACGGCCAGCACGGCCGTCGCATCTCGATCATTCCCGTTCAATAGCGTTCAACTCCAAACTTCCAACTCCACAACTCCCAAACCGAACCTTCGGTTGGGTGTTGGGAGTTGGTGTCTTGGGAGTTGAGTCATACTGGTAGGGATGTTCGTCGACGAGGTGGACATCCACGTGGCCGCAGGCGACGGCGGTCGCGGCGCGCTCAGCTTCCGACGCGAGAAGTTCGTTCCCCGCGGCGGCCCCGACGGCGGCGACGGCGGCCATGGCGGCTCGGTCTACGTGGTTGCCACCCCGCGCAAGAACACGCTCATCGACTTCCGCTACCATCCCGAGTTCGAGGCGCGCCGCGGCGAGCACGGCCAGGGCTCGAACCGTACAGGCCAGGACGGGGACGATCTCACGATCGACGTGCCGGTCGGCACGCTCGTCTTCGCCACGCACGCGCCTGGTGAGTCCGAATCCGAGCACGAGGCGGGGGCGACGCATGGGCCGCCCCTGCGTCTGCTCGCGGATCTGATCGAACCGGGGCAGCGCGTGCTGGTTGCGAAAGGCGGACGCGGTGGGCGCGGCAACGCACGGTTCGCCACGTCGACCAATCGCGCGCCGCGGCGAACGGAACCGGGCGAGCCGGGCGAGGAGCGGTTTCTGCGGCTGCAGCTGAAGCTGCTTGCGGATGTCGGGCTGGTCGGGTTCCCGAACGCCGGCAAGTCGACGCTCATCGCGCGGATCTCTGCCGCGCGGCCCAAGATTGCGGATTATCCGTTCACCACGCTGACGCCGAACCTCGGCGTCGTGACGCTCAGCGACGACCGCAGCTTCGTCGTCGCCGACGTGCCGGGTCTGATCGCGGGCGCGCACGCGGGTCAGGGCCTCGGCGACCGCTTTCTCCGCCACGTCGAGCGGACGCTCGTGCTCATTCACCTTGTCGACGTCTCGAGCGCGTCGGGACGCGACCCGGTCGATGATTTCGAGGTGATCCTCGAGGAGCTGCGCCGGTTCGATGCGAAGGTGGCGGCCAAGCCGCAGATCGTGGCCGCCAACAAGATCGACGCCCTCGACGATCCGACGCGCCTCGAGCGCCTCGAAGCGCGCGTGCGCCAGCAGCGGCTCCCCTTCTACCGGATTTCGGGCGTCACCGGCGAGGGCGTCGACGATCTGCTCGAAGCAGCCTGGCGGCAGGTCGCGGCGGGGCGCGCTGCCGGCGAGGCGTCGCTCGTCGCGTCACCGAAGGCATGACGCGGCGTCTCGGCGTGGTGGGCGGTACCTTCGATCCGATTCACTTCGGCCATCTCGACGCGGCGGAGGCGGCGCGGTCGGCGCTGTCGCTCGACGAGGTGCTGTTCGTCCCGTCGCATGACCCGCCGCACCGCCCTGTCGATCCGCATGCCACGGCGTTCCACCGCTTCGCGCTCGTCGCGCTCGCGATCGACGGCCGACCCGGCTTCCGCGTCTCGGATCTGGAACTGCGGCGGCCCGGCAGCTCGTATACCGCCGATACGCTGCGCAGCCTGCACGGAGCGGGTTGGCGGCCGGGCGAGCTGTACTTCGTTCTTGGCGCCGACGCGTTTGCAGAAATTGCCACCTGGCGCGAGTTCCCCGGCGTGCTCGGCGGCGCACATTTCGTGGTGGTGGCCCGTCCGGGCGTGACGATCGATGAGGCGCTGGCGCGGACGCCGGAGCTGCAGCCGAGAGTACGGGCCGGTGCCGCCGGCGTCGCAACCGCCGGAACGACTGCGATTTTTCGCGTGGAAGCCCGCACCCGCGACGTGTCGTCGACGACGATCCGCGCGCGTCTCGCGGCGGGGCAGCCGATCGACGATCTGGTCCCTGCCGCCGTTGCGCGGCATATCGCCGCGCACGATCTGTACGTGGAAAGCAGCTTGCATGGCCACAGCAAAGACATCCAGGGCTCGTAAACCGACGGTTGCGAGGAAAGCAGCTCCGCAGTCCAGCCCCCCAGCGCGCACGGTCCGCGCGCCGGGGGCCCCGCCGCAGCCGAAGCTGCCCAAGGCGGTGATGGGCGCGGTGAACGCGGTCCGCGACAAGAAAGCGATCGACGTCGTCGTCCTCGACCTGCGGAAGTCGGGCGGGTTCACGGACTACTTCGTGATCTGCACGGGCACGAACCCGCGGCAGATCCAGGCGATCGCCGATGCGGTGACCGGGGCGCTGCGGAAGGAGTTCGGCGAACGGCCGGCCCTGGCGGAAGGAATCGAGAAGTCCGAGTGGATCCTGCTCGACTACTTCAACTTCGTCGTCCACATCTTCAGCCGCGAGTGCCGCGCCTTCTACGGCCTGGAGCGGCTCTGGGGCAATGCGGTGCGGTACGAGTGTGCCGAACCGGCCTAGACGCGCTGCTCGCTGCCGCGATCGCACCGCGCTGCGCCGCATGCGGCGCGACGCTCGACCGGCCCCTCGACGGACCCGTCTGCACCGCCTGCTGGAGCGCCGTCCGGCTCTGCTCGGCCCCGTTCTGCCGCACGTGCGGTGACCCGCTCGCCTCCTGGCGGGTGATCAGCGCCGCCCTCGAACAGTGCCCGCGGTGTCGGCGCCGGACCCCGCTCGTCAGTGGCGCCCGCGCGGCTGGTGAGTACGACGGTGCCCTGCGCAACATTCTCCGCGCGTTCAAGTACGAGAGTCGCCGCGGACTCGCGCATCCCCTTGCCGCACTGCTCCGCAGCGCCGGCGCCGACCTGCTGCGCGACGCCGACTGCGTCATACCCGTGCCGCTGCACCCGTGGCGGCGGCTCCGCCGCGGGTTCAATCAGGCCGACGCGCTGGCCCGGGAGTTGGGGCCGCGTGTGGTGCACGCGCTGTGGCGGTCCCGCGCCACGGCGCCGCAGACCGGATTGACCGCCGCGGCGCGCCGCCGCAACGTGCGCGGCGCGTTCGTCCTCTCGCCGCTACTGTCGCGACGGTCACGCAGCCGACAACTCAGGGATCGCTGTGTGGTTCTCGTGGACGACGTGCGGACCACCGGCGCCACGCTCAACGCGTGTGCCGCCGTCCTGCTCGACGCGGGCGCGCGCGAGGTGCGCGCGCTGACGGTCGCGCGCGCCACATTGCTTCACCGCTCCACGAGTACGTAGCGTCCGGCTACAGCCGGACGCGACCTGCCTTCCGGGCGACCGCGGACCAGACGTCGGCTGCGACAGCGTCGCGATCGCGGTCGGCGTCGATGCGCGCCCAGCCGTCCGCCGCCTGACGCAGATAACTGTCGCCCACGCGCGCGAGGAGCGCCAGGTCCTGCTCGTAGCGGTCGCGGCCGTCGCGCTTGCGGCGCGCGGAAACCTCGGGAGGGATGTCGAGCAGGATGGTGACGTCCGGCTGCGGGAGGTACTGCTGAATGGCACTCAGCCACCTGGGGTCGAGCCCCTGTGCCTCGCCGTACGCCACGCTCGACGCGAGATAGCGGTCGCAGACGATGATCGTCCCCGCCTCGCGCGCGGCGGCAATCTCCGGCTTCCACTCGTACCGGTTCGCCACGTACAGGAGCTGCATCACGTCGGCTGTGTAGTGCCGTTCGCCGCGCAGCGCGCGACCGATTTCGGCGCCGATTGGGGTGTCGTAGTCCGGAAACGACAGGAGTCGCACCGTGTGCCCCTCGGCCGTGAGCCGATCGCGCAGCAGTTCGGCCTGCGTCTGCTTGCCGCTCTGGTCGAGGCCTTCGAAGGCAATGAGCAGGCCGCCCATTACGATTCGAGCGCGAGCATCTCGTCGAGCGTCTGCCGCCGGCGGATGACGCTCCAGTGCCCCGCGTCGACGAGCACTTCAGCCGGCAGCAGGTGCCGGTTGTAGTTCGACGCCATCACGGCGCCGTAGGCGCCCGCGTCGAGGACGGCGACGAGGTCGTCCACGTCGAGCGGCGGCAGGACGCGTTCCCGCGCGAAGACGTCGCTGCTCTCGCAGATCGGTCCGACGATGTCCCACGGGCCCTCGGGGCCCTGGCGCGGCCGGACGGGCACGATTCGGTGGTAGGAGCCGTACAGCGCGGGGCGGATGAGCTCGGCCATTCCGGCATCGAGGACGGCGAACTGCCGGCCCTCCGGAGAGCGCTTCCTGTCGACGACGCGCGTGACGAGCGCACCCGCGCGGCCGACGATCGCGCGGCCCGGCTCGAGGAGGACCGGCAGGCCGAGCGGCCGAAGCTCCGGGATGACGGCGTCGGCATACTCCGACGCGCCGATCATCGGACGCCCCTCATACGGGATGCCGAGGCCCCCGCCGACATCGACGTGCTCGAGCGCGACGCCGTCGGCCCGGAGCTCGGACGCGAGCCCCGCCAGCGCGCGCGCGGCCTTCCGCAGCGGATCGATCGTGGTGATCTGCGAGCCGATGTGGACGTGGACGCCCACGAGGCGCAGACCGGGGCGCGACCGTCGCTCACGGTAGATGGCGCGCGCGTCCTGCAGCGGTACGCCGAACTTGTTGATCCGCAATCCCGTCGAGATGTTCGGATGGCTGCCCGCGTCGATGTCGGGGTTGACGCGCAGCGCGGCGCGGACATCGCGTCCCTGCGCGGCGGCAATGGCGGCCATCCGGTCGAGCTCGCCTGCCGACTCCGCGTTGATCACGCCGACACCGAGTGCGACCGCACGCTCGAGCTCCTCTCGCGTCTTGCCGACACCGGTGAACACGATGTCGCGCGGCTCGCAGCCGGCGCGCAGCGCCACCTCGATCTCCCCGCCGGAGTTCGCATCGACCCGGCTGCCGATCGCGCGCAGCAGTCGCACGATCGCGAGCGTCGAGTTCGCCTTGAGCGCGTAGTGGATCGCATGCGGGCAGGCAGCAAACGCCTCATCAATGGAGCGGTAGGCGTCGCGAATGGCGTGCGCGCTGTAGATGTAAACCGGAGTGCCGACGCGTGTCACGATCGCGGCGACGCTCACGCCGTCGCACGTGAGCTCGCCGTCGATATGGGTGAACGATTGGTACACGAGCGATGGGCATGTTATCATGCGCGCATCGAGAGTCCTTCGCGCACGCAGCCAGCCGGCGTGAACCTCACTACCGATCGCGTGCAGGGTGTGTCGATCGTCCGCGTCAACGAGCCTCGCCTGCTGTATCCGCTGCTTTCCGATTTCGCCGCCAGCGTCACGTCGCTCATCAACGCCGGCGAGCGTCGTCTCCTGATCGACCTCTCAGCCGTCACCTACGTCGACAGCGCCACGATCGGGTGCCTGATGGATCTTCACCGCGAAGCGGCGGCGGTCGGCGGCACGCTGAAGCTCGCGGGCGTGCAGAAGCGCGTCGAGTCGATGCTCACGATGACCGGAGCACGCGACGTGCTCGAGGTTCATCCCGACGAGCCGTCGGCACTGAAGAGCTTTTCTTAGCTGATCGCCCGCACGGCGTTCTTGGCGGGCAGCATGACGGGCGCGGTCGCCGCGTCCGGCGCCGGCGCGTCGACGAGTGTCCAGGCGTCGGTTTCCTGCAGCACGAGCGCGGCGAAGGCGGTGTGCAGCGCGTGGCCGCCGCGGTGGGCGATGAGATGGCCGATGATCGGGTGGCCGACGAGCGCCATGTCTCCGATCACGTCGAGGATCTTGTGGCGCACGAACTCGTCCTCGAACCGGAGAGCGTTGTTCAGCACGCCGGTATCGCCGATCACAATGGCGTTTTCGAGCGACCCGCCGAGCGCCAGCCCCTGCTGGCGCATCATTTCGACTTCCTCGAGAAAGCCGAAGGTGCGCGCCGGCGCGATCTCCTCGATGAACGATTCTTCCGTGATCGGGATCGTCTGTGACTGGTGCCGCAGCAGCGGGTGGTCGAACGCGATGCTGTAGGTCACCTTGAAATGGTCCGACGGATAGAGCGCGATGCGCTTGTCGCCGCGCGACAGCGAAATCGGCCGCAGCGCCTTCAGGTAGCGGCGCGGTGCAGCGAGCTGCTTGATGCCCGCCTCCTGGATCAGGTAGATGAACGGCGCCGCGCTGCCGTCCATGATCGGCACTTCGGGCGAGTTGAGCTCGACGACCACGTTGTCGACGCCGAGGCTGACGAACGCCGCCAGCAGGTGCTCCACCGTGTCGACCGTGACGGCATCACGCATGAGGCCGGTTGCGTGGTTGATGCCGCCGACATGGCTGACTTTCGCAGGGATGTCGAGACCGCCCAGATCCGATCGGCGGAAGCGGATGCCGCTGTTGGCCGACGCGGGCTTGAGGGAGAGGGTGACCTTGTTGCCGGAGTGGAGGCCGATTCCCGCGCAGGAAATCGATCGGCGAAGCGTCCGTTGTGCGTGCATCAGGCTCCCTGGCCGCGAGCGGCGGAGGTTCGCCCGGAGGAAGCAAGCACAGTGCCGAGCTGTGCAATTCGCGGCGAACCTCTTAACTGCTTGCCAGTGAAACCCTTCCAGTCAAAGGAGCGCGCGGTCATGGATTCCGTGCATCCCGATGTTGCATGGCAGCCACAACGCAATCGCCGAAATTTGTGGCGAGTTTACCACAGTCATCCTGTTATCTATTCAGAATCGGACGCAGAAACGCACCCGTGGCCGACCCGGGGTGGTTCGCCACGTCCTCGGGCGTGCCGGTCGCGACGACCGAGCCGCCGGCCGCGCCCCCTTCGGGACCGAGATCGATCAGGTAGTCGGCCGAACGGATCACGTCGAGGTTGTGCTCGATCACGACGACGGTATTCCCCTGATCGACGAGCTTGTTGAGGACGTCGAGCAGCTTGCGCGTGTCCTCGAAGTGCAGCCCGGTCGTCGGCTCGTCGAGGATGTAGAGCGTCCGTCCGGTACTGCGCCGCGACAGCTCACGCGCCAGCTTCACCCGCTGCGCCTCGCCGCCGCTCAGCGTCGTCGCCGATTGTCCCAGCTCGATGTAGCCGAGGCCCACGTCCTGCAGCGTCCGGAGCTTGGAGGCGATCGGCGGGATGTTCTCGAGCAGCGGCAGCGCCTGATCGACGGTCAGCTCCAGGACCTCGGCAATCGACTTGCCCCGGTAGTGCACTTCCAGCGTCTCGCGGTTGTAGCGGCGGCCCTTGCACTGCTCGCACGTCACGTAGACGTCCGGCAGAAAGTGCATCTCGATCGCGATGACGCCGTCGCCCTGGCACGCCTCGCAACGGCCCCCTTTGACGTTGAACGAGAAGCGCCCCGGCTTGAAGCCGCGCGCCTTCGCCTCCGGCATCATCGCAAAGAGCTCGCGGATGAAGGTGAACATGCCGGTGTAGGTCGCCGGATTCGAGCGCGGTGTGCGTCCGATCGGCGACTGGTCGATCTCGATGACCTTGTCGATCAGTTCGACCCCTTCGATCCGATCGTGCGGGCCGGGATCCGCTGAGGCCTTGTAGAGCGTCCGCGCCAGCGACCGGTACAGGATGTCGTTGACGAGCGTCGACTTTCCGGAGCCGCTCACGCCGGTGACGGCCGTCAGCGTGCCGAGCGGGATGGCGACGTCGATGTTCTTGAGATTGTTCGCGCGGGCGCTGCGGATCACGAGGTGACCCCTGAGCGCGGGCCGCCGCGCGGCCGGCGTCGGAATCGAGCGCTCCCCCCGCAAGTAGGCGCCGGTCAGCGAGCCGTGGCCGTCGTTCAGCAGCTCGGCGGGCGGACCCTGGAAGATCACGTGGCCGCCGTGCTCGCCGGCGCCGGGGCCGAGATCGACGACGTAATCGGCCGTGCGAATCGTCTCCTCGTCGTGCTCGACCACGACCACCGTGTTGCCGAGATCGCGCAGGCGCAACAATGTCGCCAGCAGCTTCCGGTTGTCGCGCTGGTGCAGGCCGATCGACGGCTCGTCGAGGACATACAGGACGCCGGCCAGATTCGCCCCGATCTGCGTGGCGAGCCTGATCCGCTGCCCCTCGCCGCCCGAGAGCGTCGCCGCGCTGCGGTTCAGCGTCAGGTACCCGACGCCGACATCGTGGAGGAACCGGAGACGCTCGCGGACTTCCCGCAGCACACGGCCGGCAATCAGCTCTTCCCTCTCGCTCAGCTCGAAGCGCTCGAAGAGGTCGAGCGCCTCGCTGATCGGCAGGTTGACGTAGTGGGCGATCCCCTTGCCCTTCACGCGCACCGCGAGGCTCTGGGGCTTGAGCCTCTGCCCGCGGCACGTCGGGCACTCGCGCAGCGTGCGGTACGGCTCGAGATCCTCCTGGACGACCCACGAGCCCTCGTCGTAGCGGCGGCGCAGGTTGGGAATCACCCCCTCGAAGTCCTTGCCGAACGGATCGAGGTCCGCGTCGCGTGTGCGGCGCCTGATCGGCAGCTCGAACTCCTCGCCCTCGCCATCGTCCACGTCGGTCGGGGCGGCGTCCGAGATCGGCCGGCCTCGCCGAGATCCGCCGGGCCCGGAGAGCAGGAGGTCGCGGTGCTTCTTCGGGAGCCTGGCGAAGGGCGTATCCGGATCGATGCCGTAGGTGCGCGCCAGGCCGAGGATCGCCTCACGAACGAGCCGCCGGTCCCCGCGCGCCCATGGCGCTATGGCGCCGCCGAGCAGCGACTTGGAGTCGTCGGGAACCACGAGGCGCGCATCGAAGTCGTAGGTGGCGCCGAGCCCCTGGCAGTCAGGGCAGGCGCCGTGCGGGGAGTTGAACGAGAACGCGCGCGGCGTCATCTCGGGCATCGAGATCCCGCAGTCGACGCACGCCAGCCGTCGAGAGAAGAGTTGATCCTCCTGCTCGTACGCGTTGACGACCACGATGTCGTCCGCGAGATTGAGCGCCACCTCCAACGAGCTGGCGAGCCGCCGCTCGATGCCCGATCGGACGATCAGCCGATCGACGACGACCTCGATCGTGTGGTTGCGACGCCGGTCGAGCTTGAGATCCTCGTCGAGCGAGCGGAACTGGCCGTCCACTCGTACCTTGGTGAAGCCGCGCTGGCGCAGCGCCTGCAGCTCCTTCTTGAACTCTCCCTTGCGGCCGCGGACGATCGGCGCGAGGACGTTGATGCGCGCGTCCTGCGGGTAGAGCATGACCAGATCGAGGATGCGCTCGAGCGACTGCGACGCAATCGCGCGACCGCAGTTATAGCAGTGCGGTACGCCGATGTTGGCGAAGAGCAGCCGCAGGTAGTCGTAGATCTCCGTGACGGTGCCGACCGTGGAGCGGGGGTTCGAGCCGGTGGTCTTCTGCTCGATCGAGATCGCGGGCGAGAGCCCCTCGATCAGATCGACGTCCGGCTTCTCCATCTGTTCGAGGAACTGGCGCGCGTAGGCCGACAGCGACTCGACGTAGCGGCGCTGTCCTTCGGCGTAGATGGTGTCGAAGGCGAGCGACGACTTGCCGGAGCCCGACAGCCCCGTGATCACGACGAGCCGGTCGCGGGGGAGGTCGACGTCGATGTTCTTGAGGTTATGGACGCGGGCGCCGCGCACCGCAATCCAGTCGTGCGCCATACCTAACAGCCGGGGTTTCTGCGGGTTCCTGAAACGACTATTTTAACCCCCGGCGGGTCTGCCTCGCCCGTCTTCGCCGCGCTCGGCCAGACCCGCCCTACGGGCGGCGGAGGCGGCTGTGGCGGTAGCCGTAGGCGGCGTACAGGGCGGCGCCGATCACGAGCCAGATGGCGAACCGCTCCCACGCCTGCGGCGGCAGGCCGATCATCACGAACAGGCATGCGGCGACGCCAAGCGGCGCCACCGCCCAGACGAGCGGCACTTTGAAGGGACGCGGCCGCTCGGGCTCGGCCACGCGGAGGACGAGCACGCCGGCGCAGACGAGCGCGAACGCGAACAGCGTGCCGATGTTGGTGAGGTCGTACGTCTCGGCCGCGTCGCCGGCGAGCGAGGCCACCGCCACGACAATGCCGGTGACCAGCGTGGTCATATACGGAATGCGCGTCTTCGTGTCGACCCGGGCCGCCCATGCCGGGAGCAGCCCGTCGCGCGCCATCGCGAAGAAGATGCGCGGCTGCCCGTACTGAAACACCAGCAGCACCGCCGACATCGAGACGACCGCCCCGAGCGCCACCAGCCAGCCGATGCCGCCGTAGCCGGCCAGCTCGAGCGCGCGCGCCAGCGGGTCGGCGACGGCGAGCTCGGACGAAGGCACCATGCCCGTGAGGACGGCGCCAACGACGACGTAGATGATGGTGCACACCGCCAGGCCACCGATGATGCCGATGGGCAGGTTGCGCTGCGGGTTGCGCGTCTCCTCGGCCGCCGTCGAGATCGCGTCGAACCCGATGTAGGCAAAGAAGACGATCGCCGCGCCCTGATGGATGCCGGTGAAGCCGTTGGGCGCAAACGGCGTGTAGTGGGCCGTATCGATGTTCAACAGCCCGACCGCCACGAAGAGCCCGAGCGCCGCGAGCTTGACGACCACCATCACGTTGTTGGCCGTGGCGCTCTCGCGTGCGCCGCGCAGGAGCAGCCACGTGATGAACATCACGATGGCGAAGGCGGGCAGATTGACGAGCACCGGCATTCCCAGCAGACGCGGCGCGGTGTCGAGCAGGCCGTGCACGTCCGGGTTCGCGCTGAGGAGCGCCGTGCGGTAGCCCGTCGTGAGCCACGCTGGCAGCTCGAGGCCGACCCCGCGCAGCAGCGTCGTGAAGTAGTCGCCCCACGAGATCGCCACCGCCACGTTGCCGACCGCATACTCGAGGATCAGATCCCAGCCGATGATCCAGGCGATGAGCTCGCCGAGCGTCGCGTACGCGTAGGCGAGCGCCGGCCCGGCCCCGTAGCGGAGGACCGCGCCGTCGGGGCCGACCTGCCCCGCCGCGGCGGTCCCGATCGCGCCGAAAATGCCGGCGCCGATTACGGCGCCGATCGCCAGCATCACCAGGTCGCCGGCGCCGAGCACGCGCTTCAACGACCGCCCATCGTCTGCAGGCGGCTGCAAATCGGCAATCGGCTTGCGGGCGAATAGGGACATCGGTTGGTGGTTGGTGGTTGTGGACACGAACTAGTCAAATCGGTAGGCGGTGTCGTTCGAGGTGACGACGATCTCGCCGCGCGGGCCGAAGGCCAGGCCGACGAGCGCGCTTCCCGAGATCACCAGCTCGGGCGGCCGCTCGAGATCGCCGAACCGGTACACTCCGCTCGCGCCCGCCAGGGCGTCGACGACGTGCAGCGTGCCGTCGGGGTCGAACGTCAGCCCCTGCGGCCGACCGAGCGGACAGGGGAGCGTCCGCACCTCGCCGCCTGGTCCGATCCGATAGACGGGGTCGTAGGCATTGAGCGTGGGACCGGTGACGAACAGCTCGTGATCGGCGCTCATCGCCAGATGGAACGCGGCGACGCTTGGCGGCAGCGTCGCGAAGCGGCTCGCACGTCCATCGCGGACGCGGAAGATCGTCCCGGAGCGATCGCCCACGTACATCCCGCCCTCGTCGTCAAAGGCCAGCCCGCAAGCCACGCCGAGATCGGAGGCGACCTGTTCCTGGCCACCATCGTCCTTGATCCGGTAGACCGACCCTTCGAAGCGGCTGGAGACGTACAGCTGGCCGTCGGGACCGAAGGCAAAAGACGTCGCGTTGACGATCCCCGAGACGAATGACTCGCGCGTGCCGTCCTCGGTCACGCGGAAGATCGAGACGGGCGCCTCCTGCCCCCGCGATCCGCTGTAGGTCACGAAGAGGTTGCCGCGGCGATCGAAGACAGGACTGTCGACCTGGTGCAGCCCCGTCGCCCAGCGCGCGCCGATGCTGACATACGCCGTCTCGAGCGGCAGGCCCGGCACCTTCACCTGCGCGCGTCCGCCCTCCACCTCGCCGGCCACGATCAGGACGAGCCGCGTCGACGAGGCAAACGCCACCCGGGCCGGGACCTCGCCCAGCGTCACGTTCGCGATCGTCTCGACTGGGAAATCAGTGCCGTGGATCGTGATTCGCCCGCCTTCAACCGCGCGCAGCGGGGTGACGGACGTAATGGTGGGCACCCAAGGATCCTAAGGCAAAGGGCACCTCAGGTATCGTCTTCGAGCTCGACGTTCCAATAGAGATAGTCGCGCCAGCTCTCGGGCGCGTTGCGCAGCCCGATCGTGATCCGGACCGCTGGCGCCGCATCGGGACGCCGCGGCGTGCGCCGCATCTTCATGCCCGCCTCGGCGGGCGTGCGTCCGCCCTTCTCCCGGTTGCACGAGATGCACGCGGTGACGATGTTCTCCCAGTCCTTGCGGCCGCCCTGGGCGACCGGCACGACATGGTCGAAGGTCAAGTCTGAGGTCGGAAGCGTCTCGTTGCAGTACTGGCAGGTGTAGTTGTCCCGCGCATAGATGTTCGCCCGCGAGAACGGGACGTAATCGAAGCGGCGCTTGATTTTGACGAACCGGAGCAGGCGGATGACCGAGGGGAGCTTGAAGCTGAACGAGACCGCCCTTATCTCGCGGTCGTGGACCGCGATCACCTCCACCTTCCCCTGGCACCACAGCGTCACCGCCTTCTGCCAGTGGACGACTTTGAGAGGTTCGTACGACGCGTTCAGCAGGAGGGCCTGCTCCATGGGCTTGAGTTTTATGATAACCGGTGCTACCGGGGCTGTCTAGAAGCGGCGGCCGCGAACACTAGTGAAGTCAGCGACTTACGCCGATACGAGCGGCGTGATCCTGCGAGCGCTCGTCCTGCTCCTCGCTGTCGTGAGCGGCGCCTGCGCCGCGCGGGGGGGCGTGCCCCGCCCGTTCCCGGGCGCGCCGCTCCCGCCGGGCACGACCGATTCGTCCGCAGGGACACAGCCGGAGCCGCCACCCGCGGTCCCTGCGCCGGCGACCGGCGCGGTGGCGGGCCTCGTCCGCACGGCGCTCGAGTTCCTGGGCGTGCCGTACCGGAACGGCGGCAGCGATCCGTCCGGCTTCGACTGCAGCGGGTTCGTGCAGTGGGTGTTCGGCCGTCACGGCCTGGCGCTGCCGCGCGAGGTCCGCGATCAGTTTCAGGTCGGCCGCACGGTCGATCTGAAGGACGTGCGCGAGGGCGACCTGCTCTTCTTCGAAACCGTCGCGCGCGGCGCGTCGCACGTCGGCATCGCGCTCGGCAGCGGCCGGTTCGTACACGCGCCGAGCTCGAA
>JACPCS010000063.1 GCA_016184455.1 Acidobacteriota bacterium
TCGGTCGAACAATCGGATTCAGGTGTTCAAGCTGGATGGATCCTTCGTGCGCGAGATCTTCATCAACCGCGACACGCTGCAGAACGAGGGGACCGTCCACAACTTCGCGCTGTCGCGCGATCCCCAGCAGCGCTATCTGTTCGTCGCGGATGGATCGAACAAGGCGCTGCTGACGCTCGACCGCGCGTCGATGACGCTGCTCTCGACGTTCGGCGGCCAGGGTGGCCACAACGCGCGGCAGTTCTTCCACCTGCACAGCCTCGCGTCGCGGCCGGACTCGAAGGGCAATCTGTACGTCGGCGAGGTCAACGAAGGACAGCGGTATTACCGCCTGCGCTATGTCGGCCTGGGCAAGCCGCAGAATCCGGGTTACTCCGCCGTGACGAGCCCTTCGAGTTAGAGATGATTGATTAAGCTCGCCATGCAGGCGGCGCCGAAGCCGTTGTCGATGTTGACGACGGCGATGCCGTTGGCGCAGCTGTTCAGCATGGCGAGCAGCGCCGTGATTCCGCCGAAGCTCGCGCCGTAGCCGACGCTCGTCGGCACCGCGATCACCGGCACCTTCACCAGCCCCGCGACCACGCTCGGCAGCGCCCCCTCCATGCCCGCGACCACCACCACCACGCGCGCATCCTGCAGCCGCTGGTGTTCGGCGAGCAGCCGATGCAGGCCGGCGACGCCGACGTCATACAGCCGCTCGATGCGGTTGCCCATGACGACGGCCGTCACGGCCGCCTCCTCGGCCACAGGCACATCCGACGTGCCCGCACAGACGATCGCAATGGTTCCGTGGCCTGCGTCGACGCGCCCCTGCGCACACGTGATCGCCCGCGCATCGGGATGGTAGACCGCGCCGGGCACGCGTGCGCGCACCGCGTCGTACGCATCGGGCTGCGCGCGCGTGACGAGCAGCGTCTGGCCGGCTCCCGCAATCTTTTCCGCGATGGCGGCTATCTGAGCGGGCGTCTTGCCCAGGCCGAGCACCACCTCCGGAAAGCCCTGCCGGATCTCTCGATGCGTATCGACGCGCGCGAACCCCAGATCGACGAACGGCGCCGCGCGCATGGCGGTCAGAATCTTCGCGGCGGCCGCCGTCGGATTGACGCCGCCCTCGCGCACGCGGTGGAGCAGGTCCTGCAGTTCAGAATCGGTCATCGCCCAACGCCTGAAGCCCGAAGCCCAAAGCCCGAAGCCGGCAGTATAATCATTGCACCGTGCCTGGTGTGGGTCGTCCCACCATATGACGCCGCTCGAAACGCTCACGCTCGCGACCTACTTTTTCGTTCTCGTCATTCTCGCCGTGTATGGGTGGCACCGTTACTACCTGGTCTACCTGTACATGAAGCACAAGGATCGGCAGCCGCTGCCGGTCGGATCCTTCGACGCGCTGCCGCCGGTCACGGTCCAGCTTCCGATCTACAACGAGATGTACGTCGCCGACCGGCTCATCGACGCCGTGTGCAGACTCGACTATCCGCGCGATCGGCTCGAGATCCAGGTCCTGGACGATTCGACCGACGAGACGACCGCGATCGCCCAGCGCGCGGTGCGGCGCCATGCGGAAGCGGGCATCAACATCACGTACCTGCACCGCACCGATCGCCGCGGGTTCAAGGCCGGGGCGCTCGAGGCGGGGCTGAACGTGGCCTCCGGCGAGTACATCGCGATCTTCGACGCCGACTTCATTCCTGCGGCGGATTTCCTGCGCCGCACGATTCACTACTTCACCGACCCGCAGGTCGGCATGGTGCAGGCGCGCTGGGGCCACATCAACGAGGATTACTCGCTCCTCACGAAGATTCAAGCCATCCTGCTCGACGGCCACTTCGTGCTCGAGCACGGTGGCCGCAACCGATCGGGCCTGTTCTTCAACTTCAACGGCACCGCGGGCATCTGGCGCCGCTCGGCCATCCCCGACGCGGGCGGCTGGCAGCACGACACGCTCACTGAAGATCTCGATCTGAGCTACCGTGCGCAGCTGCGCGGCTGGAAGTTCGTCTTCCTGTCGGATCTCGTGTCGCCCGCCGAGGTGCCGGTGGAGATGAACGCGTTCAAGTCGCAGCAGCACCGCTGGGCGAAGGGCTCCATTCAGACCGCCCGCAAGGTGCTGCCGCGGATCCTGCGCTCGCGCCTGCCGCTCGCCGTCAAGGCGGAGGCGTTCTTCCATCTCACGGCGAACTTCAACTACCTGCTCATGTGCGTGCTGTCGGTGCTGATGGCGCCGGCGATGGTCATCCGCTACAACATGGGCTGGTACGAGATGCTGCTCATCGACGTGCCGCTGTTCTTCGCGGCGACGGCCTCGGTCGCGAACTTCTACATGGTGTGCCAGCGCGAGCTGCACAAGGACTGGACGACGCGGCTGAAGTACCTGCCGTTTCTGATGTCGATCGGCATCGGGCTGACCGTCAACAACACCCGCGCCGTCCTCGAGGCGCTCTTCCGCAAGGAGACCGAGTTCGCCCGCACGCCGAAGTACCGCATCGAGGGGCAGGCCGACGAGTGGATCGGCAAGAAATACCGCCAGAGCGTCGTCGTGCAGCCGATGATCGAGCTGGCGCTGGGCCTCTATTTCACCGCCACGGTGTTCTACGCGCTCGCCAACGGCATCTACGGCACGGTGCCGTTCCTCGTGCTCTTCCAGATCGGGTTCCTGTACACCGGTCTTCTCTCCATCGTGCAGCAGTACGCGCCGAGCCAGGCGCGGCTGCAGCCGGTGGAAGAATAGGAGCGTCCCATGAACTTCGCGCGGGTGGCGGCCGCCGCGGTGGTTGCCTGGATCGTGTCGATCGCGATCGCGTTCATCGTGAACATGTACATCCTGGCCGATCTCGCGCAGGCCAACGCCGCCGCGATGCGCCTCGAAGCGGACCTGATGGCGAACCTCCCGGTCGGCTTCGGGTTTCTGCTCCTCGGCTTCTTCGCCTTCGCGTACGCGTACGCGAAGGGGTATGAAGGCGGCGACGGGGTCATGGAAGGCATCCGGTTCGGCGTCGTTGTCGCGTTCATCGTTCTCGGGTTCGGCGTGATCTGGCAGTGGGTCGTGTTCCCGATCAGCGGCAGCTTCGGCGCCGCCATCGCGATCGACAGTGTCGTCGAGCTCGCCATCTACGGCGCGATTGTCGGCGCCATCTACAGGCCCGTGGGAGTCCCCGCGTAAGCAGGCCCCAGGCCTCAGGCCCCGGGCCCCAGAAGAACAATGACCACGATGGACAAGCCGAAAGCCGGGCTCGAGGACATCGTCGCGACCTCGTCGGCCATCTGTTATCTCGACGGGGAGCGCGGTGTCCTCGCGTACTGCGGGCACGACATTCACGATCTCGCGAAATCGGCCACGTTCGAGGAGGTCTGCTGGCTGCTGTGGCACCGGCGGCTGCCGACGCGCGCCGAGCTCGGCGATCTGCAGTCGCAGCTTGCGGCGGCACGGCCGCTGCCCGAGGCGATCATCCGGCTGATGAAGTCGCTGCCGCCGGTCGACGGCATGGACGCGCTGCGGACCGTCACGTCCGCGCTCGCGCATTACGACCCGGAGGCGGCCGACGCCTCGCCCGCCGCGCAGTACCGCACGGCGGTTCGCCTGACCGCGCAGATCGGATCGGTGGTCGCGACCTGGGGCCGGCTGCAGGCGGGCGGTGGGCCGATTGCGCCCGACCCCGCGCTCCCTCATGCGGCGAACTTCCTCTACATGCTGAAAGCGGACCGGCCCGACGCGACGTCGATCCGCGCGTTCGACGTGGCGCTGACGCTGCACGCCGATCACGAGCTGAACGCGTCGACGTTTGCGGGCCGGGTCGCGGCGGCGACGCTCACCGACATCTACTCCGCGGTGGTGGCCGCGATCGGGGCGCTCAAGGGGCCGCTCCACGGCGGCGCCAACGCCGACGTGATGCGGCTGCTCCTCGAGCTCGGCCAGGACGCGGCGGCCGACCGCGTCGACCAGACGATCCGCGCGAAGCTGGCGCGCAAGGAGAAGATCCCCGGCTTCGGCCACCGCGTCTACCGCACCGAGGATCCGCGCGCGACGCACCTGCGGCGCATGTCGCACGACCTCGGCACGCGCGCCGGCAGCACCGCGTGGTACGACATGTCGCAGCGCATCGAGGCGATCGTCAAGGGCGAGAAGAAGCTGAACCCCAACGTGGACTTCTATTCGGCGTCGACCTACTACGCGCTCGGCATTCCGATCGACCTCTACACACCGGTGTTCGCCGTGAGCCGCATCTCCGGCTGGACGGCGCACATCCTCGAGCAGTACGCGAACAACCGGCTCATTCGCCCGCGCGCCGAGTACATCGGACCGACCTACCCGCAGCGCGTCGTCCCGTTGGATCAGCGCTGACCTTCAGTCTCTCGTCTCTGGTCTCTCGTCCGAGTGCAGCGGCGAGCTCCGGCTGCGCGGACGCCGGCACCCGGTGTATAAAGTTGCTGTCCGCGATGACCGGGGACAGTGATTCGACTGCGCAGAGGAGACTGGCGATGACGAAGACGATGTGGAACGCGGTGGGACTGGCGGCGGTATTCGTGGCTGGATTCGCGGCCCGCGGTGTGATGCCTGGCGACTCCACAGCGTACGCGCAGGCCGCCCCGCGCGTGTTCGAGCTGCGGACGTATACGCCCGCGGAAGGCAAGCTCGACCTGCTGCACGCGCGGTTCAGGAACCACACGCTCCGGATCTTCCAGCGGCACGGCATGACCAACGTGTGGTACGGGAAGCCGATGGACGCGCCCCTGTCGCAGACGACGCTGATCTACATGCTGGCGCATCAGAGCCGTGAGGCGGCGAAGAAGAGCTGGGACGCCTTCCGCGCCGATCCCGAGTGGACGAGAGTGGCGAAGGAGTCCGGCGTGGGACCCGTCAAGGTCGAGTCGGTGTTTCTCGAGCCGACCGACTACTCGCCGATGAAGTAGCAGACTGCGAGGCACGGAGGAGTGGTAAATTCCTCGCGTGCCGCCCGTCGTCATCGAGAATCCGATCCTCAATTCGCCGTTCGAGGAGCCGACCCGGCACTTCAGGTTCGGCGACGAAGGGATCACCAACGACATCGTCGAGAAGCGGCGTACCAGCGCGTACTTCATTCCAATTGCGCAGCCGAAGAAGAAGGGAAAGCAGCTTCAGTTCGAGACCGAGTGGACGAGCGACCGGCTCGAAGAGAACCGACTCGTCAACCTGATTCGCGAAAGGGTTGGTCAGTGGCGCCGGGGCGGCCACGTCGGGGTCACCGCAACGACCTCGCGCCTGCTGTCCTACTGGACCAATCCCGAACGTGAGAAGAAGCTCTTCTTCTGTCAGATAGAGGCTGTCGAGACCGCAATCTACATCGCCGAGGTGGCCCGGAAATATGGCGACGCCTGGATTGAAAACGATCTGCGGCTCGCCAACGACACGGCCAATCCCGGCCTTCCACGAATCGCGCTCAAGATGGCGACCGGCTCGGGAAAGACGGTCGTCATGGCCATGCTGATCGCGTGGCAGGCGCTCAACAAGCTCGACGATCGGCGTGACGCGCGCTTCTCGGACGCATATCTTCTGGTGACGCCCGGGATTACGATCCGGGACCGTCTTCGCGTGCTCCTGCCGACAGACCCGGACAACTACTACCGGCAGCGCGACATCCTGCCGTCCGATCTTCTGGAGCGGCTGGGGCAGGCGCGGATCGTCGTGACCAACTACCACGCATTCCTGCCCCGCGAGCGGGGCGATGCGGCGCGCCTGACCAAGGCGATTCTCACCAACGGCGAAACCGGCGCCTTTACGGAAACCCCGGACCAGATCGTCAGGCGCGTCTGCCGCGACCTGGCGGGCAAGAAGCACATCGTCGTGATCAACGATGAAGCTCACCACTGTTACCGGAGGAAGCCCGACGGTCAGGCGGAGACCCTGACCGGCGAAGAGCGATCCGAGGCCGACAAGCGCGACAAGGAGGCGCGCGTCTGGCTGTCGGGGCTCGAAGCCGTGAGGAACAAGATCGGCATCCGGACGATCTACGACCTGTCGGCGACGCCATTCTTCTTGAAGGGGTCCGGTTACCCGGAAGGGACACTATTCCCCTGGGTGGTCTCGGATTTCTCGCTGGTCGACGCCATCGAGAGCGGCATCGTGAAGGTGCCGCGCGTGCCGGTTGCGGATAACTCGATGCTCGGCGAGCAGCCGACCTACCGCGATCTCTGGATCCGTATTCGGGACGGGCTTCCGAAGAAGGGGCGGAAGACCGACGCCGTCACGGGCGAACCAAGGCTGCCCGCGGAGCTCCAGGGTGCTCTTCATAGCCTGTACGGAAACTACGAACAAGCGTTCAGGCGGTGGGAGCAGAACAGCGAGGCGCGTGCGCGCGGACTGACCCCGCCGGTGTTCGTCGTCGTGTGCAACAACACCAACGTATCGAAGCTGGTGTTCGACTACGTCGCGGGGTGGAGCAAGCCCCTGTCGGACGGTTCGGAAGTGGTGGTGCCAGGCGCGCTGCCCCTCTTCAACAACGAGGATCGCGGATGCTGGTCCGCACGGCCGAACACGATCCTCGTCGACTCTGAGCAGCTCGAATCTGGCGAAGGGATGTCACCCGAGTTCAAGCGGATCGCCGCCGCCGAAATCGAGGAGTTCAAGGCTGAATACCAGCAGCGGTTTCCCGGGCGGAGCGCCGACGACCTGAGCGACGAAGACTTGCTTCGCGAGGTGATGAACACCGTCGGCAAGGCCGGCAAGCTCGGCGAGCACGTGCGCTGCGTCGTGTCGGTTTCGATGTTGACGGAAGGCTGGGACGCCAACACGGTCACGCACATTCTCGGTGTACGTGCGTTCGGCACGCAGCTCCTGTGTGAACAAGTGGTCGGGCGCGGGCTCCGGCGCATGAGCTATGCCCTCGATGACGGCGGGCGATTCACCCCCGAGTACGCCGAGGTGTACGGCGTGCCGTTCTCGTTCATCCCTACGTCGGGATCGACGACGACCCCCACCCCTGGGGCGCTTCCGACACGCGTCAGGGCACTGGAGGATCGGATTGCGTGCGAGATCACGTTCCCGCGGCTCGTGGGGTACCGGTACGAGATTCCCGCCCGAAGGCTTGATGCCCGGTTTTCCGGCGAGTCGTTGCTCGCGCTGTCGACGGCCGACGTTCCGACCAAGACCGAGAACCGGCCGATCGTGGGCGAGGGGAGCATCCATACGCTGGACGATTTGCGGAAGCGTCGTGAGGCGGAAGTGGCGTTTCTCCTCGCCAAGCTGACGTTGGAAAAGTACTTCCGCCAGGACGGCGAGGAGCGGCGCGATCGGCCGTCCGAGCACCGCTTCGACGCCGAGGTGCAGGCGTGGCTGTTCCCGCAGGTGCTCGCAATCACGAAGCGCTGGCTGGCCGAGTGCCTCACCTGCAAGGACAACACCTTTCCGCAGCTCCTGCTCCTCATCGAGTTCGCCCACGACGCCGCCGACCGCATCTACAAAGCGATCGTGGCGAGCTCCGAGGGTACCCCTGCTCTGCGCCCGCTGCTGCGTCCGTACGACACGATTGGGTCGACCCGTTACGTGGACTTCGATACGACGAAGGCGGTCTATCCGACCGATCCGACGAAGTGCCACGTCTCGCACGTCGTGGCGGACACCGGGTCGTGGGAGCAGAAGCTGGCGCAGGCGCTGGAGGAGATGCCGGAGGTCACCGCCTACGTCAAGAACCAGGGGCTGAATTTCACCATCCCCTACACGCTCAACGGGGAAGAGAAGCAGTACTCCCCCGACTTCATCGCCAAGCTTGGAGATCTGAATCTCGTGATCGAGGTGTCCGGGGAGGCGCGCAAGGACAAGGCCGCGAAAGTGAGCACGGCGCGGACGCTCTGGGTGCCGGCGGTGAACAACCATGGCGGGTTCGGGCGCTGGGGGTTCGTCGAGATCACGGACCCGTGGGATGCGCAGCGGACCCTCCGTGCCGTGCTTGCGACTATTGGAGCCCCCGCAGTCTGAGCTACCGGCCGATGCAGATGGCACTCTTCAAACTGGTCGTGCGCTATGGCGTGCAGGCCGCTCTTGTGCTGGCGCCGCTGCTCACGATGGACTGGTCACTCCTCAACTTCTTCGGCCACCGCGAGGCGGCGCCAATGGATCGAGTCGAAATCCTCTTCTTCTCCGGACCGAAGCAAGAAGTCGAACTCTCTCTCCGCATTCTGATCAGCACCGTCGCGCTCATCGGGGCGTTGGCGTACGAAGCGGTTGATTTGTATTGGCCGACCCGCTCGCTTCGTGCATTCCGGAAGCACTACCTGGAAGAAAAGCGCGCTGAATGGCGGGTCCGGCTCAGCCCCGAGATCAGAATCAACATCATGTACGCAAGGCGCCGCTGGTACTTCCTGTGGCTCGTGCGAGTATTCGAATGGACCTGGAACGACGGCTTCGATCCACCGCGGGGACACGTCGATGCGAACATGTGGATCAGCGAGTTTCAGGGCGCGTGTGGAAAGGCCTTCCGTACGATGAGGCCACAGAGTGTGTACTTCGATGCGACGCCACGGCAGATCCAGAGCTTCAAGGAGGAGTGGCTGTTGGGGAACGAATTTCATCTGTCGCATGGGCAGCTTCGCCGCACGCGCCACCTCAGGGCGGTTCTGAGCATCCCAATTCTGGAAAAATCGGACGACCTCAGCCCGTCATACCGCAGTGTGGGTGTGATCAACCTCGACGCGTATTCTGAGAAAGGCTCCAACGAACTCCAGGCAAACGAACAGGAATTGGCAGAGTATTTCATCCGGCTTGGCAAGATTCTCGCCGCGCTGCGGATATGACGCCGGGCGCCGGTTGACAACCCACACGGCGTGCGTTCACACTGACCATAGTCGCTGGTGTTTGACGAGATCGGGGAGGTTCCATGAACCCGCAGACGGCGTCTCAACCAAATACGTCTAAGCAGACTACTGCGTCAAAGCCAGCCTCCGGTCAGGTGCGCGAGATTCCGGTCCGCGAGGACGTGCTAAAGCGCTCGGCAGCCCAGGAGCTCGCGGACCCGCCACGTTTTCCGCCGTTGAAGTAGTCGCCCGTAAGCGCTGCTTTCCGCCGATATCCCTCCGAGTCATGGGCCGTCCAATGCGAGGGCCGGGGCACATCCTCGCTACACCCGCTGGTGTGCTTCGTGGTCTACTAATCGCCTGCTTTCAGCCACAGGAAACGAATGGCCAAGAGGACTCCCAAGAGGGCGGGACCGACACGGGTCGAGGCGATCAAGCACAAGGACTCCCGAATCAACATCCCGACGGAGGAGTTGCGTGATTTCGTGGCGGATGAGGAGCGCGCGCCGAAGCGGATGCTCTATCCGCGCGACCCGTCGCTCGACCCGCAGCTCGTCTGGAAGGGGAAGGACGAGCAGGACGCCACGCCGCTCGAGGTGCCCGTCGTGCCCATCTACATCCAGGAGAAGGTGCACCCGCAGGCGCTCATCGAGAACCTGCGCGACACCGCCAAGGCGGGCGAGCCGGAGCCCGAACTGACGCTCTTCAGCGATTTCAACGGGCTGGAAGATGACTTCTCGAAGAAGGTGGACTTCTACAGCCACCGTGCGGACCGGCAGCCGCACTGGTCGAACCGGATGATCCTCGGCGACTCGCTGCTGGTGATGACGAGCCTGGCCGAGAAGGAGGGCCTCAAGGGGAAGGTCCAGACCATCTACTTCGACCCGCCGTACGGCATCAAGTTCGGCTCGAACTGGCAGGTCTCGACGCGCAAGCGCGACGTCAAGGACGGCAAGGTCGAGGATGCCACGCGCCAGCCGGAGCAGATCCGCGCGTTCCGTGACACGTGGAAGCTGGGGATCCATTCGTATCTTGCGTACCTACGGGACCGCCTGACGATCGCGCGCGAGCTGCTGACCGAAAGCGGCAGCTTCTTCGTGCAAATTGGGGATGAGAACATGCACCTGGTTCGCTGCGTGCTCGATGAAGTATTCGGTAGCGAGAACTTCCGTTCGATAATCAGCTTCCGTACATCGGTGCCGCTCACTTCGGTTGGCCTTCCATCGGTTGCAGATCACCTGCTTTGGTACGCTCGAGATAACGAACTTTGCAGGTTCCGCGACCTGTTTGTCGAACGGGAAACGGGCGACAAGTCTCGATATTCGAGCGTGGAGCTGCCGGATGGTACCCGTCGCCCTTTGAGCGCGGCTGAGAAAAGTGAACTGAGCGCTCTTCCTCCCGGAAGTCGGCCCTTTGCTGACATGGACTTGGCGTCGAGCGGCTACACGCCGTCATGCATCTTCGATTTCGAGTTCAATAGACAGACCTACCGAACAAGTTCAGGCAAGAGTTGGAAGACGACGAAGGCCGGCATGGAAAAGCTTGCGTTGGCTCGACGCGTATCGGATTCGGGTCAGACGCTTCGGTACGTGATCTTCCACGAGGACTTCCCAGTCACCAAGCTGGCAAACATCTGGATGGACACGACCGGTGAACTAGACAAGTCCTATGTCGTTCAGACACACACAAAGATGGTCGAACGTTGCCTGTTAATGACCTCTGACCCCGGCGACCTGGTCCTTGATCCCACATGCGGATCTGGGACTGCCGCGTACGTCGCCGAGCAGTGGGGGCGCCGCTGGATCACGTGCGACACGAGCCGTGTGGCGCTGGCGCTTGCGCGCACGCGGCTGATGGCCGCGAGATATCCGTACTACTTGCTCGCCGACTCGCCTGAAGGCATCCGCAAGGAAGCCGAGGTCACCGGCAAGGTGCCGCCTGAGTACAAGACTGAAGGTGATGTCCGGAAAGGCTTCGTGTCACGCTCAAGTCGATTGCCAACAACTCGGACATGCGTGAAGGGATGACGCGCGAGGAGATTGACGCGGCGATTCAGCGCCACGCCGAGACTGAGCTGCTCTACGACAAGCCGTACGACGACCCGAAACGGATCCGCGTCGCAGGGCCGTTCACTGTGGAGAGCCTCTCGCCCCATCGCGTCCTGGCAACAGACGAAGACCGACCGGTCGCCGAACGCGAGGGCCAGCGCGACAATGTCGTGCAGTTCGAGCAGATGATCCTCGACAACCTGCGCAAGGCAGGTGTGCAGAACACGGTGAAGAACGAGCGGCTGGTCTTCACCCGGCTCGACCCGCACGCAGGCCGGTGGCTGCAGGCCGCAGGCGAGTACGTCGATTCAGACGGCAAGACAAGACGGGTCGCCGTCTCGATCGGCCCGGAGCACGGCACCGTCGGCGCGCAGCACGTGAAGGAAGCTGCGAAACAAGCTGACTGTCCTTGTCACTCGCGTGAACCCGGACCTGTCGATGGGCGACGAGCTGCTCAAGAAGACCGGCGCCGGCAATCTCTTCATGGTGTTCGGAGAACCGGACATCAAGATCACCACCGAGGGGGTTGAGGAAAATCTCACCGTGGAGGTACGCGGCGTCGACGTCTACGACCCGACGACGGGACAGATCCGAAGCCACTCGACCGACGACATCGCCTGCTGGTTCATCGACACGAACTACGACGGCGAAAGCTTCTTCGTGAGGCACGCGTACTTCACCGGCGCCGACGAGCCATACGAAAAGCTCAAACGCGCGCTCCGCGCGGAGATCAACGAGGCGGCGTGGTCCTCCTTGTACAGCACCGTGAGCCGCCCGTTTGCGCCTCCAGAGACCGGCAAGATTGCCGTGAAGGTGATCAACCACTACGGCGACGAGGTGTTGAAGACGTACGACGTCGGCGGTGTGCCGGCCTGACCTGGAGCCGGGCACGACGCCTCAACGGAACGCACGCTCGTCCGGGTACAATTGGATCCGATGGATGAACGGGCGATTCGCGAGTTCGTGAACCGCCGGTGGCACGAGGTCGCCGCCGCGAAGACGGCGTTTTGGGCCGGCCGCTTCGCCGAGGACCGGCAGGTCTCATGGCGCGCCGCGCAGGCGCTCCTCCAGCACGTGCGGCGCGTCCAGCCGGCGTTTCCCGACGATCGCGGGCGCGACGCGGATCTGGACGGCCATCTGCTGCTGCGCGCGCGCCTCGACCGGGCCGCCCATGCGTTCGCCCGTCGCTGAGCTCCTCGCCGATTCGACCGCGTCCAGCGCCGCGAGATTGAAGGGGTGGCCATTCGACTGGTGCCGCCCGAGGATCTCATCGTGATGAAGGTTCTGGCAGGCCGCCCAAAGGACGTCGACGACGTCGACGACGTCGTCGCGGTTGCGGCCGCGTACCGTCACATGCTCGATACCGAGTACATCGAACGTACCTCGACGACTCTCGAGGCTGCGCTGCCGCAGAGCGACCTCCTGCCGCTCTTTCGGCTCGCCTCGACGAAGGTCCGGTGAGCGTCGGTATGGACCAGGCCCACATCCGGAACTTCTCGATCATCGCGCACATCGACCACGGCAAGTCGACGCTGGCGGACCGCTTCCTCGAGCTCACCGGCGCCCTCCAGGCGCGCGAGATGGAAGCGCAGGTCCTCGACGCCATGGACCTGGAGCGCGAGCGCGGCATCACGATCAAGGCGCATCCGGTCCGCCTGAACTACACGACCACACGCGGCGAGCAGTACGTCCTCAATCTCATCGACACGCCGGGGCACGTCGACTTCAGCTACGAGGTGACCAGGTCGCTGGCCGCCTGCGAAGGCGCGCTGCTCCTGGTCGACGCGGCGCAGGGCGTCGAGGCCCAGACGCTCGCCAACGCGTATCTCGCCTCCGACCACAATCTCGACATCATCCCGGTCATCAACAAGATCGATCTGCCGAGCGCGCAGCCCGACGAGTGCAAGCGGCAGCTCGAGGAGATCATCGGTCTCGACGCCTCGGGCGCGCTCCTCGCCAGCGCGAAGGAAGGGACCGGCACCCGCGAGATCCTCGAGGCGGTCGTCGAACGGCTTCCACCGCCGGCCGGCAACCCCGACGCGCCGCTCAAGGCGCTCATCTTCGACTCCTGGTACGATGCCTACCGCGGCGTCGTGATCGTCGTCCGCGTCATCGACGGCGTGCTGCGGCCCAAGATGAAGGTGCGGCTGATGGCGACCGCTCAGGACTACGAGGTCGATCAGCTGGGCATCTTCTCGCCCAAGGCCGTGCCCGTCGAGGAGCTCGGTGTCGGCGAGGTCGGCTTCGTCGTCGCGAACATCAAACGGGTATCCGACGCGAAGATCGGCGACACCGTCACCGAAGCGGCGCGGCCGACGCCGGAGCCGTTCCCCGGCTTCAAGGAGCTGAAGCCGATGGTCTTCGCGGGCCTGTATCCGGTGGAGGGCCACGAGTATCCGCAGCTGCGCGAGGCGCTCGAAAAGCTCCGGCTGAACGACGCGTCGTTCCACTACGAACCCGAGACCTCGGCGGCCCTCGGCTTCGGCTTCCGCTGCGGCTTCCTCGGCCTGCTGCACATGGAGATCGTCCAAGAGCGGCTCGAGCGCGAGTTCGGCATGGACCTGGTGACGACGGCCCCCGGCGTGCTGTATCGCGTGACGACGACGGACGGGGACGTGCACGAGGTGGACAGTCCGGCCAAGCTGCCCGAGGCAGGCCGGATCGCCACGCTCGAGGAGCCGATCATCACGGCGATGATCCTGACGCCGTCGGAGTACGTCGGCCCCATCCTGCAGCTCTGCCAGGACAAGCGGGGGATCCAGAAGAAGCTCGAATATCTGACGTCGGACCGCGTGCTCATCACCTACGAGCTGCCGTTCAACGAGGTGGTCCTCGACTTCTACGACCGGCTGAAGACGATCTCGCGCGGCTACGGCTCGCTCGATTACCATGTGACCGGCTACTGGGAGTCGCCGCTCGTCAAAATGGATATCCTGGTGAACGGCGAGCCGGTGGATGCCCTGTCGATCATCGTCCACCGCGACGCCGCCTACGAGCGCGGGCGGGCGCTGGCGGCCAAGATGCGGGAGCTGATCCCGCGGCAGTTGTTCGAGATTGCCATTCAGGCGGCGATCGGCAGCCGGATCATCGCGCGCGAGAGCGTGAGGCCGCTCCGCAAGAACGTGCTCGCCAAGTGCTACGGCGGCGACATCACGCGGAAGCGCAAACTGCTCGAGAAGCAGAAGGCGGGCAAGAAGCGGATGAAGCGCGTCGGCCGGGTCGAGATTCCGCAGGAGGCGTTCCTCGCGGTGCTGAAGGTGGGGACGGAATGAATGAGGTGAAGCCGTTCAAGAAGTCGACGGCGCGGGAGTACTTCGAATCGATCTGCATCGCCGTGATCCTCGCGCTCTTCGTCCGCACGTTCGTCGTGCAGGCGTTCAAGATCCCGACCGGCTCGATGGAGAAAAACCTGCTCATCGGCGACCACCTGCTCGTGAACAAGTTCGCCTACGCCCCCACGGCGACGCCGCTCGAGCGGATCCTGCTCCCGATCGATCCCATCCGCCGCGGTGACATCGTCGTGTTCAAGTATCCCGAGGACCCCGAGCGCGACTTCATCAAGCGCGTGATCGGCCTGCCCGGCGAGACGATCGAGCTGAAGAACAAGAAGGTCTCCATCGACGGCAAGCCGCTCGACGAGGCGTACGTGCAGTTCCTGATTCCTCCGGACGAGGAAGGCAACGGCGAGTTCGACGTCCGCGTGCAGTACGGGCCCGTCACGGTGCCCGAGGACCACTACTTCATGATGGGCGACAACCGCGACAACTCACAGGACAGCCGGTACTGGGGGTTCCTGCCGCGAAGCTACGTGAAGGGGAAGGCGCTCTTCGTCTATTTCTCGTTCGGCGAGGACACCGGCGGGCTCGGCGGCATGCTGAGCGGGATCCGCTGGGGACGCCTCCTGCATCAGATTCATTGACACTACGTACGTAGAAGCTCGCGGGCGCGGGCGGCGTCGGCGTCCGCATCTGCCGCCAGCTCCGCGCGTTCGGCAGTCACGCGCTCCACGAACGCCTCGTCCGACACGCTCTTCAGATTGACGTCGACGTTCATGCCGGCGCTGTGCAGCGCCGCGACGAGGAGCTCCACGGCGGTGCCGGTGTCGGTGGACGCGTGGCGGTTGCCGTCGGTGGCGACGGCCGTCGCGCCGCGCAGCGCCTGCTGACAGAACCGCATCGTCTCGAGCGGCACGCGCGTGGCGCCCTGCATCGCCCCCTCGATCGCGCCGCGCCGCGCCTCGCGCTCCGCGTCGGTCCCCTTCGGCCGTCGCATCGCCTCGAGCACCTTCTGATACGCGCGGCTGTCATCGTCCACCAGCTCGAGCAGGGAGTCGCGCAGGGGCCGGAGGCGCGCCGACGCCTCGGCAAGATCGGCGGCTTCCTCGGGCGCGCCCGTCCTTGTCTTCGGCAGGCCGGCCACCATGATGAGGAGCGACGCGCCGAGCGCGCCGGCGAGCGCCGCGGCCGACCCGCCGCCCGGCACCGGCTCGTTCGACGCGAAGGCGTCGAGCAGGTCGACCAGCGCCATCGTGCGAAAAGATGGATCAACCACTAACCACCAACCTTCCTTTCGTGACGACGGCCCGAACAGGCGAGCGGCCGACGCGGATGAGGCTGGTCAGGTCGCCGTCGAGCACGACCGCATCCATCAGCTTGCCGGCTTCGAGGCTGCCCACCGCCTCCGCGCGATCGAGCGACCATGCCGCATTGAGCGTCGCCGCGACGAGCGCTTCTTCGAGCGTCATCCCCATCGCGAAGCACGCCAGTGTGATGGCGAACGGCATCGAGGAGGACAGCCCGGCGCCGGGATTGCTATCGGTGCCGAGCGCCACGGGCACGCCGCGATCGATCAGCATGCGCGCGGGCGCGTAGCGTCCGAGCTTCAGGTACAGCGCGGCGATCGGCAGCAGGACGGCGCACACACCGGCGGCGGCCAACGCCTCCGCGGCGCCTTCGTCGACGAATACGAGGTGATCGGCGGACCGCGCGCCCACCTCCGCGGCGACGCGGGCGCCGCCGCTCGCCGCGAGCTCGTCGGCATGGATGCGCGGCTTCAGACCGGCACGTGCGCCCGCGCGGAGAATTGCGGCCGACTGCTCCGGCGTAAACGCACCCTCCTCGCAGAAGACGTCGCACCACTCCGCGAGCCTCGCCTCGGCGACCTTCGGGATCATCTCGTGGACCACGAGCGCGACGTAGTCGTCTGACCGTCCGCGGTACTCCGGCGGCACGTCGTGCGCGCCCAGGAACGTCGGCACGAGGTCCACGGGATGCTCGGCATCGAGCCGGCGGATGGCGTGGAGCTGCGCGAGCTCCGACTCGAGCGTCAGACCGTAGCCGCTCTTGACCTCGCACGTCGTCGTGCCCCACGCGGCCATCTCGTCGAGCCGCGTGCGCGCGAGGCGCACGAGTTCGTCCTCCGACGCGGCGCGGGTGGCCGCGACGGTGCGTGCAATGCCGCCGCCCGCCGCGGCAATCTCGGCATAGGTGGCGCCGGCCAGACGTTGCTGCAGCTCGTCGCGCCGGTCGCCCGCGTACACAAGGTGCGTGTGAGGATCGACGAATCCGGGGACGACCGTGCAACCGCGCGCGTCGAGCCGCACGGCGTCGGGCTCGACGGCCACCTGGCGGCCGAGCGCGTCGGCCGGTCCGACAAAGACGATGCGTCCGTCGCGGGCGGCGACGGAGCCGCCGCGAATCGCCCCGAGGTTGCACTGGTCGCGTCCGCGGCGCGGCGCGGGCCCCGCGCAGGTCGCCACCAGGTCCGCGCGGTCGATGACGAAATCGGCGTTCAGCAATTCAAAACGCCCTTTTTGAGTTTTGCGTCTCGAGTTTTGAGTTGACCATGTCCGCGGTCACCCCGTCCACCCTCACCCGCTTCAACCGCCCGCGTTCGCCCGACACAATCGCCACGGCGCGCTTCGGCACGCCGAGCGCCTTGGCGAGGACCTCGACGAGCTCGGCATTGGCTGCACCCTCGACCGGCGGAGCCGTGAGCCGGACGAGCAGCGCGCCGTCGCGCGTGCCCGCCAGACCCGAACGCCCGGCGCGCGGGATCACCCGCACGGACACGATTACGCCGCCCGGGACTTCGGTGGTCATCGCGCGATAGTATGGTCGCGCGAAAGGACGTTTGTGATGACGAAACGCGCCACCATGTACGTGCGATCGGCCGTCCTGCTGTCGTGCCTGGGCCTGCTGACCGCGGCCACCGCGGGGCAGACCCCTGCCCCCGCGCCGAGCTGGAAGGGGTCCAACGGGCCGATCGATCTGAAGCTCCAGGATCCGGTGCTGGTCGGCGCACTCGACCTGCACGCGCACCTCGACCCGGACATGAGCGGCGGGGGCCAGATGCCTCGCGCCATGGATGCCGTCGATATGGCGCTCATGGCCCAGGCGCGGGGCATGCGGGGGTTTGCCTACAAGACGCACATGGACGTCAGTTCGGCCGCGTCCGCCTACCTCGCCCGCAACGCGGTGCCCGGAATCGACGTGTTCGGGCGCTTCGCGCTCAACCTCACGGTCGGCGGCCTCAATCCGGCGGCGGTGATGCAGTTCACGTCCGTCAAAGGCGGCTGGGGCCGCATCGTCGAGATGCCGACGCGCGACGTCCGCGTGCCGCAGAACGATGGCCGCCCGTGGGTCACGCCGTGGGCGCCGCTCTTCCCGAACCTGCCGCGCGCGGTGGCGACGGTCCGCAACGGGGAGCTGCTGCCCGAAGCGAAGGCGATCATCGCGCTGCTGGCGAAGATCAAGACCGTCGACAGCAACGGCACCGTTGTCCTCGCCACGGGCCACGCCACGCCCGAGGAGCATGTGCTGCTGGCGCGCGAGGGCCGGCGTCTCGGCGTGCCGGTGCTTCTCACGCATCCGGGCGACAACCTGACCGACGCGCAGTATCAGGAAGTGAAGACGCTTGGCGCCTTCGTCGAGGTGAACGCCGACTTCTATCAGGACGGCGACAAGCCCGAGGAGAAGATCGCATTCGCCGTCAAGCAGATTCAACGGCTCGGCGCCGAATCGATCGTCATGGGGACCGACTGCGGCCAGAACAACAATCCCTTGCCCGCCGATTGCATCGTCCTCGCGGCACGGGCCCTGCGGGCCAGGGGGGTGACCGAGCGCCAGCTCGACATGATGGTGAAGGAAAACCCGGCGCGTCTGCTCGGACTGCCGCCGCCCACGGCATCACGGCCGACGGCATCGGCGGCTCCGGGACAAGGCGGCATGCGCAAGCCCGGTACGTACAAGAGCGCCGCGCAGATCCGCACCGAGCTCGACAGGTCGAAGCCCGAGCTGGGCATCGTGGCCGGGCAGAACACGCAAGTGGTCGAGGCCGGCGGCGGCCAGATCGTCGTGCGGCGCCGGGTCGCCGGGCCGAACAATGCCAGCGTGCACGAGGACCTGACCGAGGTCTATCACTTCGTCGAGGGCAGCGGGATCTTCGTGACGGGCGGCACGATGCCCGACCCCAAGGACCGGACGGCCGGCATCAAGGGCGGCGTGTCGCAGAAGGTCCAGGCGGGCGATTTCGTGATCCTGCCGCCGGGCACGCCGCACTGGTTCAGTCAGATTGACGGGTCCGTCACCTACGTGGAGACGCGGTTCCCGGTGAGATAGAGGAGGAGACCATCATGAAGCGATTCGTCCTCGTGGCGTGTGTCATCACGCTGAATCTGCCCGCGTCGACGAGCCTGGCGCAGCAGGAAAAGAACGATCCCTCGCCGGTGATGCTGGCCGGCCATCGCTACGATCTGCCGGCGACGCTGATCACGGCCGCGCAGATCGAGGAACACAAGAAAAAGATGGTCGCCGCGAAGGAAGACGATGTGCCCATGAACATGGTGAAGCTGGGCGGCGGTGGCGACAAGAGGCAGGTCGGCATCAGCGTCGTCACCCGGAGCAAGGGACAGAGCAATCCGTTCTATGCCGTTCATGACGATGTCGCCGAGGTGTACTACGTGATGGAGGGCCGCGGGCACATGAAGCTCGGTGGCAGGCTCACGGACTGGGAGCGGCGGCCTGTGAGTGCGGGCAACGGCCGGGGCAGCCGCGGGAGAACGGCTGTCGGTGCCAGGGACGTCACGATCGCGAAGGGCGACGTGCTCATCATCCCGGCGGGCACGCCGCATAAATGGGAGATGGCCGACGAGTTCACGAGTTACGTGGTTGTGCGGGTCGACCCGGATGGCGTGGCGCCGTTGATGGAGCGTGGGACCGCCCAGTTCCCCGCGAGCAGGTAGCGGCGGCCGGCGGGTTGACGGAGGCCCGAGGTTCGCGGAGACTACATCGAGGCCGCGGAGGCGGACATCAGGACCTTATGAACAAGCTTCTTTCGATACTGCTGTGGATTGGCGTCGGCGCGCTCGGCGCCGCCGGCTTCGGCGTGCTGGCGCTGTCGCGCGGGGAGACGATCAGCGCCGGCTGGCTCGTCATCGCGGGCGTCTGTTCCTACCTGGTCGCGTACCGGTTCTACTCGCGCTACCTGGCCTATACCGTCTTCGGGCTGGACGACCGCCGCGCCACGCCGGCCGAACGGCTGAACAACGGCCGCGACTTCTGCCCGACGACCAAGTGGGTCGCGGCGGGGCAGCACTTCTCGGCCATTTCAGGCGCCGGGCCGCTGGTCGGGCCGACGCTGGCGGCGCAGTTCGGCTTCCTGCCCGGCACCATCTGGCTCATCGCCGGCGTGGTGCTCGGCGGCGCCGTGCAGGACATGATCGTCCTCTGCGCCTCGGTCCGGCGCGACGGCAAGTCGCTCGGCCAGATGGCGAAGGACGAGGTCAATCCGATTGCCGGCATGGCGGCGATGGTGGCGGTCTTCGCCATCATGATCATCCTGCTCGCCGTGCTCGCGCTCGTGGTCGTCAACGCGCTGCGCGACAGCCCCTGGGGCCTCTTCACGATTGCGGCGACGATCCCGATCGCCCTGCTGATGGGCGTCTGGATGAACAACGTGCGCCCCGGCAAGGTGGCCGAAGCGACCGTCATCGGCGTGGCGCTGCTGATTGCGTCGCTCTTCGGCGGGCAGTGGGTAGCGCAGCATGCGACGTGGGGCCCGGCGTTCACGTGGTCCGGTCCGCAGCTCGCGTGGGGCGTCATCGTCTACGGGTTCGTCGCGTCGGTGCTGCCCATCTGGCTGCTCCTGACGCCGCGCGGCTACCTCTCGTCGGTCCTGAAGATCGGGACGATTCTGGTGCTCGGCGGGGCCATCGTCGTCCTGATGCCGCCGCTGCAGCTGCCGGCCGTCACGCAGTTCATCGACGGCAGCGGCCCGGTGTTTGCGGGCAAGCTGTTCCCCTTCGCGTTCATCACGATCGCGTGCGGCGCGATGTCGGGCTTCCACGCGCTCATCTCCAGCGGCACGACGCCCAAGATCGTGCGGCGCGAGACCGACATCCGCCTGATCGGGTACGGATCGATGCTGGCCGAATCGCTCGTGGGCCTGATGGCGCTCATCGCGGCCGCGAGCCTCGACCCGGGCGTTTATTTCGCGATGAACGTCGGCCCGGCCATCCTCGGCACGACGCCCGAGAGCGCCGCCAGCGCCATCGCGCAGTGGGGGTTCATGCTGCGGCCGGAGCAGATGACCGAGCTCGCGCAGCAGATGGGTGAGGCGACGCTGCTGTCCCGCACCGGCGGCGCGCCGAGTCTGGCGGTCGGCATGGCCGGGATTCTCGGCGGCGTATTCAGCGGCGCCGGCCTCGGCCTCTGGTATCACTTCGCGATCCTCTTCGAGGCGGTCTTCATCCTGACGACGGTCGACGCGGGGACGCGCGTGGGCCGCTTCATGCTGCAGGAGATGCTCGGGCACGTGTACCCGCCGATGGGCCGGGTGTCGTGGTACCCGAGCATCATCATCACCTCGGCGCTCGTCGTGCTGATGTGGGGGTACTTCCTGTATCAAGGCGTGGTCGATCCGCTGGGCGGCATCAACACGCTGTGGCCGCTCTTCGGCATCGCCAACCAGTTGCTCGCGGCGGTGGCGCTGTGCGTCGTCTCGACGATCCTCGTGAAGATGGGGAAGCTCCGCTACGTCTGGGTGACGGTGGTGCCGCTCGCGTGGCTCGCGTCGGCGACGCTCACGGCCGGGTATCAAAAGGTCTTCTCACCGTTGCCAGGGCTCGGGTTCCTCGCTCACGCCCGGTCGCTCGCGACCTCGACCGACCCGAACGCCGCGCGGATGATCTTCAACGATCGCGTCGACGCCGTGCTGTGCCTCGGCTTCATGGTGGTCGTCTTGGTCGTCATCGCCGCCTCGGCGCGGGAGTGCTGGATGGTGGCCGCCAGGCGCAAGGCGCCGGTCGTCAACGAGTCGCCCTACGTGGAGTCGCGGCTCGATACGGTTACGGTGTAGGTGTCCGTCGGCCGAAGATCGCCGTGCCGACGCGCACGATGGTTGCGCCTTCCTGAATCGCGACCTCGAAGTCGCCGCTCATCCCCATCGACAGCTCGCGCAGCATCGCCGCCGGCACGCCGGCGGCGATCCAGCCGTCGCGCAGCTCGCGAAGCTGCCTGAACCAGGGGCGCGAGTCCTCCGGCGTCTCCGGGTAGGGCGGCAGCGTCATCACGCCGACGAGGCGCGCGGCGCGCAGACGTGAGGCGGCGTCGAAGAGCGCCGGCACGTCGGAGGGAGGCACGCCGAACTTCGTGGCCTCGCCTGCGAGGTCGACCTGAATGAGCAATTCCGGCGACGCCCCCGCCTCGGCGGCGGCGACGTCGATCTTCCGCAGCAGATCCAGGCTGTCGATCGATTGAATGGTCGCAAACGCCGGGGCCGCGCGCCGCGCCTTGTTGGACTGCAGATGGCCGACGAGATGCCAGCGCAGCGGAAGGTCGCGTGAGGCGTCGATCTTGTCGAGCGCTTCCTGCACGCGGTTCTCGCCGAAGTCGCGGTGCCCGGCCGCGTACGCCTCGCGGACGAGATCGATCGGAAAGGTCTTGGAGATGGCGACGAGACAAACGCTGGAGGGGTCGCGGCCGGCCGACCGGGCCGCGGCGGCGATGCGCGCGCGGACCCCGGCCAGCCGATCGGCAATCACGTTACTGCGGGAGCTGCTTCAGGAATCCCTGGACTTCGGCCGCCTTCGGCCCGTTCGGGTCGGCCTTCAGATAGCCTTCGAACGCCTCGCGCGCGGCGGGCACCTGTCCAAGATTCAGATTCGCCATGCCGAGCTGGTAGTACGCCATCGCCAGCTTGGGATCCGCCTGAACCGCCTTCTCGAACTGCTCCTTCGCCTCGGCGAACTTCCCCGCGTTCCAGAGGATCACGCCCTGGTTGTAGAGCGCCTCGGCGCTGCCGCCGCCGCCCACCGCGCCGGCCAGCTCGGCCGCTTTCGCGCTCGCCTGCTGCGCGAGGTCGAACTTCTTCTGTGCGTTGTAGAGGTTCGCCAGGCCCGTGTAGGCGTCGGCTGAGTTCGGCGCGAGCTCGGTCGCCTTGCGGAACGACGCCTCCGCTTCGTTGAACTGCTGCCGCTTCGAGTACGCCACGCCCAGGTTGTAGTAACAGTCGCTGCAGGTCGGCACCTTCACGACGAGGTCGTTGAAGAGCTTGATCGCCTCCTCGTCGCGGCCCGCCCGCATGGCGGCGATCGCCTGCTCGGCCAGCGTCTGCGTCTCCTGGTTCTGCTTGATCTGTTCCGGCGTCAGGCCGCTCGTCGGCGACAGCTGGAAGTTCAGCTCGGTCGGATTGCCCTGCGTGATAGTCGCCTGCTGAACCGCCTTGAGGTTGTCCTTCGTCGCGGTCACGTTGTAGCGGCCCGACGGCAAGCCGATCTGCATGAACTCGCCGTTGCGGTTGGTCTTCACCTGAGCGCGACGGTTCGACTCGGTCGCCTCGATGGTGACCACCGCCCCATCGACGGGCTTGCCTCCCTGGTCGACCACCCGGCCCCGGATGACGCTCTGCGCTGCGGCCGGCCCCGCCATGACGAACAGCACGGCGAGCGCCAGACTTCCGCGGATCAAATGGGTCCGCATCAAAACCTCCGGAAAAAAGTGCTGAATTATCTTACTCCGCCGCGCACGCGCGTACACGGGGCGTTTCACGTAACTACCGCTCTGGCCGTAGTTTACACGAAGAACCGCTCCACCGTCCCGAGCTCGTGCGTGACCGGCGCCGGCGGCAGCGACGCGAGAAACCGCTGCCCGTAGCCCATCGTGCGGAGACGCGGATCGAGCACCGCCAGGACGCCGCGATCGCGGCGATGCCGGATGAGGCGGCCGAGGCCCTGCTGGAGCGCGAGGATGGCGAGCGGGACCTGATAGTCGGCGAACGCGTCGCCGCCGCGGGACTCGATGGCGTCGATGCGTGCCGCGGTGACCGGATCGGCCGGCGAGGCGAACGGGAGCTTGTCGATGATCACGCAGCTGAGCGCCTCGCCCACCACATCGACCCCCTGCCAGAAGCTCGACGTGGCGAGCAGCACCGCGTGCGGCGTCGTGCGGAAGCGCTCGATCAGCTCGGTTCGCGGCGCGGTGCCCTGTACGAGGATCGGATAGGGGAGCGCCATCTCGACGACCGGCTGCACCGTCCGCAGCACGTGGTAGCTCGTGAAGAGCACGAACGCCCGTCCGCGCGACCGCCGCAGAATCTCGACGATCTCGCGGGCGGCCGACTGGGCGAACATCGGCGCGCGAGGCGACGGGACGCGCCGCGGGAGGTAGAGCAGCGCCTGACGCGCGTAATCGAACTCCGACGGGACCCGCAGCTCCTCCGCGTCGCGAATTCCGAGCCGCCCCTTCAGGTACGAAAACGAACCGTCAACGGCCAGCGTCGCCGAGGTCAGCACGACCGCCCGCATGTGGTCGACGAGCGCCTCGCGGACGATGCGCGAGACGTCGATCGGCGAGGCGCGCAGAAACACGGTCCGACCGCGCGTCTCGACGTAGTAGACGAAATCGGGATCGGCGGCGCGGAGCAGGAACCGCAGGTCGCGCGCGAGTTCACCGGCGCGCCGGTGCAGCGCCGCGAGCGCCTCGCCGACTTCCGCATCATCCGGCGACTTCACCGCCGCCAGCGCCGTTTCGAGGCCTTCGAGCGCGCCAACGAGCGCGGAGCCCTCCTCGTCGTGCTCGGCGAGCGCCTCGGCCGTGTAGCGCACGCGCGTCTCCGATCCCGACGACGGCTGAAGCGCCCCTCGGAGCGCCAGACCGCTGAAGAAGATGCGCGAGCATTCCGACGCGCGCGCCAGCGCCCGCGTCAGCTCTCCACCATCGTCAATCAGGATCCGCTCCACGTCCCGGACGAGATCGTCGACGCGGAACACGCTGAACGAATACCCGAAGTACTGGGTGGCGATGTCCTCGAGCTGGTGCGCCTCGTCGATCACGAGCGTCGGACAGGGCGGGATGACCTCGCCGTACGCACTCTGACGCACCGACGCATCGGCGCAGAGCAGATGGTGATTGACGATGACCACGTCCGACTCGGCGGCGCGCCGCCGCATCCGCGTGACGAAGCAGTCGTCGTAGTGCGGGCACTCCGACCCGAGACACGTCTCCGCCTCGGCCGCGATCGCCTTCCACAGGCCGACGTCCTCCGGCAGTTCGCGCAGCTCCGCGCGGTCGCCTGTCTCGGTCCTCGCCAGCCAGGCGTCGACGATCGGCAGGAGTACGCGGTCGCCCGCGTCGATGAGGCGCCCGGAGGCGTTCGCGCCCTCCTCAACGGCGTCGCGATACAGCTCCCACCGATGCAGGCACAGATAGTTGCCGCGCCCCTTCATCAGCGTTGCGGTGAAGGGGACGCCGAGCGCCTGCTGCAGGAGCGGCAGGTCCTTGAAGAAGATCTGTTCCTGGAGGTTCTTGGTGCCGGTCGAGACGAGCACGCGGCGGCCGCTGAGGATCGCGGGCGCCAGGTACGCCAGTGTCTTGCCGGTGCCCGTGCCGGCTTCGGCGAGCAGCGTGCCGCCGTCCTCGAGGACGCCGGCGACCGCCTCCGCCATCTGCCGCTGCCCCTCGCGCGGCTCGTAGCCGTCGATGACGCGCGCGAGTGCGCCGTCGTCTGCGAAGACCTGACGGACCTGCTCCGCGAGGTCTAGATCAGGCGCTCCGGATACAGGGGAAACCTGCGACACAGTCGCTCGACCTCGCTCCGCACCATGCCGAGCGTCCGCTCGTCGTCGGGGGCGTGCAGGACGCGCGCGATGAAGTCGCCGATGAGATCCATCTCGGCCTCGCGCATCCCGCGCGTGGTCACGGCGGGGGTGCCGATGCGGATGCCGCTCGCCACCATCGGCGGGTTCTGGTCGAACGGAATCGCATTCTTGTTGACCGTGATGCCGGCCTTGCCGAGCGCGGCCTCGGCAACCTTGCCGGTCAGACCCTTCGAGAAGACGTCGACCAGCATCAGGTGATTGTCGGTGCCGCCGCTGACGAGGCGGAACCCGTGGCTGCCGATCGAGGCGGCGAGCCGCTGTGCGTTGGCGACGATCTGCCGCTGGTACTCCGCAAACCCCGGCTCCATCGCTTCCTTGAAGCAGACCGCCTTGGCCGCGATGATGTGCATGAGCGGCCCACCCTGGATGCCGGGAAACACCGTGCGATCCAGGTCCTTTGCGTACTGCTCGCGGCAGAGGATCAGGCCCGCGCGCGGCCCGCGCAGCGTCTTGTGCGTCGTCGAGGTGACGAAGTCGGCGTGCGGCACCGGGCTCGGATGGACGCCGCCGGCGACGAGTCCGGCGATGTGCGCCATATCGACGACCATCGGCGCGCCAACAGCGGCGGCGACGGCTGCGATGCGCGGGAAGTCGATGACGCGCGGATAGGCGCTCGCGCCCACCATGATCATCTTCGGCCGGTGCTCGTGCGCCAGCCGCTCCAGCTCCTCGTAATCGATCCGCTCGTCGTCTGTGCGGACGCCGTAGGGGACGATCGTATACAGCTTGCCCGAGAAGTTGAGCGGATGGCCGTGCGTCAGGTGCCCGCCATGCGCCAGGTTCATGCCGAGCACTGTCTCGCCCGGCTTGACGAGCGTCATGTAGACGGCCATGTTCGCCTGGGCGCCCGAGTGCGGCTGCACGTTGGCGTGCTCGGCGCCGAAGAGCGTCTTGACCCGCGCGATCGCGAGCGACTCGGCCACGTCGACGAACTCGCACCCGCCGTAGTACCGCTTGCCGGGATACCCTTCGGCGTACTTGTTCGTCATCACCGAGCCGGCCGCCTCGAGCACGGCGGAGCTGACGAAGTTCTCCGACGCGATGAGCTCGAGGCCTTCGGCCTGCCGGTGTGTCTCGCGCCGAATGGCGTCGGCGAGCTCGGGATCGGTTTCTGCCAGCGTACGCTGCAGGGGGGAGGCGATCCCGGAGCTTCGACGTGCGGCGTCGGCCATAAGGCGATGATTGTACTATGCCGTCATGCCGGGAACGGTCGTCGTGTCCGCGCGCGGCGAGCAGCGCGTGCGCACCGGACATCCGTGGATCTACCGCGCCGACGTCGTCGACGTCGATGCCGAAGCCGGCACGGTCGTACAGGTAATCGGTCCGCGCCGCCGGACGATCGGATACGCGCTGTTCAGCGACCAGTCACAGATTCCGATCCGAATGCTCACGCGCGGAGAGACGGCGGCCGACCTCGCGCTGTTCCGTGCCCGCCTGGAGCGCGCCATCGCATACCGCGCGGCGCTGGCGATCGACGCCACCGCATACCGCCTGGTCCATGCCGAGGCGGATCTGCTGCCGTCGCTCGTCGTGGATCGGTACGGCGACTACCTCGTCGTGCAGGCGCTCTCGCAGGCCATCGATCGGCTGCTGCCGGAGCTCACGGCACTCCTCGTCGAGCTGATGGCGCCGGCCGGCATTCTCGCGCGCAACGACGCCAAGGTCCGGACGCTGGAGGGGCTCGAGCAGCGCATCGACGTCCTGCACGGCCAAGTCCCGGAAGCGGTCGTCGTGCGCGAGGGCCCCGTCGAATACGAAGCCGACCTCCGGAAGGGGCAGAAAACGGGGCTGTTCCTCGACCAGCGCGAGAACCGCGAGGCGGCAGCCCGCTACGCGCGCGGGCGGCTGCTCGACTGCTTCAGCTATCACGGCGGGTTCGCGCTGCGGCTCGCGCGCCAGTGCCCCGAGGCGGCGGCGATCGATATCTCGGCCGATGCCGTGGCTCGGATCCGCGCCAACGCCGAGCGCAACGGCGTGCCGCACATCGACGCCCGCGAAGCCAACGTGTTCGACGAGCTGCGGCGCCTCGAGCGCGCCGGCGCGCGCTTCGATACGATCGTGCTCGACCCGCCCGCGTTCGCGAAGAACAAGGCGTCGATTCCGAACGCGCTCGCCGGCTACAAGGAGATCAACCTGCGGGCGATGCGCCTGCTCGCGCCGGGCGGCTGTCTCGTCACGTGCAGCTGTTCCTATCACGTCAACGAGGAGATGTTTGCCGCGATGCTGCACGAGGCGTCGGTCGACAGCCGCACGCCGGTGACGATCGTCGAGAAGCGGATGCAGGGCCGCGACCATCCGGTGCTCGTCGGCGTCCCGGAGACCTACTACTTGAAGTGCTTCATTCTCAGACGGGTGGAATGAACCAACCCGAGAACCCGTGAACCCCGAACCCATGAACCGGAACCCAAGCACCCAAGCACCCATGAACCAAAGAACCGCCTTGGTCACCGGCGCTTCCGCCGGGATCGGCGAAGCATTCGCTGACGTTTTTGCCGCCGAGGGATTCGATGTCGTGCTCACCGCACGCCGCGAGGACCGGCTGTGCGCGGTCGCCGCGCGGCTCGAGCAGCGATACGGCATCCGGACGCACGTCATCGTCGCGGATCTCGCCGACCCGGCCGCGGTGGCGACGCTCTGGCGGGCGATCGAGGATCGCGGGCTGGCGATCGATGCGCTCGTGAACAACGCGGGCTTCGGGATCCCCGGCGCCTACATGGCCACCGAGTGGCCTCGCCACGCCGCGCTCCTGCAGGTGATGGTGGTTGCAGTGGCGGAGCTGACGCACCGCGCGCTGCCCGGGATGATCGCCCGCGGCTACGGGCGCATCATCAACGTGGCATCGCTCGCGGCACTCGTCCCGGCGCCGGCCGGCCACACGCTTTACGCCGCGACGAAGGCGTTGATCGTCAAGTTTTCCGAATCGCTGGCTGCGGAGGTCCACGCTTCCGGCGTGCACGTGACGGCGCTGTGTCCGGGGTTCACCCGCAGCGAGTTCCACGACATCACGGGCACCCGCGCGAAAGTGAACGAGCTTCCGCCCTGGATGTGGCTGGATGCGGCCGCCGTCGCCCGCGCGGGCGTCGAGGCCGTTTCTCGGGGAACCCCCGTTTCCGTCGTCGGCCGCGTCAACCGCGTGATTGCCGTACTGGGGCGGCTCCTTCCACGATGGCTCCTCCTGGCCATCGGCCGCAGCACCGCGCATCGATATCGCAAGAGCTAGGGCAGCTCCCCTCCCGTGGCACGCGCCTTGCTCAACCGTATCGCGGAGAACACGCTGGCGTCCTCAGGGAGACACGGCCATGGTGCAGGCGTTGTGCACGAGCGGCAATCACGAAGGGCTCAAATGCGGCGTGCACGGAGCGGCAGTCGCGCTGGCGGCGATGATGGCTGCCTATAACATCGCGGCGTGCTGCTTCCGGTCGGATCGGCACCTCCGGGTGAACGCGGTCGTCTACACGCTCGCCGTCGGCTGGGAGGTCAAGCAGACGCTGCATCACTTCCACCGTAGCGGCTCAGCCACAATGCCGGTCGGGGCAGCCACAGTGGTTGCCGCCGAAGTGGGCTGACGACCTGCCCTCTGGACCGGCCCATCCACGCGCCCCGGGCGTGAGCTGCAGCCGCTGGTACCGACTCTTGCAGGCGAGAAGGGCATGGGCTTCCGAGCCTCCCTGGTCCTTCTCGCGCGATCGACTGGGCCGACGAAGGCGTGACATCGTCCCTCCGGCTGCGACAGCGCCCGGGGCCCGACAATGCGCTCGGCCTCGTGAAGTTCATCTTCCCGAACAACTTCAGCATCTATCTGCATGACACGCCCGCCGAGCGGCTCTTTGCCCGCGATCGCCGGGCGCTCAGCCACGGCTGCATCCGGATCGAGCAGCCGGTCGCACTCGCCCGCGACGTGCTGCGGGATCAGCCCGAGTGGACCGAGGCGCGCATCCATGCGGCGATGCACGCCGGCCAGGAGCGGTGGGTGAAGCTCATGGATCCGCTGCCGGTGCACATCGGCTACTGGACGGCGTGGGTGGGTCCTGACGGCGGCGTGACGTTCACCGACGATCCGTACGGAATCGATCGGGCACACGCGGCAGAACCCCTCGACTGAACCTCCTGAACCAGACCCGCTGAACACGCTGAACCCGGTGAACCCAATGAAGCGGGTACAATTCGCTGGTCCATGCTCTCGAGGGTTGCCGCGCTCGTTGGTCTCGCTGTTCTTGTCGCCGTCCGGAGTGCGTCGGCGCATCCGGCGCCGTTCAGCTTTCTCGACCTCGTGATTCGCGATGACGCCGTGCACGGGACGCTCTCGCTGCACGTCGTCGATGTGGCCTACGAGCTGAAGATCGACCCCGCCGAACGGCTGCTCGATCCGGCCGAGATCGCGCGAATGCGCGACCGGGTGGCGGCGCTCGTCGAGCCGCGGCTGCGCGTCAGGGCCGACGTGGACGCCCCGATCGAGTGGCTCGGGATGGAGCCCGCCTCCGATCGGCACGCCGTGGTGCTGCGCTTCAGGATCCCCGTACCGCGGCCGGGGGCGCTCTACGTCCGCAGCCACATCTTTCCGTACGACCCCGTGCACCAGACCTTCGTGAACATCTACGAAGGCGATGAGCTGTGGCAGCAGCTGATCTTCAACGCGGCCAGCGAGGAGTACGTCTACTACACCGGAACGACGCAGGGCGCGTTCGCGGTGATGCGGACGTTCATCCCGGCGGGCATTCATCACATCATGATCGGGCCCGACCACGTGCTGTTTCTCGTCGGGCTGCTCCTGCTCGGCGGATCCTGGCTGGCGCTCCTCAAGATCGTGACCGCCTTCACGGTGGGTCACAGCATCACGCTGTCGCTCGCGGCGCTCGGCATCATCATGCCGTCGCCGCGGGTGATCGAGCCGGCGATCGCGCTCAGCATCATCTTCGTCGGGGCCGACAATCTGGTGCGCGGCGCCGGCCGCGACGTCCGCGCGTGGGTGGCGCTCGTGTTCGGCCTCGTGCACGGCTTCGGGTTCGCGAACGTGCTGCGCGAGTTCGGCCTGCCGGGCCAGGCGCTCGGCTGGTCGCTCTTCTCGTTCAACTTCGGGGTGGAGATTGGCCAGCTGGGCGTGGTGCTCCTCGTGGCCACGGCGCTCGAGGTCATCCGGCGTCGCAATCACGCGCTCGGTCACCGCGTCGCATGGGGCGGCTCGATCGTCGTGATCGCTGCGGGCACCTATTGGTTCGTCGAGCGTGTCTTCTTTCCGACCGGAGCCTGACTAGATCCAGCGCTGCCACCAGACGAGCAGCACGGACGCCTGATGATCGTAGCCAGGCTGGCCGAAGCTGCGCCGCGCCCGATGGCCGACGCGCACGGTGAACTCCGGCGTGAAACGGTAGCCGAGCACCTCCTCGACCCCGCTCAGCCGCTGCTGCTGCACGACGGTTCCCAGCACGAGCGGCGACGACATGTGCTCGACGCGCCCGGCGACGAACCATCGCGGGGCGAGCGTCTGTTGTCCCTGCACGAACCAGCCCGACGCGACGCGCGTGCCGAGCGTCGTCTCGAAGGAGTCGCGCACCCACTCGCCCGCGAGCTTCGTGTACCTGATCGAGAACTCCGACTCGACCGTCACAATCGTAGCGTCGCGATCCGCGCTGATGAGCGGGCTTTCGCCGGCCTGCAGCCAGCCGCCGTGCGTGACCGAGGCGCCCACCCGGAATCCGACGACGGGGGTGACCCCGCCGCCGATGACCACATTGGTGAACCGCGGCGGGTTGATGCGCGAGATGATGCGCCGTCGTCGCAGCGGCGAGGTGTCGATGAGCGCCGCGCGTGCATCCCACGTCGCGCCCGACACGGTGACCTGCGTGCCGAACGGATAGAAGGCACCGAGCAGAGTGGGTCGCGGCCCCCGCAGTTCGAGCGGGGGAAGCGGCGTGAAGAGCGACGAGGGCTGCTGAATCGTCGGGTTCAAGTGCGGACGGCGGACGGTGAGGTTCGCCAATCCGACAGGCGACGGGATCAGGCCGCCGTCGACGCGGAGGCCGACAGGCCCCGGGCGCTCGTAGCGCACCGTCGCAATCCACACGTCGTGGTTCCACGCGCCGTTGTTGACCCGCTGCAGGATCGGCCAGACGATCGCCTCGAGGCCGGGGCGGCCGATCGACACCACCGCATCGACACTCAGGCCGGTGAGCCGGTTGCCGTTGAAGTCGGCGGTCTGCTCGAGCGACGCGGCGGTGTCGATCGCCAGCACCGACGGTCGCGCCTGCTGCGCCAGCAACGGCGACGCGATCGTCAGCGACGCGGCGGCGGCAATCGAGAGCGCGCGGCGTACCACGTCAAACCACCGGCTGGCCGACCAGCTCGTGCGCGGTGGATCGAGAGGCGCGCGCCGCGTCCGGCAGCACGGCGGCCAGCGC
>JACPCS010000064.1 GCA_016184455.1 Acidobacteriota bacterium
TTTTTCAAATGCGTCTAGCGCGGATTTGTGGGGCGAGCCTTTCAGGCTCGCCTCGCGAACCCGAAGGGTTCGCGCCACAGAAACGAAATCCGCGCTAGCATCCGACTCGTGGCTTGGTGTGTCAGGCGCAATCGGACCGCCTGTGGCGATCCGTGCGTCGGCATGCGCCGAGTGGATCAACCCTGACGATGTGATAGCCGAAGTTGGTGACCCGATCTCGGCCAGTGAATCTCTGGCCCTGTCTTGGTTGGCCACGAGTCAGTTGATAGTCGACGCGCGGGACAGGAGATCAGCGAGTCGGAGCGCGATGTCCCGGCATGCGGAGCCGGCGGCGCAGACCGGCACGCCCGCGGCGCGTAATACATTGGTCCGGCTGAAGCCGGACGCCACGTTGATATACTCGGGGTTTTGGGACGCACCGGAACACGATGCAATACATCTACACGATGAAAGGGCTCGGGAAGGTGCATCCTCCCGACACGTCCGTCCTCAAGGACATCTGGCTCTCGTTTCTGCCCGGCGCGAAGATCGGCGTGCTCGGGTTGAACGGCGCGGGCAAGAGCTCGCTCCTCAAGGTCATGGCGGGCGAGGACCAGGAGTTCATCGGCGAGGCCTTTCCCGCCGACGGCATCTCGGTCGGCTTTCTGCCGCAGGAGCCCCGCCTGAACCCGTCGACGACCTCAACGCGAAGCTCGGCGAGGAGCTCTCACCCGAGGAGATGGACAAAGTCCTCGAGGAGCAGGGCCGCCTGCAGGACCGGATCGACGCCTCCAACGCGTGGGACATCGATTCGCAGCTCGAGCTCGCGATGGACGCCCTCCGGTGCCCGCCGGCCGACGCCGACGTCTCGACGCTCTCCGGCGGCGAGCGGCGGCGCGTGGCGCTCTGCCGGCTGCTCCTGCGGTCGCCAGACCTGCTCCTCCTCGACGAGCCGACCAACCATCTGGATGCCGAGTCGGTCGCCTGGCTCGAGCGCTTCCTCAAAGACTACAAGGGCACGGTCGTCGCCGTGACGCACGACCGGTACTTTCTCGACAACGTCGCCGAGTGGATTCTCGAGCTCGACCGCGGCTCCGGCATCCCATGGAAGGGCAACTACTCGTCGTGGCTCGACCAGAAGCAGCAGCGGCTGGCGCTCGAGGAGAAGGCCGAGACCAAGCGTCAGAAGACGCTGCAGCGCGAGCTCGAGTGGATCCGGATGGCGCCGCGCGCCCGGCAGGCCAAGGGGAAGGCGCGCCTCAACGCCTACGAGCAGCTGCTCAACGAGGATACGGCGCAGAAGATCGAGCAGGTGGAGATCTACATCCCGCCGGGCCCCCGTCTCGGCGACGTGGTCGTCGAGGCGCGCGGTCTCCGCAAGGCGTATGGCGACCTCCTGCTGTTCGACGACCTCACCTTCACGCTGCCGCGCGGCGGCATCGTGGGCGTCATCGGCCCGAACGGCGCCGGCAAGACCACCCTGTTTCGACTGGTGACCGGGCAGGAGAAGCCGGACGCGGGCACGCTCCGCCTTGGCGAGTCCGTGCAGCCCGGCTACGTCGAACAGAGCCGCGACGCGCTCGATCCGAACAAGAGCGTGTGGGAGGAGATCTCGGGCGGCGAGGACGAGCTCCAGGTCGGCAAGCGCGCGGTCGCCTCGCGCGCCTACGTGTCGTGGTTCAACTTCAAGGGCGCGCAGCAGCAGCGCAAGGTCGGCACGCTCTCCGGCGGCGAGCGCAACCGGGTGCACCTGGCCACGCTGCTGCGGCGGGGATCGAACCTGCTGCTCCTCGACGAGCCGACCAACGATCTCGACGTCGACACGCTTCGCGCGCTCGAAGAGGCGCTCCTCAACTACGCCGGGTGCGCGGTCGTCATCAGCCACGATCGCTGGTTCCTCGATCGCATCGCGACACACATGCTGGCGTTCGAAGGCGACAGCCGCGTGGTCTGGTTCGAGGGCAATTATCAGGACTACGAAGCGGATCGGCGGCGGCGCCTCGGCGCGGAGGCGGACCGGCCGCACCGGATCAAGTACCGGAAGCTCACACGATAAAGAGACTGGAGGATGCGATGAACCCAGAACAAGCCAAATTCCTGGCGACATTCTTCGCCAAGGCGATGGAGGGCGAGTTTCCGGCGACGTGCAAAGTGCTCGCGGCCGTGCCCGACGCCCGGCGCGACTACAAGCCGGACGAGAAGTCGCGAACCGGATGGGAGCTGGCCGTCCATCTCGCCACAGGCGACATCTGGTTTCTCGACAGCATCTGCGATGGCGCCTTCAACTTCGACCCGGACGCTGAGAAGAAGATGGCAGCGGGCTTCAGGACCGTCAATGACGTCGTCGAGTTCTACAAGCGTGAGTTCCCGCGGCGCCTCGAGCGGCTGCGCTCGACGCCGGCCGAGAAGCTGGCGCAGGTGGTCGACTTCTTCGGCATGATGAAGGAACCTGCCGCAACCTATCTCGCCTTCGCGAACAACCACGGCATCCACCACCGCGGTCAGCTCGCCTCGTACCTCCGGGCCATGGGCTCGAAAGTGCCCGCGATCTACGGCGGCAGCGCGGACGAACCGTTCAGCGCGGCTGCCAGCTAGGGTGTCGTTTCCGGATCTCCGTACGTTTGTAGACCGCCTTCGCCGTGACGACGACCTCGTCACGGTGGAGGCGCCGGTCGATCCGTATCTGGAAGTGGCGGAGATTCACCGCCGCGTGATTGCCGCCGGCGGCCCGGCGCTCCTCTTCACCAGCGTCGCGGGATCGGACTTCCGCCTCGTCACGAACCTGTTCGGCACCGCGCGGCGGGCCGAGCTCGCCTTCGGTGAACGGCCGATGCGCCTGGTGCGCCGTCTCGTGGACCTCGCCGAGACGCTCCTGCCGCCCACGCTCGGCGGACTCTGGGGCGCCAGAGACGTGGGGCTCGAGCTGCTCAAGGTCGGGACGCGCCGCGTGGCCAGGGGGCCAGTGGTCGAACACGTCTCGACGAGCCTGGGCCTCGATCGGCTGCCGGTGCTCACGTGCTGGCCGGAGGACGGCGGGCCGTTCATCACGCTGCCGCTCGTCTACACGACACATCCCGATCGGCGGGGCCACAACCTCGGCATGTACCGGATGCAGGTGCACGGGCCGCGGACGACCGGCATGCACTGGCAGATCGGGAAGGGCGGCGGTTTCCACTACGCCATTGCCGAAGCGCGCGGCCAGCGGCTCCCGGCGACGGTCTTCCTCGGGGGACCGCCGGCGCTGATGCTCGCGGCGGTGGCACCGCTGCCGGAAAACGTGCCCGAGCTGCTGCTCGCGTCGCTCATCGCCGGCGAGCGCCTCCCGCAGCTCCATGGCCACGGGGCGCATCCGCTCATCGCCACGGCGGAGTTCGCGCTGATTGGCGACGTGCCGCCGCACGTCCGCCGGCCCGAAGGGCCGTTCGGCGACCACTACGGCTATTACTCGCTGCGGCACGACTATCCGATCTTCGACCTCCAGCGGATCGCCCATCGCGGCGGCGCGATCTTTCCGGCGACCGTCGTCGGCAAGCCGCGGCAGGAGGACTTCTACGTCGGCGACCTGCTGCAGGAGCTGCTGTCGCCGCTCGTTCCGATGGTCATGCCGGCGGTCGAGAAGCTCTGGTCGTACGGGGAGACCGGCTATCACTCGCTCGCGGCCGCCGTCGTCAAGCAGCGGTACACACGGGAGGCGATGGCGAGCGCGTTCCGCATTCTCGGCGAAGGGCAGCTGTCGCTCACGAAGTTCCTGCTCGTGACCGATCGGCACGTCGACGTGCGCGATTTTCGAGCCACGCTCGAGCACGTCCTCGCGCGGACGAATCCCGAAACCGACCTGTACGTCTTTTCGAATCTGTCGATGGACACGCTCGATTACACCGGGCCCACGGTCAACGAGGGGTCGAAGGGCGTCTGGCTCGGGCTGGGCGATGCGGTGCGGCCGCTGCCGCGGGCGTTCACCGGTGCGGCGCCGGCGGGGGTCACGGACGTGCGCGTGTTCTGCGGCGGGTGCCTGGTCGTGGGCGCGCCGTCTGTCGCCGCCGAGCCGCACGCGGCGGCGCGCCTGGCGGGCGATCCCGCGTTTCGCGAATGGCCGCTGGTGGTCCTGACCGACGAACCAGCGCGCGCCGCCGCGAGCCCGATGAATTTCCTGTGGACGACGTTCACGCGCTTCGAACCGGCGGCCGACATCCACGCGCCCGACCGCCGCATCGTCCGCAACCACATCGCCTACCGCGCGCCCATCGTGATCGATGCGCGGCTGAAACCGGACTTTCCGAAGGAGCTGATGTGCCGCGAGGACATCGCGCAGGGGGTGACGCGGCGCTGGAAGGAGTACTTCCCGTCTGCGAGGGTCGAGATGGGCGACGCGGAGCGGGCGCACCTGGATTGACGCGGATATCGTGTGTTGATGCGATATCATTATAGATATGCCAAAGAAGGCCATTTCCGTGACGCTGCAGGCCGAAAACCTGACGTGGCTCAAGGGTCGGGCGCAGGCCGCGGGCGCGCGCAGCGTGAGCGACGTACTGGATCGGCTCGTGACCGAAGCGCGGACGCGGGGCGCCGGAGGAATGATCCGGTCCGTCGTCGGAACGATCGACATAGACCCGTCGGACCCGCTGCTCGATACAGCGGATGAATACATACAGGGGCTGTTTGCGGAATCGCTGAGCCGGCCCCTTCTCGTGAAAGAGGGGAAGGGGTCGTACAAGCCCGGGAAGCGCAAACACCATGGCTGAAGCCGGCGTCGCGGCGGTCACCGACACGCATCCCCTGATCTACTACGCGAACCGCGGCCGCGGGCTCAGCCCGCGAGCCGCGTCATTCTTTACGAGCTGCGAGCGTCAGGAGGCCGTGCTCTACGTTCCGGCGGCGGTGGTGTGGGAATGCGCGCTGCTCGCGCGCACCGCCCGCGTCAATCTGCGAAGGACGCCGCGTGCGTTCTTCGATGACCTGTTCAGCAATCCGGCGTTTTGCCCATTCGATCTGACGCTCGACCAGATCTTCATCGCCGACGAAGCGCGGATCGGCCGGGATCCGTTCGACAATCTGATCTGCGCAGCCGCACGGACGCTCGACCTGCCGCTCATGACGCGCGATGGGGTCATCCACGACTCAGGCGCCATCCCGGTGCTCTGGTGAGCGGGCGAGGCGAGTGTCTCGAGGCCTGTCAGTGAAGGGCGTGCGGGGCGGCGAGCGTGAACGGGGCGATGACGGCGTCGAACTTCTCGCCGGTGGCCGTCACCATCTGGTAGCTGCCGTGCATCGACCCGACCGGGGTCTTTAGCGGACAATAGCTGGTGTATTCGAACGACGTGCCGGGGCTCAGTACCGGCTGCTCGCCGACGACGCCGGGCCCTTTCACCCGCTCGACCTCGCCTTCGGCACTCGTGATGATCCATTCGCGCGAGATGAGCTGCGCGGTCTCGGAACCGACGTTCGAAATGCGCACCTGATACGCGAAGAGATAATGGTTGTCGCGCGGCGAACTCTGATCCGACAGATACGTGCTCTTGACCTGAATCCTGATGCCGCGCGTCGTCGTATCGCTCATGACTGGCTGGTAGTCGGTAGCCGGTAGTCGGTAGCTCGTTGGTAGCCGGCTGGCGGTAGTCGGTGGTCGGTAGTCGAGCTCCCAACTGGCTACCAGCTACCGACTACCAACTGGATTGTATGGCATGGTGAACTTTACGATCACGCGCACGGGCGAGAAGTCGGGCCGCGGGGTTGTCGGAACGCTCGGCAGTGACGAGAAGCGGCGGGTCGGCGCGTCGGCCGCGTGGCGCGAAGCGCGCGAGCTGCTCTGGAGGCATCGTCGCCGGCTCGGCCTCGGGCTCGTTCTTATGCTCGTCGGCCGTGCGTCAGGCCTGGTGCTGCCCGCCTCGTCCAAGTGGCTGATCGACGAGGTGATCGGCCGCGGCCGCACGGAGCTGCTGCCGCCGATCGCGTTCGCCGCAGGCGCTGCCACGCTCGTGCAGGCCGTCACGGCGTTCTCTCTCTCGCAGATTCTCGGCGTCGCCGCGCAGCGCGCCATCACCGACATGCGCAAGCGCGTCCAGGCGCGCGTCATGCGCCTGCCGATCCGGTACTTCGACTCGACGCAGACCGGCGTACTCGTCTCGCGCATCATGAGCGACGCCGACGGGATCCGGAATCTCGTCGGCACCGGTCTCGTCCAGCTCGCCGGTGGCATCGTCACCGCCGTGATGGGAATGGCGGTCCTGTTCTGGCTCAACTGGCGGCTGACGACGATCACGCTGCTCGTGCTCGGGGCGTTTGGCGGCGGGATGGCCTATGCGTTCCGGACGCTGCGGCCGCTCTTCCGCGAGCGCGGCAAGATCAACGCCGAGGTAACCGGCCGCCTGACCGAGGCGCTCGGCGGCATCCGCATCGTCAAGTCGTACACGGCCGAGCACCGCGAGGCGATCGTCTTCGCGAAAGGCGCCCACCGGCTGCTCCGGAACGTGGCCAAGTCGATGACCGGCGTGTCGGCGACCACGGCCGGGAGCACCGTCGTCGTGGGCATCATCGGCGTGCTGATGATCTGGCTCGGCGGCCGGGCCATCATCGCGGGCGAGATGACGCTCGGCGATCTCATCATGTACATCTTCTTCATCGGGCTGGTGGCCGCGCCGCTCGTCTCGATCGCGTCGATCGGCACGCAGATCACCGAGGCGCTCGCGGGCCTCGACCGCATCCGCGAGATCCTCGACATGCCCACCGAAATCGACGAGGACGCGCGCCGGCAGCCGATCGACCGGATCCGCGGAGAGGTCGCGTTCGACGACGTCTGGTTCGAGTACACGCCCGGCCAGCCGGTCCTGCGCGGGGTCTCCTTCCGCGCGGCGCCCGGCACGACGACCGCGCTCGTCGGATCGAGCGGATCGGGCAAGAGCACCCTCATCAGCCTGGTGATGGTGTTCAACCGCCCGACGAGCGGCCGCGCGCTCGTCGACGGCCGGGATCTCGCCGATCTGAAATTGATCGACTTCCGGGAGCAGCTCGCCTCGGTCCTGCAGGACAACTTCCTCTTCGACGGCACGATTGCGGACAACGTCGGGTATGCCAGTCCGGGCGCGACGCTCGAGGAGATCAAAGAGGCGTGCCGCATTGCCCACTGCGATGAGTTCATCGACCGCTTTCCGGACGGCTACCAGACGGTCGTGGGGGAGCGCGGCATCAAGCTTTCGGGCGGCCAGCGGCAGCGCGTGTCGATCGCCCGGGCCATTCTGGCGAATCCGCGGATCCTGATCCTCGACGAGGCGACCTCGAGCCTCGACAGCGAGAGCGAGCGGATGATCCAGGACGGCCTCCGCCGCCTGCGTTCGGGCCGCACGACGTTCGTGATTGCGCACCGGCTGTCGACGATTCGCAGCGCCGACCAGATCCTGGTCCTCGAGGCGGGCGAGATTGTCGAGCGCGGGACGCACGCTGAACTCTTGGCGCTCAACGGGCGCTACCGGCAGCTCTACGACAAGCAGTACCGATTCGAGACCGATCGATTCATCAACCCCGGCGAGGACTTCACGCCCGAGCCCGAGAAGCCGGTCATTCCGACGCCGCGCGTCGGCACGGCATTGTAGGCCGGGGCTCGCGGCGCACACGGGGCCGCGCGCCGCAGCCCCGGCATCGAGGAACCGATGCGACAGCAGCACGAAGTGGACTTCCGCATCATCGGCGACGACATGCAGTTCGTCGAGGTCGAGCTCGATCCGGGTGAGAGCGCGGTCGCCGAAGCCGGGTCGATGATGTACATGACGCCCGATATCGAGATGGAAACCGTCTTTGGCGACGGGGGGCAACAGTCCTCGGGCGTGATGGGCGCGCTGCTCGGAGCCGGCAAGCGCCTGATCACCGGCGAGAGTCTCTTCATGACCGTCTTCACCAACCAGGGCGCCCGGAAGCGGCAGGTCGCGTTCGCGGCACCGTATCCCGGCAAGATTCTCGCGATGCACCTCCGCGAGCTCGGCGGCGAGCTGATCTGTCAGAAGGACTCGTTTCTCTGCGCGGCGCGCGGTGTCTCGATCGGCATTGCGTTTCAGCGCCGGATCGGCGTGGGCCTGTTCGGCGGCGAAGGCTTCATCATGCAGCGGCTCACCGGCGACGGCCTGTGCTTCGTGCACGCCGGCGGCACTTTGCACGAGGCGACGCTCGGCGCGGGCGAGTCACTGCGGGTCGACACCGGGTGCCTCGTGGCGCTGCAGCCCTCGGTCAGCTACGACATCCAGTTCGTCGGCAAGATCAAGACGGCGCTCTTCGGTGGAGAAGGGCTCTTCTTCGCGAGCCTGACCGGTCCGGGCCGCGTGTGGCTGCAGTCGCTGCCGTTCAGCCGCATGGCCGACCGGATCTACAAGGCGGCGCCGGCCGCGGGCGGCAGCCGCCGCGAGGGCGGCTCGATTCTGGGCGGCCTTGGCGACCTGCTGGACGGCGATTCGTCCCAATAATCCATGCGCGCGACATCTGTCCTCGTGACAGGTGCCCAGGGCGAAATCGGACACGGGCTGCTGACACGCCTGGCCACCGAAGGGCGCTCGATCGTCACGCTCGACATTCAGCCGCTCGAGTCGTCGCTCGCGCGGCTGGTCCGCCGCGAGTTCACGGGCTCAGTGAACGATCGCGCGTTCCTCGAACGGATCCTGGCGGAGTTCGAGATCGATCTCGTCTTCCACCTCGCGGCGCTGCTCTCGACGCGCGCCGAGTTCACACCCGTCACGGCACATCAGGTCAACGTCGACGGCACGCTCAACCTGCTGGAGTTCGCGCATCACGAAGGCGAATCGCACGGGCGCCCGGTGGTCTTCCTGTATCCCTCGTCCATTGCGGTGTACGGGCTGCCGGACGCGGCGACCAAGCTGCGCGCGAGACGCGTGCGCGAAGACGAGTGGAATACGCCGACGACGATGTACGGGTGCAACAAGCTGTACTGCGAGCAGCTGGGACGCTACTATGCGCGCCACTACAAGCAGCTCGCGGCAGAAATGCCGAGCGGCCGCGTCGACTTCCGCTGCATGCGCTTTCCGGGACTGATTTCGGCGGTCACCGTGCCGTCCGGCGGCACCTCCGATTACGCGCCGGAGATGATCCACGCGGCCGCGAAGGGGGAGCCGTACGCCTGCTTCGTCCGGCCGGATACGCGCATCCCGTTCATGGTGATGCCCGACGCGATCGACGCGCTCCTGCAGCTCGCTTCGGTGCCGCGCGAGCACCTGACGCGCACCGCGTATAACCTCACCGCCTTCAACCCCGACGCGGAGGAGATCTGCCGTGTGGTCACGAAGGCCTTCCCGCGGGCGTCGGTCACCTGGCGCGTCGACGAGAAGCGGCAGCGCATCGTCGATTCATGGCCTGCCGACGTCGACGATTCCGCGGCGCGCCGCGACTGGGGTTTTGCGCCGCGGTACGATTTCGCGCGGGCCTTCGACGACTATTTGATTCCGACGATCCGAGAACGCTACCGGTAGGCGTCTCAATTCCCGACTCCCAAATTCCCAACTCCCACGTTGGGAGTTGGAGGTTGGTGATTGGGAGTTGACATGATCTGCATAGAGATTTCGTCCCCAGGTGGTCCCGAGCTCCTCAAGCCCGTCGAGCGTCCCGACCCGCGGCCGGGTGCCGGCGAGGTGTTGATTGCGGTGGCGGCTGCCGGCGTCAACCGTCCAGACGTGCTGCAGCGGCGCGGCGGCTATCCGCCGCCCCCCGGTGCGAGCGACATTCCGGGCCTGGAGGTGGCGGGCACAATCGCCGCCGTCGGCGAGGGCGTCGAGGGCTGGCGCGTCGGCGATCGCGTCTGCGCGCTCGTGGCGGGCGGCGGGTACGCGACGCTGTGCGTCGCGCCCGCGCCGCAGTGCCTGCCCATACCGCGGCGGGTCCAGAAGGACCCGCCCTACATGGATTTCGAGGAGGCCGCGGCGATTCCGGAGACGTTTTTCACGGTGTGGACGAACGTGTTCGAGCGCGGCGGGCTCGCCGCCGGGGAGGCGGCGCTCTTTCACGGCGGCACGAGCGGCATCGGCACGACCGCCATCCAGCTGGCGGTGGCCCGCGGCGCACGGGCGTTCGCCACGGCGGGCCGCGACGAGAAGTGCCGCGCGTCGGAGGCGCTCGGCGCCGAACGGGGGATCAACTACCGCACGGAGGACTTCGTCGCGGTGGTGAAGGAGCAGACGGCCGGACGCGGGGTCGACCTCGTGCTCGACATCATCGGCGCGGACTATTTCGAGCGGAACCTCGCCGCGCTCGCCGTCGACGGCCGCCTCGTCCAGATTGGCCTGATGGGGCCGAGCGGTAAGCCGCCGCTCGATCTGAATGCTGTGCTCCGCCGCCGCCTGACGATCACGGGATCGACGCTGCGTCCGCGGTCGGTGGCCGAGAAAGGCGCGATTGCGGCGGCGCTGCGGCGCGAGGTGTGGCCGCTCCTCGAGAGCGGTCGTGTGCGCCCGATCGTCTACCGGACCTTTCCGCTGACGGAGGCGGCTGCCGCGCACCGCCTGATGGAATCAAGCGAGCACGTCGGAAAGATCGTCCTGACCGCCCCGTAGGGGCGACGCCTGCGTCGCCCCTGCCCACTGCGCCGGCACGTCGACGTACGAGCGATTCAGATCTTTCACCGACGCACAGCCGAGCAGCTTCATGGTGCGGACCATGTCGCGGCGGAGGATGTCGACGGCGCGGCCCACGCCAGCTTCGCCGGCAGCGCCCAGGCCGTACGCATAGGCGCGACCCACGAGCACGGCCTTCGCGCCGAGGCACAGCGCCTTGACGACGTCGCTGCCGGTGCGGATGCCGCCGTCCATCAAGACGGTCACCCGCGTCCCTGCCGCCGCGACGACCTCCGGGAGCGCGCGCAGCGTTGGCGACACGGTGTCGAGCTGTCGGCCGCCGTGGTTCGACACGATGATGCCGTCGACCCCTTCGGCCATCGCGCGGCGGGCGTCGCCGGCGGTCAATACGCCCTTCACGAGGATCGGTCCACCCCACGCCTCGCGAATCCAGCCGAGGTCCTGCCACGTGACCGTCGTCTCCTGCAGTGCCGCCTCGACGTCAAGGTAGGCCAGGGCGCCCTGGCCGGGGATGATGACGTTCGGAAAGCGCATCAGGCCGCCGTCGCGGAGAAAGTCGAACAGCCACCGCGGTTTCGCGAGGAACTGCGGCAGGAACGGAAGGCCTGCCAGACCGCCCGAGAGCACTTCCTTGACGCCGTTGCGGACGTCGCGTTCGCGCAGGCCGGCAACCGGCGTGTCGAGCGTGACGACCAGCGCCGCGTAGCCGGCCGCCCTGGCGCGCGCGATGCCAGCGAGCGCCGCCTCGCGACCGCCCACCAAGTACAGCTGGTACCACGCCGTTCCTGACGTGGCACGTCTCACGTCTTCGAGCCGGCAGCCGGAGAGGGTCGAGAGGATGTAGATAGTGCCCGCCGCGCCGGCGACGTGCGCGGCCGCCTCTTCGGCGCGTGGATAGAACAGCCGGCTGCTTCCGACCGGTGCCAACAGGACGGGCAGGCTCACCGGCGTACCCAGGACCGTGGCGCTCAGGTCGCACGGCGCGACCGCGACCGCCTGCCGAGGCCGAAACGTCACGTCCTCGAAGACGCGGCGATTCTCCCGCAGCGTCACCTCGCGCTCGGCGGCGCCGTCGATGTAGTCGAAGACGGCGCGCGGGAGCCGCCGCCGTGCGAGGCGGCGGAGGTCCTCAATCGAGACCACGCGTGGCGGACCGAGGGTCATTCGGCGTAGACGACCGTGCGCAGACTGCGGTGCGCGCGGACGACGTCCGACGTGAGCTGCTTGCTGAGATACACCTTCGACTCGCGGTTGTCCTCGACGTTCGGTTCGTACTTCACGACGTCGAACTCGAGCTGGTCGAGCGTGCCGCGCATGTCGTAATAGCGATTCTTCGTCTTGACGATGACTTCGTGAAAGCCGGCGGCGTGCGCCCACGCCTCGGATTCCTCCGTCAGCGCGCGGAAATGCCCCTGCCCCCGCCAGTCGCGCCGCGTCGCGCCAATCCAGCTGTACAGGATTCGACGACCGTCGAACCGGACGCAGCCGCGGAGCCGCTCGACCAGATCGCGCAGCTTCGGCTCCGATTCGACGGCACGGAGCTCATGCACGACCTTGTACGACACGGGAACGACGGTGCCCGCGTCGTCGGGCAGCGGTGCCTCGGCCATGAGGATCAGGAACTCACGGTCGCGCAGCCGGTGCATGACCTCCTGGGCAGTCTTCTTTCGCGGAAACTCCCCAAAGAATTCCTCGAGGTACTGGATCTCGAGAGCGCCGCGTTCGAGCGGGTACTGCTTGATCAGGTATTCCAAAGGGGCTCCGTCGTCCCGATCATGCTAGCAGGAGTATGGCAGAGGCATGCGTCTTGCTCGTCTGTGGCCGAGAGGAGCAGCCATGCGCAGAGCCAGCATCGTCGGGCTTGCGCTCGCGGGCGTGGTGGGCGCCGCGGGCGCGGCATGGGCGCATCATGCCGCCTCGACGCTCGGGACCGTGCGTCTGCCGCAGGCCGTTCTGGTCGGCGGCCAGCGCGTCGACCCGGGCACCTACGAGGTCCGGCTCACGGGCGAGCATCTCATGCCGCTGCCCGGACAGTCCGAGGACGCCGGGCAGCAGTTCGAGCTCGTCGCCAACGGTCAGGTCGTCGCGCGCGACTTCGCCGAAGTGATGCCCGCGCCGAACGTGCCGGTCGGCACGAGCGGCGGGGCAGGCGCCGCGCCGCGCGTGCAGACGCTGCGCGGGGGTGAGTTCGTGCGCATCGCCGTCACGCGCGGCAGCGAGCGGTTCCTGATGCACCTGGCGCTAGCTGGTAGCCGGTAGCCGGTAGCCGGTAGGAGGGGCTACCAGCTATTGGCTACACGCTACCTACCAGCTACCGGCTACGAGCTACAGCCTAGTTGTCGTAATACAGAGAGAACTCGTGTGGATGCGGCCGCAGCCGGATCGGGTCGAGCTCCCTCGACCGCTTCCACTCGATCCAGGTCTGGATCAGATCCTCGGTGAAGACGTCGCCGCGCAGCAGGAACGCGTGATCCGCCTCGAGCGCGTTGATCGCCTCCTCGAGTGACCCCGGCGTCGTCCGGATCCCCATCTCCTTCATCTCGTGACGGGTCATCTCATAGATGTCCCGGTCGAGCGGCTTGCCGGGATCCAGCTTGTTCTGGATGCCGTCCATCATCGCCATCAGCATCGCCGACCACGCCAGGTAGCCGTTGCAGCTCGGGTCCGGGCAGCGGAACTCGAGACGCTTGGCTTTCGGGCTCTTCGAGTACATCGGAATGCGGATGGCGGCCGATCGGTTGCGCGCGGAGAGCGCCAGGTTGACCGGCGCTTCGAACCCGGGCACCAACCGACGGTACGAGTTGGTGGTCGGCGCGGCGAATGCCAGGATCGACGGGGCGTGCTTGAGCAGCCCGCCGGCGGCCCAGAGGCCGAGCTCGCTCAGGCCGGCATAGCCGTCGCCGGCAAAGAGCGGCTTGCCGTCCTTCCACAGCGACGTGTGCGTGTGCATGCCGCTGCCGTTGTCCTCGAAGATCGGCTTCGGCATGAACGTCACCGTCTTGCCGTGGCGCTTCGCGACGTTCTTGCAGATGTACTTGTACCACATGAACTGATCGGCCATCTTGACCAGCGGCGAGAACTTCATGTCGATTTCCGACTGGCCGGCCGTTGCGACCTCGTGATGGTGCGCCTCGACGATGATGCCGATCTTGCGCATCTCGTAGACCATCTCGCCCCGCAGGTCGTGGTACGTGTCGGTGGGGCTGACGGGGAAGTAGCCGCCCTTGAAGCTCGGCTTGTACCCGAGATTCGGCTCCTCGATCCGCGCGGTGTTCCAGGCGCCTTCGACCGAGTCGATCTCGTAGTACCCGCGGTGCTGGTTCTGCTCGTACCGGACCTCGTCGAAGATGAAAAACTCCGGTTCGGGGCCGATGAAGCAGGTGTCGGCGATCCCCGACTGCTTCAGGTACTCCTCCGCCTTGCGCGCTATGTGGCGCGGGTCGCGCGTGAAGTCCTTGCGCGTGACCGGATCGACGACGTTGGCGATGACGCTCACCGTCGGCTTGCTGAAGAAGGAATCGAGGCGTCCCGTGGTCGCGTCGGGGACGGCCATCATGTCGGATTCGTGGATGCCCATCCAGCCGCGAATCGACGAGCCGTCGAACCCGAGGCCTTCCTCGAACGTGCCCTCATCCAGCGTGTCGACCGGGAACGAACAGTGCTGCCAGCTGCCGAGCATGTCGACGAACTTCAGGTCCACCATTTCGGCCTGGTGTTTCTTCGCATACGCAAAGAAGTCTTTGGGATTCTTGGGAAAATCGTCCGGCGTCATAGATACTCCTCGTTACTCCTCCGAGTCCCACCGGGGCGCACCCGGACGGGCCCGCACACGTGTGTCGATGACCTAGAAGAGAATGAGCCAGGGAGGGCCGCCGCCTGCGCTGGCGCGCCTCGCCGAAAGGCGAAGCATACCCTAGACCGCGACGGGCTCGTACGACAAATTTGCGGCGAGCCACCGCTCGGAGGCGGCGACGGTCGTCCGCTTGCGGGCGGCGTAGGCCTCAATCTGGTCGCGGCCGACGCGGCCGATGCTGAAGTAGCGCGCCGCCGGGTGCGCGAGATAGAGGCCGCTGACCGAGGCAGGCGGCATCATCGCGAAACTCTCGGTCAGCGTGATGCCGGCGCGGCCGGCCCCGAGGAGCTCGAAGAGCTTGCCCTTCTCGGTATGGTCCGGACAGGCGGGGTAGCCGAACGCGGGACGGATGCCGCGGTAGCGCTCCGCAATCAGGGCCTCGTTCGACACATGTTCGTCGGCGCCGTACCCCCACTCGCGCCGCGCACGCGCGTGCAGGTACTCGGCGAACGCCTCGGCCAGCCGATCCGCCAGAGCCTTGACCATGATCGCGTGGTAGTCGTCATGGTCGCGCTCGAAGAGGGCGACGAGCTCTGCCGTGCCGTGCCCCGCCGTCACCGCAAACGCGCCCACGAAATCGATCAGGCCCGTCTCGCAGGGGGCAACGAAGTCGGCCAGCGATAGGTACGGGGTGCCCTCGGGCATCTGCTCCTGCTGGCGCAGCATGTTGAAGCGGAGGATCTCGCGACAACTCCCAACTTCCAAGACGCCAACTCCCACACTGAGAGTTGCGGAATTGGGCGTTGGGAGTTGACCCGGTTCATAGAGAACGATGTCCTCGCCGTCCGAGCAGGCGGGCCAGAAGCCGTACACGCCGCGGGGGGTCAGCAGGCGGTCGGCGGCAATCCGGTCGAGCAGGGTGCGTGCGTGATCGTAGAGCTCGCGCGCGGCGGCGCCGTACTGCGGATGTTCGAGGATGGCTGGAAAGCGTCCTTTCAGCTCCCAGGCGGTGAAGAAGAACGTCCAGTCAATGTAGGGCACGAGATCGTCGACGCGCACCTCGTCGACCTGCCGCGCGCCCGTGAAGGCGGGGCGCGCGGTCTGGTCCGGGCGCCAGTCGAGGCGCAGCCGACGGCCCCGCGCCGTTTCCCAGGGGACGAGCGGCCGCGCCTTGAAGGCGGCGTGCTGCTGGCGGATGCGGTCCTGCTCGGCGCGGTTGGCCGCGGCGAACTCGGGCTTCTGCGCCGCGCTCAACAGACTCGCCACCACGTCCACGGCACGCGAGGCATCCAGGACGTGGACGACGGCCTGCGAATACTCCGGCGCGATCTTCACCGCCGTGTGCTGCCGGCTCGTCGTCGCACCGCCGATGAGCAGCGGCATCTTCAGGTGACGGCGCTCCATCTCGCGCGCGACGAAGACCATCTCGTCGAGCGACGGGGTGATGAGGCCGCTCAGGCCGACCAGGTCGGCGCGCTCGTCGACCGCCGTCTGCAGGATGCGATCGGCCTGGACCATCACGCCGAGATCGATGACCTGGTAGTTGTTGCAGCCGAGCACGACGCCGACGATGTTCTTGCCGATGTCGTGGACGTCGCCTTTCACGGTGGCGAGGACGATCTTGCCCGGCGCGTCGGCGGCGGCACCCGCCTTCCGCTTCTCTTCTTCCATGTAGGGGAGCAGGTAGGCGACGGCCTTCTTCATCGCGCGGGCGCTCTTGACGACCTGCGGCAGGAACATCTTGCCGGCGCCGAAGAGATCCCCCACGATCTTCATGCCGTCCATCAGCGGCCCTTCGATGACGTCGAGCGGCCGCGGCAGCGTCCGCCGCGCCTCTTCGACGTCCTCTTCGATGAAGTCGACGATGCCATGGACGAGTGCATGCGCGAGCCGCGCTTCGACGGTGGCCTCGCGCCAGGAGAGGTCGTGCTCGCGCCGGGCGGCTTCGCCCCTCACGGTCTCGGCGAACCGCACCAGACGCTCCGTGGCATCCGGCCGGCGATTGAAGATCACGTCCTCGACGTGCTCGAGCAGATCGGGCGGGATGTCCTCGTACACGGCCAGCTGCCCGGCGTTGACGATGCCCATGTCGAGGCCGGCCTTGATGGCGTGGAAGAGGAAGGCGGAGTGAATCGCCTCGCGCACGACGTCGTTGCCGCGGAACGAGAACGAGAGGTTGCTGATGCCGCCGCTGACCTTCACGCCAGGGCAGGTGGCCTTGATGATCCGCGTCGCCTCGATGAAGTGGATCGCGTACTCGTTGTGTTCCTCGAGGCCGGTGGCGATCGCCAGGATGTTCGGGTCGAAGATGATGTCGAGCGGATCGAACCCGGCGTCGTCCACGAGCAGCCGGTAGGCCCGCTGGCAGATGTCCACCTTGCGCGCGACCGTGTCGGCCTGGCCGCGCTCGTCGAACGCCATGACGACGACCGCAGCGCCGTAGCGGTGTACGAGGCGCGCCTTGCGAAGGAAGTCCTCTTCGCCTTCCTTCAGGCTCAGCGAGTTGACGATCCCCTTCCCCTGCACGCACTGGAGTCCGGCTTCGAGCACCGACCACTTCGAGCTGTCGATCATGATCGGCACGCGCGCGATCTCCGGCTCGGTGGCGATGGCATTGAGGAACGTCGTCATCGCCGCTTCCGAGTCGAGCATTCCCTCGTCCATGTTGACGTCGAGGATGTTGGCGCCGCCCCGGATCTGATCGAGGGCGACGGCCGCGGCGTCGACGAAGCTCCCTGACGTGACGAGCCGGGCAAACCGGCGGGAGCCGGTGACGTTGGTCCGCTCGCCGATCATGATGAAGTTGCTGTCGGGGCGGATCGTCAGCGTCTCGAGGCCGGTGTATTGGGTGAACTTCTCCCGGACCCCGGATCCCGGCTCGGGCCGGGGGCGCGGCGGAAGATCGTGCACTGCCGCGGCCACGGCCCGGATGTGATCGGGCGTCGTGCCGCAGCAGCCGCCGAGGATGTTGACGAAGCCCGACTCGGCGAAGTCGCGCAGGAGCCTCGCCGTGTCGGCGGGCAGCTCGTCGTACTGGCCGAACGCGTTCGGGAGGCCCGCGTTCGGATAGCAGGTGACGTAGCACTCGGCAATGCGCGCGAGCTCGGCGAGGAACGGCCGCATCTGTTCGGCCCCGAGCGCGCAGTTCAGGCCGACGCTGAACGGCCGTGCGTGGCGGATCGAGACGTAGAACGCGTCGAGCATCTGCCCGGACAGCGTCCGGCCGCTGCGGTCGGTGATGGTGGCGGAGATCATCAGCGGGAGATCGAGGCCGCGCTCGTCGAACACGTCGAACATGGCCGCGAGGGCGGCCTTGGCGTTCAGCGTGTCGAAGATCGTCTCGATGAGGAGCAGATCGACGCCGCCGTCGACCAGACCGCGGACCTGGTCCCGATAGGCGTCACGCAGCTGGTCGAAGCTCACCGCGCGGAACGCCGGATTGTTCACATCCGGCGAGATCGAGAGCGTCCGATTGGTCGGGCCGATGGCACCGGCAACCCAGCGCGGACGATCGGGCCTCCGCTCGGACCACTCGTCGGCGGCCGCGCGCGCGAGCCGCGCTCCTGCCACGTTCAGCTCGTAGGCGAGCGCCTCGAGGCCGTAGTCCGCCTGGGCAATGGCCGTACTGTTGAACGTGTTCGTCTCGATGATGTCGGCGCCGGCGGCAAGATACTCGTGGTGGATGGCGCTGATCACCCCGGGGCGGGTCAGTACGAGCAGGTCGTTGTCGCCGCGCAGATCCCGCGGATGATCGGCGAAGCGGGTGCCGCGGAATTCCGCCTCCGTCAGTCGGTGGCGCTGAATCATCGTGCCCATGGCACCGTCGAGCAGGAGAATGCGCCGGGCGAGCAGGTCGTGGAGGCGATCGGGAGTGGTCATTGGGCCTTGGGCTTTCGCCTATGGGCTTTGGGAGGTTCTGGTTTTCTTCCGGAGGCGATGAGCACGACGAACGGATCGCCGCTCTGGCGCGCGCCAACCTGGACGCGGACGTCGCGCACACCGGCGTTCTCGAGCAGCCGCTCGAGCGCGGCATCGCTGAACCCGAGCCACCGGTCGCCGAATCTCGTCCGCACCCACTGCTCACCGTGCTCGCGGAGATCGAGGACGAGCAGCCGCCCACCCGGCTTGAGCACGCGGACCGCCTCGGCGAGGGCCTGTTCGGGGTCGGAGGCGTGATGAAGCGCCTGGGACAGAAGCGCGACGTCGACCGTGGCGTCGCCGAGCGGCAGCCGGGCCAGGTCGCCTTTCTTCCACTGCACGTTCGTGACACGCCGCCGCGCCGCGAGCGCCTTGGCGCGCTCGAGGACTGCGTCGGACCGGTCGACGGCCACGACGGTGCGCGCCCACCGCGCGGCCTCGAGCGTCAGATACCCTTCGCCGCAGCCGATGTCGGCGACATCGAGCGGCGGCAGGAGATGACCGATCGCACGTGCCCACGCCGCCCAGCTGCGTCCCGGCACGAGCTGCCGGAGATCGCCGTGCGTCTCGAAGTTCTCCTTGCGGTGGCGGAGGACCTCCTGCAGGCGCGCCTCGTCTTGGCGGACGGCCGGCTCGCCGGCCGACTCGGCAAACTGCGCCTCCAGCAGGGGCCACAACGGACCGTGGCCGTCGCGCCGTTGCATTTCGTCCGCGAGGCGATAGTAGACGTAGCCGCTCTCACGCTCTTCCCTGACGAGTCCCGCGTCCTTCAGCAGTCCGAGGTGGCGCGAGACGCCCGATTGGGCGACCGCCAGAATGCCCCTCAATTCGCTCACGTTGAAGCGATCGCGCGACAGGACGCGCAGCAGACGCAGCCGTGTGCTGTCGGCGAGCAGGCGGAAAAGGGCCGAGGCGGTCTGCATGTATCTATAAATCTACATATGTTGATATGTATCGTCAATCACGTCGGTCTCGCTCCGTCACAAATGTCGGATGTCCGCTGAATCCGCCGTTTTCGCGCGTTGTCGCGCGTGGCCCCGTTGCGCCATAATCGAGGCCCACAACCAATTTCGCCCTCCGGGCTCCCCGGTGGAAGTTTCCCCACACGAAAGGACGCGTCGGACGATGGGATCAGTAGCTCTGTTTGAAGCCGCGAAAAGCATCCGTGACTGGTCGATCAGAGAGGGCCGCGCTGGCGCGACGCCGGCCACGGCGGTCGAGGCGTTCGCCTCGCTGGTGTTCAACGACAAAGTGCAGCAGGAGCGCCTGCCGAAGCCGGTCTACAAGGCGCTGCGCGCGACGATCACGCGCGGGGAGCCGCTCGACCTCGCGACGGCCGACGCGGTGGCGACCGCGTTGAAGGAGTGGGCGGTCGAGCACGGCGCGACGCACTACACGCACTGGTTCCAGCCGATGACCGGCATCACGGCCGAGAAACACGATTCGTTTCTGGTGCCGACGCAGGAGGGCACCGCGATGACCGAGTTCCGCGGCAAGGAGCTGATCAAGGGCGAGCCCGACGCCTCGAGCTTCCCGTCCGGCGGCATGCGGTCCACGTTCGAGGCGCGCGGCTATACCGCCTGGGATCCGACGAGCCCGCCATGGCTGCATGTCAACGGCGGCACCACCACGCTGGTGATTCCGACGGCGTTCGTCAGCTGGACCGGCGAAGCGCTCGACAAGAAGACGCCGCTCCTGCGCTCGATGGAGGCGGTCTCGAAGCAGGCCGTCCGCGTGCTGAAGCTGTTCGGCTCGACGGCCGAGCACGTCTTCGCCACGTGCGGTCCCGAACAGGAATACTTCCTCATCGACCGGAACTTCTACTTCGCGCGGCCCGACCTCATCAACGCGGGCCGCACGCTCTTCGGCGCGAAGCCGCCGAAGGGCCAGGAGATGGAGGACCAGTACTTCGGATCGATTCCGGAGCGCGTGCTGGCCTGCATGGCCGAAGTGGAGCTGGAGCTGTTCAAGATCGGAGTGCCGGTCAAGACGCGGCACAACGAGGTGGCGCCGAGCCAGTACGAGATCGCGCCGGTGTTCGAGAACGCGAACCTGGCCGTCGATCACCAGATGATGACGATGGAGACGCTCAAGCGGGTGGCGCCGAAATACGGGCTCGCCTGCCTCCTGCACGAGAAGCCGTTTGCCGGCGTCAACGGCTCGGGCAAGCACAACAACTGGTCGATCTCCGACGAATTCGGCAACAACCTGCTGAGTCCGGGCGACACGCCGCACGACAACATGCAGTTCCTCGTGTTCTGCGCCTCGGTGATTCGTGCGGTCGACGTCTGGCAGGGGCTGCTGCGCGCGAGCGTCGCCAGCGCCGGCAACGACCACCGGCTCGGCGCCAACGA
>JACPCS010000106.1 GCA_016184455.1 Acidobacteriota bacterium
CCCCTTGTCGTCCTTGCGCCCCAGCTCCTTCTGGATCGCCTTCATCTTCTCGTTGAGGTAGTACTCCTTCTGCGCCTTCTCCATCTGCTTCTTGACGCGGGACTGGATGCGGCGGTCCACCTGGAGCTTGTCCACCTCGATCTCGAGGATGCCGGCGATGCGGTTGAGGCGCTCGAGCGGGGAGATGATCTCGAGCAGGTTCTGCTTCTCGTCGACGCCGATGACGAGGTGCGCGGCGATCGTGTCGGCGAGCTTGCCGGGGTCGTCGACGCGCACGGCGGCGATCATCGCGTCGTAGTGCAGGTTGTTCGAGAGCTTCACGTACTGCTCGAACAGCGACACGACGCGGCTCATCGTCGTCTCGACGTCGCCCTGCGCCGTCTCCTTCTGCTTCGGCAGCACCTTGACGACGACGCGATAGAAGCCCTTGTCTTCCTTCCACTCGATGGCGCGGGCGCGGTCGACGCCCTCGACGAGCACCTTGATGTTGCCGTCGGGGAGCTTGAGGCTCTGCACGACGTTGGCGACGCACCCCATCGTGTAGATGTCGTCGGGGCGCGGGTCGTCGACCGACGCGTCGTGCTGCGCGGCGAGAAAGATGCGCTTGTCCTTCAGCAGCGCGTGCTCGAGCGCGCGGATCGACGAGGGCCGTCCGATGACGAACGGCATCATCATGTGCGGGAAGACGACCACGTCCCGGAGCGGGACGATGGGCAGGGTTTCGTAGACTTCCATTCAGATCCTCGGCTTTGGGCCTTCGGCTTCCGGCTTTGGGCACGTCCGGCCCCAAAGCCCAAAGTCCAAAGCCCGAAGCCTATCCAGCCTTTTCTATCAGTGTAATGGATTTGTCCTTGGCTTCGACGACCTCCCGGGTGACGACCACCTCGCGGAGCTTCTTCTGGCCGGGGACCGAGTACATCAGGTCGAGCATCAGGTCCTCGATGATCATCCGCAGGCCCCTGGCGCCGATCTTGCGCGTCAACGCCGACTCCGCAATCGCCTCCAGCGCATCGTCGGTGAACCGCAGCTTGACGTTCTCGTACTCGAACAGCTTCTGGTACTGCCGCGTGATCGCGTTCCGCGGTTGGGTGAGGATCTGGATGAGGGCCGGCTTGTCGAGCTCGTGCAGCGTGCCGACGACCGGCAGGCGGCCGACGAACTCCGGAATGAGGCCGTACTTGATGAGATCCTCGGGCTCCACGGCCTCGAGCGTCTGGCCGACCTCGCGCGTCTGCACCGACTTCACGTCGGCCCTGAAGCCGAGCGTCTTCTTCCCGACGCGGCGGTCAATGACCTTCTCGAGGCCGACGAACGCGCCGCCGCAGATGAAGAGGATGTTCGTCGTGTCGACCTGGAAGAACTCCTGGTGCGGGTGCTTGCGGCCGCCCTGCGGCGGGACGTTGGCCACGGTGCCCTCGAGGATCTTGAGGAGCGCCTGCTGGACGCCCTCGCCCGACACGTCGCGCGTGATCGACGGGTTCTCGTCCTTGCGGCAGATCTTGTCGACCTCGTCGATGTAGATGATCCCCTGCTGGCACTTCTCGATGTCGAGCAGCGTCTTGCCCGTGCCGGTCGGGCCGATCAGCATGATGTTCGACTTGGTCAGCTCGACGTCGTTGCGGCTGCGCGGCTGCTTCTGGATCTCGATCCGCTTGTAATGGTTGTAGACGGCGACCGCGAGCTTCCTCTTGGTCCGCTCCTGACCGATGACGTACTCGTCGAGGAACTTCTTGATCTCCGGCGGCGAGGGGAGCGACGAGCGGACGCCGCGGTTCTCGAACCGGTTGTCGTCTGCAATGATGTCGTTGCAGACCTCGACACACTCGTCGCAAATGAAGACCGTCGGCCCCGCAATCAGCTTGCGGACGTCGTTCTGGTCCTTGTTGCAGAACGAGCAGCGGAGAACCTCGCTCTCGCCGTTTTTCTTGACCATAAGCCGTCTCTACGGGCGTGCCTCCACTTTACACCCGTTTCCGGATGACGTCATCGATTATCCCGTATTCCTTCCCCTGATCCGCCGACATGATGTAATCGCGCTCCGTGTCCTCCTGGATCCGCTTCAGCGGCTGCCCGGTGTGCACCACGAGGATCTCGTTCAAGCGCTCGCGCATGCGCAGGATCTCGCGCGCCGCGATGTCGATATCGGTGGCCTGGCCCGCCAGCCCCTGCATCAGCGGCTGATGGATCACGATGCGGGAATTCGGGAGCGAGAACCGCTTTCCCTTCGTCCCCGCCGCGAGCAGCACCGCGGCCATCGAGGCCGCCTGCCCGATGCAGACCGTCTGCACGTGGGGCTTGATGAACTGCATCGTGTCGTAGATCGCCAGCCCAGCCGTGATCGACCCCCCCGGACTGTTGATGTACATCATGATGTCCTTGTCCGGGTCCTCGGCCTCGAGGAACAGCATCTGCGCAATCACGAGGTTCGCAATCGCGTCGTCGATCGGCGTGCCGATCATGATGATGTTGTCCTTCAGCAGCCGCGAAAAAATGTCGTACGCACGCTCGCCGCGGTTGGTCTGTTCGACCACCATGGGCACCAGTTGGGCGCGGGGTTCACTCGAATAGGGCATGTGCGAAATTAGCGACCGGTCGGGGCGTTACTGGCGGGTTCGCTCGTCATCTTAGCACGCGACAAGACCAAGTCAACCGCCTTCTCCCGCCGCAACCCTGCATGAAGACGCGAGATCCCGCCCTCCTTCTCGAGCTGCGCCCGGATCGCCGCCGCCGTCCGGCCCGACCGCGCCGCGAACCGCTCGATCTCCTTATCGACATCTTCGCGGCCAACCGTAATCTGCTCTCGCCGGGCGATCTCGTCGAGGGCCAGCGCACTGGCCACCGCGCCGCGCGCGGGTTCCCGCTGGGCTTCACGGAATTGCGCCCAGTCGATCCCCGCCTGGCGCGGGTCGACGTTCTGGGCCATGACCTGGCGGGCGAACTCCTCGACGCGCCGATCCATCTCGTGCTCGACGAGCGACGAGGGGAGCTCGAAGGGCACGCGCGTGGCGAGCTGCCGGAACAGGTCGGCGCGCATCTGCCGGCGCGCGTTCTCGCGCGCCTCCTCTTCGAGGTCGGCGCGGATTCGATCGCGCAGCGCCGCCAGCGACTCGAACGCCCCCACGTCCTTCGCGAACTCGTCGTCCAGATCCGGCAGCACGCGCCGCCGGATGCTCCTGATCGTGACGGCGTAGGTCTGGTCCGTCCCGGCCAGTTCGGCGACCGCATAGTCGTCGGGGAAACGAATCGTGAACGTCCGTGAGGCGCCGACGTCGAGGCCCAGGAGGTTCGCGTCGAAGTCGGGCGGATTGCCCGCCGCGCCGAGTTGAATCGAGACCTCGTCGTGATGATCGGTCTTGCCGTCGGGACCGGTGCGATCGAGCTGCACGGCCACGGTGTCGTCGGCCGCGACCGGCCGTCCCTCCACCGTCTCGTACTTCGCGGCACGCTCGCGCAGCCGCTGCAGCACCTCGTCGACGGCACCCTCGGCCACGTCCGAGGAGGAGTGCCGCAAGACGATCGAGGACAACTCTCCGGGGTCGAAAGGCGGAACCGTCTCGAACGCGGCCGTGAACTTCAGCGGTTGTCCCTCGGCCAGCTCGACGTCCTTGATGTTCGGCGTGTCAACCGGTTCGATGCCGCGCTCCTGCAGCGCCTCCTCGACGGCGCGGGGGACGATGCCGTGCATGACGTCGTGCAGAATCTCGTCGCGGAAGCGCTGCTTGACGACGCTCTGGGGCACTTTGCCGGGCCGGAACCCGGGCAGGCGGGCGCGCCTGGTGTAGTCGCGCGCGACCCGATCGATCTCGGCGTCGACGACGTCGGTCGGGATTTCGATCGTGACGGTCTTCCGGGTCTCGCTGACGTCGGTGAATTCGGTTTTCATGAATTAGTAGGCAGTGCGAAAGGGGAGACTTGAACTCCCACGGCCTCACGGCCACCAGATCCTAAGTCTGGCGCGTCTGCCAGTTCCGCCACTTTCGCCCGAACTGAGCCTAACAGGAAATCGTGCGAGAGTGCGACGCTGCGCCTGTTGCGCTATCATCTCGATCGTATGCCGACCCCTCCGGGGAATGACCTATTTCACGGCCTCTTCGAGTGGCGCCGCGAGACGAGCGGCGCCTCCTTGCGGTTAGCCGTCAGCCAGAAGTTCGAGACCGTGCGGACCGTCCCGTGTCCCGATACGGGCCGTCCGTTGCGCGTTGCGACAGTCGAGGTGAGCGATCGGGCCGTCTGTCCCGCATGCGCGCAGCTCGGCGCCGGCGGCTATGTCTCGTTTGTCAGCGACCTACGCTTGGCCTTTGCCTGTCCCAGCTGCCGCAAGCTGATCTGGATAGCGGGAGCATAGCCCGCTTTTCGCCATCCGCAGCCGCCCGCGCGATGTGCCGGCGTTGCTGACGATCAGCTCGTCCACCGGGCCGCGCAGGTCCGCCCGCGAGTTGATGGCGCGGCGCGCCGGCACGCGTCGCACCCGGAGGCCGGCGCGCGCGGCGTCGGGAGTGGCATAGGCCGCTTCGATCTCCGGCGCACTCGAGTTCGACAGCAGGACCGTCGCGCCGCGGCGGGCCGCGGCAACCACGGCGTTGCGCAGGCGCGCGTGGTCGAACGCGCCGAAACCGCCGGCGGTGTACTGCGCAAAGCTCGCCGTGCGGGTGACCGGCGCGTACGGCGGATCGCCGTACACGAAATCACCGCCGTGCGCATCGGCGAGCGTCGTCTCGAACGGTGCGCATTCGATCGTGACGCCATCGGCGCCCAGGACGCGAGCCACGGCGCGGACGTGATCCGGATCGCAGATGCGCGGATTGATGTAGCGGCCCGTCGGCACATTGAACCGGCCGCGCCGATTGAGGCGGAACAGCCCGTTGAACCCCGTCCGGTTCAGATACACGAACATCGCGGCGAGCGCCGGAGTATAGGCGGCGGCGGTGCGGTCGCCAAGCGCCGCCCGCGCCGGGTTGAACCGGCGATCGCGGACGTCGTAGTAGCAGGATGCGCCGCGCTCGCGGTGTTCCCGCTCGAGTGCCCTCAGCACCGCGATCACCGCGTCGGCATCGTCGCGCACGACACGGTAGCAGCCGATGAGATCGGGGTTGACGTCGGCCAGACGCACACGCCGTCCCGCCAGGCGGCCGGCGGCGTGCAAGTCGAAGAACACGGCGCCGCTGCCGACGAACGGCTCGATGTAGCGATCGAAGTCAGGAGGATAGTCCCGGCGCAGCTCGGCGAGCAGCTGGCGCTTGCCGCCGGCCCATTTGAGCAGGGGCCGGATCACGGAGGAGTCGGCTGCCGCACGCATGTGCCTGTTATCGGCCGATCACTCGCGGATCGGAGTCCCGCAGAGCGCCTTCATGACGACGTGACCGAACATCAGGTGCACGTCCTCGCACAGCTGCATGTCGAAGGAGGGAACCCACACCACATGCTTCGCGATCCGTTTCAGCCGGCCGCCGTCGTAGCCCACCAGCGCCAGCGTGTCGGCGCCGGCGCCGTGGGCGTACTCGACCGCGTTGACGACGTTCGGTGAGTTGCCGCTGCCGCTGATGGCGATGACGAGGTCGTCGGGCTCGAGGATCGCCCGGAGCTGGCCCGTGAAGATCTCCTCGAACGACACGTCGTTGGCAAACGCGGTCACCATGCCGAGGTTGTCGCACAGTGAGAGGCCGCGGAACTTCTTTCCCGTGGCCAGGTTCACCATCTTGTTCCAGTCGGTGATGAAGTGCGAGGCGGCATACGCGCTGCCGCCGTTGCCGCACGTGATGATCTGGCGGCCCGCCTCGAACTTCGCCCGGACGAGCGCCACGCCCGCCTCGAACGCGCGGAGGTCGAGCTTGCCCACGAGCAGGCGGTGCGCGTCGAGATAGGCCGCAGCGGACGGGGGATTGCTCATGTCGTTCTCCATCGGTCAGACGGCAACCGTCTCACCGAGCACTGCACCGAGCGCACGGCACACCGTCTCCTGTTCCGCCTCGGTGAGCGACGGGTACATCGGGAGCGAGAAGATCTCCCGCGCGGCCCGCTCGGCCTCGGGAAAGCTCCCCTCGCGGTATCCCAGCGCCTCGTACGCGGGCATCAGATGAATGGGCCGCGGATAGCTCACGTTGAGCAGCACCCCGCGCTCGGCCATCTCCGACAGGATGCGATCGCGTTCCGGATGACGGCACACGTACAGATGGTAGACATGCGTGTTGCCCGGACGCGTCCGTGGCCGCACGATCGACGTGTGCGTGAGCGCGTCGTCGTAGCGGGTCGCAATCGTCTGCCGGCGCGCGATATCGGCGTCGAGATGGGCCATTTTCACGAGCAGAATGGCCGCCTGCACTTCGTCGAGCCGCGCGTTGTATCCATGCTCGAGGGCGGAGTACGCCAGCTTCGCCTCGCGCACGCCGGGATCACCGGTGCCGAACCCCTCCATGCCATAGAACCGCAGCCGCCGCACCCGCGCGTCGAGGCCGTCGTCGCCCGTCAGCACGATGCCGCCATCGCCGTATGCCCCGAGCGTCTTGGTGGGGTAGAACGAAAACGCCGCGATCTCGGCGAGTGATCCGCACCGGCGGCCGTCCTGCGACGCGCCGTGGCTCTGCGCGCAGTCCTCGAGGACGCGGACGCCGCGGCGCGTGGCGATCCGATGGACGGCGGCCATATCGACGCACTGCCCGAAGAGATGGACCGGCACCACACAGGCGGTGCGCTCCGTCGTCGCCGCCTCGAGCTGGCCGGCATCCATCAGGTAGGTCTCGCGGTCGATGTCGACGAAGCGTGGGATTCCGCCGGCGTTGACGATCGCCGCCACGGTCGGCACGGCCGTGTTGGGGACCGTGATCACCTCGGATCCGGGCGCAACGCCAAGCGCCCGCAGCGACAACGTCAGCGCGTTGGTGCCGTTGTCGACGCCGATGCCGTGCCGGGCGCCGCAGTAGGCGGCAAACGCCTCCTCGAACTGCCGGACGTGCGGGCCCAGGATCAGCCGGCCCGACTGAAACACCCGATCGACGGCTGCGAGAATCTCGTCGCGGCGGGCGCGATACTCCTCGAGATAATCCCAGACCTTGATGCTCATCGCGTCGGCGCACCGCCGGGAGAAAGCGGCATGGTCGCGATCAGGCGTAGACGCGGCGCTTGTCGGCAGGCAGCCGCATCTGCTGATGGATCCACGCGTAGGTCTTCGCCATGCCGTCGCGGAGCCGCATCGACGGCGCCCAGCCGAGCGTGCGGCGGATCAGCGCGTTGTCGCTCGAGCGCCCGCGGACGCCCTTCGGAGCGCTCAGGTCATAGCGCCGACGGAGCCGCACACCCGCAATCTCCTCCACGATGTCGACGAGCTGGTTGATCGTGACCAGCTCGTCGCTGCCGATGTTGAGCGGATCCCGCATGTCGCTCGCCATCAGCGCGCGCGTCCCGTAGATGCAGTCGTCGATGTAGGTGAAGCTCCGCGTCTGCTCGCCGTCGCCCCATATCTCGATCTCGTCGTCGCCCGCGAGCTGCGCGGCAATCACCTTGCGGCAGATGGCCGCCGGCGCCTTCTCGCGGCCGCCTTCGAACGTCCCGTGCGGTCCGTACACGTTGTGATACCGGCCGATGCGCGTCTCCAGCCCGAAGTCCTCGCGGAAATGTCGGCACATCCGCTCGCCGAACAGCTTTTCCCAGCCGTAGCCGTCTTCGGGCATCGCGGGGTAGGCGTCCGTTTCCTCGAGGGGAGTGACGTCAGGGGACGTCTGCTTATCCGCCGCATACACGCAGGCAGACGAAGCAAAGAAATAGCGTTCGGCAACCGCCTCGCGCGCGGCCATCAGCATGTGCGTGTTGATGAGCACCGAGAGCATGCACTCGGCCTTGTGGGCCTCGATGAACCCCATGCCGCCCATGTCACACGCCAGGTTGTAGATTTCCCGCGCGCCCCGCGCCGCTTCGCGGCACGCATCGCGCTCGCGGAGGTCGAGCCGCCGGTTGTCAGCGCCCGGCAGTCCCTGAAACCACTCGTCGATCGGTTTGATGTCGACCGCGCGAATCCGTCGGTAGCCGGCGCGCATGAGATCGGCGACGAGATGGCCGCCGATGAATCCGCCGGCGCCGGTGACGACGACCAGGTCGTCCTTGCTCATCCGTTCATCTTATCGGACGTCGAGCAGCTCCACATCGAAGAGGAGCGTCGCGTTCGGCGGGATCACGCCTCCGGCGCCGCGGGCGCCATACCCCATCGCCGGTGGAATCGTCAGCGTCCGCTGTCCGCCGACTTTCATGCCGGCGACGCCTTCGTCCCATCCCCGGATCACCTCACCGGCCCCGAGGTTGAACGTAAAGGGCTCGTTGCGGTCGCGCGAGCTGTCGAACTTCGCGCCCTTGTGGTCGGGCCGCGACGCGTCGTAGAGCCATCCCGTGTAGTGCACGGTCACCGTGCGTCCGGCCTGCGCCTCGGCGCCGCTGCCGGCGCGCGCGTCGGCTTTGATGAGTTCGCTCACGGTGCCTGTCTCCGTGCTGCTGCCGCAGCCGGCCGCAAGGAGGATCATGATGACGAGCGGCCCTCTCGTCAGAATGCGCTGCATCGCGCGATTATACGTGCAGGAGGTTTCTCATGGCGCTTCGACGTGGCATTGCCCTCGTGGTGGCTCTCATCGGCCTCGCGGCCGTCGTGTCCGTCAGCGGAATGCTGTTTCTCTACGCGCTGACGCTCGGCGGGCCGTCGGTCCCCGACCGCGCGACGCTCGTCATCCGCCCGGGCGGCGAGTTGCTCGAGCGCCAGCCCGACGACGTGGTCGGGCAGGTGCTGGGGCGCGACGCGGCAAGCCTCCGCGGCTTCGTCGAGAGCCTGCGGAAGGCCAAGCGCGACCCGCGGATCGCGGCGGTGCTGCTGCGCCCGTCGGCGCTCGACACGCCCTTCTGGGGCAAGCTGCAGGAACTGCGCGACGCGATCCTCGATTTCCGGCAGTCGGGCAAGCCGGTCATCGCGTACCTCGAATACGGCGGCGACCGCGAGTACTACGTCGCGAGCGCCGCCGATCGCATCTTTCTGCTGCCGACGAGCCCGCTCGATGTGACCGGCATCGCGTCGTACGAGGTGTTCCTGCGCGGCACGCTCGATCGGATCGGCGCTATTCCCGACTTCGTCCGCATCGGCGCGTACAAGACCGCACCCAACCAGCTGACCGAGCGCGGATTCACGCCGGCGCACCGTGAGATGACCGAGTCGCTCAATCGCGATCTCTACGAGCAGATTGTTCGCGGGATCGCGGACGCCCGGCGGAAGGACGTCGCCGAGGTGCGGCGGCTCTTCGACGAGGGACCGTTCCCGCCGGAAGCGGCGCGCCGTGCCGGCCTCGTGGACGACCTCGGCTATCTGGATCAGCTCGACGACCGTGTTGCGGCGCTGAAGCAGGGCGGATCGGCGCGCCCGCTCCTCGAAGAATCCGCGTATCAGCGCGTCAGTCCCGCAGCGGCCGGTATCCGGCCGCAGTCGCGCATCGCGGTGCTGTACGTCTCGGGCGTCATCGTCTCCGGCCGGAGCGGCTACGACGTCATGAACGGCCCCACAGCCGGTTCCGACACGATCGTCGAGCAGCTGCAGCGCATCCGCGATGACGACTCTATTCGGGCGATCGTGGTCCGCGTCGACAGTCCAGGTGGGTCGTCGGTGGCGTCCGACGTCATTTGGCGCGAGCTGATGATCACGCGCGACGGCAGGCCGTCGCGGCCGCTCATCGTGTCGATGTCGGACCTGGCGGCCTCGGGCGGCTACTACATCTCGATGCCCGCGCACGTCATCGTCGCCCAGCCGGCGACCCTGACCGGATCCATTGGCGTGTTTGGAGGCAAGTTCGCCATTGCGGGGATGCTGGAGAAGCTGGGCATCACCACCGAGACGGTCACCTCGGGCCGCAACGCTGCCATCGATTCGCCGTTCGCGCCGTTCACGCCGGACCAGCGGACGAAGGTGATGGCGTACATGGAGGAGTTCTATCGAGGTTTCGTGCAGAAGGTGGCTGCGTCGCGGCGGATGCGTCCCGAACAGATCGACGCCGTGGCGCAGGGGCGCGTGTGGACGGGGCAGCAGGCGCGGGAGCACGGGCTGGTTGACGCGCTTGGCGGCCTCGACCGTGCGGTGGCAATTGCCCAGGAGCGGGCTGGCATCGCGGCGGATGAGGACGTGGAACTGGTGACCTACCCGCCGCGTCGCACGCTGTTCGAGGCGCTGACGGAGCGGCTCGAGTCGTCGAGCGTCGGCGTCTGGGCGCAGCTCGTGACAGGGGCGGACGTGAGGGCGATGGCGGCGGTGACGGCCCCCCTGCGCCTCTTCCGCCGTGGCGAGCCGCTGGCGCTGATGCCCTGGGTGTTCGTGCGCTGACCCGCGCGTCGCTCAGTGCGACGGCACGGGCTGCTCGACTGGAAGGAGCGCCCGGGCGCCGATGCGGGCGGCGGCGGCCGTCAGCGCATCCCGCACGGCTTCGACCGTCAGTTCGGTGCTGGCAGTGGAGGCGACCCCCAGCGCCGCGCGAGCCCTCGCCGCGACCGGTTCCGTGTCCGCCGGCGACGAGACCTCGACGCGCTCGATGGCGCCGTCGCGCGTGACAAACGCGGCCGCGTCCATCGTCCCGTCATTCGATCGCGAGAAGCCGATCCGCTCGAGCCAACGATCCTGGTCGTAGAAATCCCACCGATCGATCTTGCCGTCCTCGTCGAGATCGATCGCGATCGATGACACCTGGACGCCGTTGGTCTCGGCCGTGGCGTCGTTGCGACCGTTGCGGTTGGCGTCGAAGACCAGTTGTCGCAGCCGCCCTTGGCCGTCATACTCCGCGCGCGGCTCGTCCGCGGAACGCGACGAGTCGCAGCCGACCGCGAGCAGCAGCAGAAGGAGCGCTGATGTGGAACGGCGATGCGGCGTAGTGGTCTCCTTGATTGGAACGCGCCGAGCGGAGCAACGGTCGTGCCCGCTTTGCTCCGCAGCCGCAACCAGGAGATGCGAAACGATTTACTCGACGCGCGCCGCGGGACGATCCCGGGTCCCCCTACACGGCCAGTCGTTCGCGTCGTTGGCGCGAGCCACACAAAACGAGGCCAGCCAAAACCGAAATCGCGTAACGAATTCCGTGTGCAGATGTGTGCAACACGCCGGCAGGTGACGTGCGCGCCGCCCGCAGCTGCAGAAGGTAACGCGCAGAACCGTAACGAGTTGACGAATCCAACCGTCTCGGGTTCAGCCCGGATCGCGTCTTGCTCGCCCGCGACTGCTCGGCCGTACCCGTCGCGCCGATGCGACACCACACACCCGCGCAACGGCGGCCTCCATGAGACACGCTCCGGGCGGATTCACGCTCATCGAGCTCGTGGTCGTTCTGACCTCGATCGCGGTGCTGGCGCTCGCGCTCAGCCCTGCCGCGATCAGCTTCGTCCACGACGCTCGCGTCGTCCGCACCCGACAGGACACCGAAGCCATCTTCCTGGCCATCGTGCGCTTCTCGTTCGACAACGGATTCTTTCCGCAGTGGACCCGTGCGAACGACGGCGGTCCCGGCACCACGGCGGACAAAATCGACATCCTGGTCGGTGACGGGAGCGTGCCGGTCGTGGCAGACGACAATCTGTGGAGGCACGGGACGAGCGATCGTCTGGCGCATCAGCTCACGTCCAACACGCCGGGCTATGCCATGCGGACTGCACTGGCGTTCGGCTGGAACGGACCGTATCTGTACGGCGGCGTTGCCCCCGATGCGTGGAATCACCAGTACCTGGTCAACATCGGCTTGATCAGCGCCGGTTCCCAGGTGGAGGCGGGCGATGCCGCGACGAGGTACGCGGTGTGGGTGATCTCCGCCGGGCCCGACGGTGTGCTGGAGACGCCACCGATGCAGCCGATGACCACCGCCGAGGCGTCTGGCGACGACATCGGCGTGCGGGTGCAGTAGTAACTACAGCGCAGCATTCGCCGCCAGCATCCGCTGGACGACGTTCTGGCGGATTTCGATGTCCATCCGCTCCTTCGCACGCGCCATGTAGGCCGTGAAGAAGCGGCCGCGGCGGTCCGCCAGCAGCTGCTCGCGGAACGCTTCCCTCGCCACGGCGAACTCCTCGGGGGTCACCTCGTCGCGCTCGACCACGCGAACGATCACGGTGGAGTCGTTGGTCGTCATCGGATCGCTGACGCTGCCTGTCGGAAGGCTGAATGCGACCTTGTCGACCTCGGCGTTCACGCCGATGTCGGGCAGCGGTGAGCCGCGCGGGATGAGCTGCGTGTCCTTGGCCTGGAACCCCTGGGCCTTCGCCGCGGCCGCAAAATCGGACGCGCCCTTCAGCGCCGCGGCGATCTGCCCGGCGCGCTGCCGGCTCAGCTCCGTCGCCCGCGTGCGAATCACGTCGTCGCGCACGCGGTCGCGCACCTGATCGAGCGTCGGCACGTACGGATCGCGCCGGCCGGCGAGCGCGATGAACACCGGCCCGCGCGGCGAATCGAACGCGCCGCTGACCTGGCCTTCCTGGAGGCCGAAGGCCGCCGCGGCGACCTGCGGCGCGACGCCAAGGGTCGGGACCGGGTCGTCCTGGCCGAAGAAGTCGCTCTCGGTGACGGTGAGGCCCGACTCGCGGCCGACCGTGTCGAGATCCCCTGGATCGTTGATCCTGTTCGCGAGCTCCGTGGCCCGCGTGCCGAGCTGCTCGGCCGCGCGCTCGGTCCGCAGCTGCTCTTCGATCTGCGTGCGGACCTCTTCGAACGGCCGCGTCACGGCCGGCTTCTTGTCGACCAGCTTGATGATGTGGAAGCCGTACTGCGTTCGGACGATGTCGCTCAGCTGGCCCGGCTCGAGCGCAAACGCCGCCGTCTCGAACTCCGGGACCATCCGCCCGCGGTTGAAGTAGTCGAGATCGCCGCCGTTGTCGCGCGACCCGGGGTCTTCGGAGAACTTCTTCGCCAGCTCCGCGAAATCGGCGCCTGCCTTCGCCTGCTGCAGGACCGATTCCGCCTGCGTGCGGACGGCCGCTTCGTCCTTGCCGGAGGTGTTCAGCAGGATGTGGCTCGCGCGGATCTGCTCGGGCGTCTGGTACTGGTTGATGTTGTTGTTGTAGTACCGCTGCGCCTCGGTCACCGGAATGACGATCCGCTTCTGCGCCTGTTCGCGGTCGAGCAGCAGCATTTTGACCTTGCGCTGCTCGCCGACCCGGTACGTCTCCTTGTGCGAGTCGAAGTAGGACGCCACGTCCGCGTCGGAGACGGTGACCTGATTGCGGAACGCGTCGGCCGTCAGCGCCACCACCTGCAGCTTGACGCGCTCGTTGCGCAGCTCGAACTCCCGCTCGACCTCGGCATCCGACACCGCCATCCAGTCGGTCAGCGCCGCGCGCAGCTTGTCGATCATCAGGCTGCGCCGCAGGTTCTCCTCGAACATCGCCTTGGTCATCGGCGGGATCTGGCTGCGCAGGATCTGCTCGTACCGCTGCTCGCCGATGAAGCGCCCGTTTTCCTGCAGGCCGGGCATCGCGAAGATCTGCTGCGCGAGCTCCTCGTCGCTCACCTCGATGCCGTGGCGCTCGGCCTCGGTGAGGGCCGCCTGCTCGTCGATCATCTGCTGCAGGATCTGCTGCTCGATGCCGAGCTGCCGGAGCAGCTGATCGCTCAGCTGGCCGCCATACGCGGTGCGATACGCCTGCATCTGCGCGTTGTACCGCTGCTGGAACTGCGCCACCGTGACGGTGCGCCCCTCGACGTCCGCAATCACCTCACCTGGCGCCGCGCCGACGCCGACCGCCGTGGTGTCGTCGAGGAAGCTGGGGATGTAGAACACGATGAAGGCGAGCACCACCAGGGCGAGGCTCCATTTCAGCCAGCCCTTGTGGCGCCGCATCCGGTCGAGCATGGTCATGGGAGAAGATCCTGTTCCAAAAACCCCATCTTACCGCCGAACGGCTCAGGCCTGAAGCCCACAGCCATGTTAATATTTGTCCGATCTAGAAGAACTTAGCGGCGTTCCAAGCCGCCTGACGCATGCCCTATTCCGTTCCCGCCGTGGCCAGCGGTGACATCGATCTCCAGCCAGTTTGACGTCGCGCACCACATGGCTCGCGGTGCCCGCCGTCTCGACTTTGCCAGCCACGTCAAGGCCCGGCTGCGCGCCCTGAAGTCGCGTCTCGACCGCCCCAACACCGTGATCGACACCGTCCGCGACGTGAACGCGACGCTCGATCCGCACAAAGTGGCGGGCTGGCTCGTCCATCAGGCCGAGGATTGGATCCCGGCGCCCTGCTGGGCTGTCGTGGCGCCCGATCAGGCGGGGCAGCTGGCGGTGCTGGCTGACAAGGGACTCAGCCCGGCGCTTGGGCCGTCAGTCCGCGGCGTGGCGGAATGGGTCGCCGAGCAGGGCATCGAGCTCGCGGTCGCCGACCTGGGCTCCGACGCTCGGTTCAACGGCGCGATGAGTGGAACGGCTCTGGCATTCCCGCTCCGCGCCCGCAACCGCACGGTGGGCGTGCTCGTCGGCCTCGATCCGCTGCCGTCTGCGACGGCGCCAACGGTCGGGTCGGCGGTGCTCTCGACCCTGCACACGGTGCTCGAGCCGGCGGCGATCGCTCTCGACAACGCGCTGACGCTGCAGCGTGCGGAAGCGCTATCGGTGACCGACGATCTCACGGGGCTGTCGAACTCGCGCTACCTCAACCTCGTGCTCCGGCGGGAAGAGAAGCGGTCGGCGCGCAGCGGCCGGCCGCTGTCGCTGTTGTTCATCGACATGGACGGCTTCAAGAACGTGAACACCCAGCACGGGCACCTGGCGGGCAGCAGGGCGCTCGTCGAGGTGGCGATGGTCATCCGCGGCTGCGCCCGCGAGACCGACGTCGTGGCGAGGTTCGGGGGAGACGAGTTTGCCGTCATCCTGCCCGACACCGGGCGGGAGGGCGCCATGTTCGTCGCCGAGCGCGTTTGCGATCGTCTTCGCGCCTTCCGGTTCCTCCAGGGCGACCGTCTGGACGTCCGCCTGACCGCGTCGATCGGCGTGGCCACCCTGCCGGACGTGACCGGATCGGCTGAAGAATTGTTGCGGGCGGCCGATCGGGCGATGTACCGCGTGAAGGACACAGGCAAGAACGGCATTTTCGTGGCCGAGAAAGGAACGTAATTGGGCCTCGGCTCTTTCTTTTCGCTGTTTTCGAACGACCTGGCGATCGACCTCGGAACCGCCAACACCTGCGTGTACGCGCGCGGCAAGGGGATTGTCGTCAACGAGCCGTCGATCGTCGCGATCAACAAGATCAACGGGCGCGTCGAGGCCGTCGGCAAGGACGCCAAGGAGATGCTCGGCCGGACGCCCGGGAACATCGTCGCCATCAAGCCGATGAAGGACGGCGTCATCGCGGACTTCGAAGTCACCGAGAAGATGCTGACCTACTTCATCAAGAAGGCGCACAACCGGAACGTCTGGGTGCGTCCGCGGATCGTCATCGGCGTGCCGTCGGAGATCACGCAGGTGGAGAAGCGCGCGGTGAAGGACAGCGCCTACCGCGCCAAGGCCAGCGAGGTGCACCTCGTGGAAGAGGCGATGGCCGCGGCGATCGGCGCTGGCATGCCGATCACCGAGCCGTCCGGCAACATGATCGTCGACATCGGCGGCGGGACCACCGACATCGCCGTCATCTCGCTTGCCGGCATCGTCTACAGCAAAGCGGTGCGCGTGGCCGGGAACGAAATGGATGAGGCGATCATCCAGTACATCAAGAAGACGTACAACCTGCTCATCGGCGAGCGCACCTCGGAGCAGATCAAGATGGAAATCGGCTCTGCCTATCCGCTCGACGAGAAGATGACGATGGAGATCAAGGGGCGGCACCTGATCGAGGGCGTGCCGAAGACGATCACCATCACGGACGAGGAGATTCGCGAGGCGCTCGCCGAGACGGTCAACGTCATCGTCGACGCGGTGCGCGTGGCGCTCGAGCGCACGCCGCCGGAGCTGTCGGCCGATATCGTCGACCGCGGCATCGTGCTGACGGGCGGCGGATCGCTGCTCAAGAACCTGGACAAGCGGCTCCGGGAAGAGACGGGCCTGCCGCTCGCAATGGCCGAGGACCCGCTCTCGTCCGTGGTGCTCGGCGCCGGCAAGATGCTCTCGGACTTCAATCTGCTGCGGAAGATCTCCATCGACTAACCACGCGATGGCGCTGCTCGATATCCGCCAGCGCACCGGCTATCTCTTCGTCGGCCTGACCGTCGGCCATATCGTCCTCATTTCGGCGCAGGTCAACACGGCCCGCGGTGTGCCGGTGCTCGAGGCCGTCACCTTCGGCGTCTTCGCCGAGGTCCAGCGCGCCGCCTCGACCGCCATTGGCAGCCTGCGCTCCTCATGGACCGACTACGTCGCGCTGCAGGAGGTCCGGCGCGAGAACGAGCGCCTGCGGACGGAAGTGGCTCAGCTTCAGGTCCGGCTGCAGCAGGAGCGGGCGCTGGCCGAGCGCGCACGCACGCTCGAGTCGCTCCTGGACCTGCGGTCGGAGGCGGAACTGCCGACGGTGGCGGCGACCGTGATTGCCGGCGGCGCCAGCCCCGACTTTCGCACGATGACCGTCGACAAGGGCACGGCCGACGGGGTTCGCGCCGATATGGCAGTTATCGCGCCCGCGGGGGTCGTCGGCCGGGTGATCACGCCGACGCCCCGGGCGGCCAAGGTCCAGCTGCTGATCGACCGGAACGCCGCCGCCGGCGCGCTGGTGGAACGTTCCCGGGCCCAGGGCGTGGCGGTCGGCACCGGCGGGGAACTCCGGCTCGATTACGTATCTGGAACGGCCGATGTCGAGGTTGGGGACACGGTGGTGACCTCCGGAATCGACGGCATTTACCCTAAGGGCTTTGTCATAGGTCAGATAGAATCTGTAGAGCGGGGCCAGGGCGCGTTCAGCGCGATTGTCGTCCGTCCGGCCGTTGATTTTTCGTCGCTCGAGGCGGTGTTGATTGTCGTGGCGCCGCCGGCGGCCTCGGCTAAGGACGCAGCGCAGGGGCCGCGGGAGTGAAGGCCGTCGCGGTCCTCATCGCGATAGCTCTGGCGCTCGCGTTGCAGACGACTCTGGCGCGGTTTCTCGTCGGCGGCACCGCGGCGGTCGATCTCGTACTCGTCGTGGTCGTCTATGTCGCGCTGACGAGCGGTCCGGTCACCGGGATGTTTGCGGGGAGTCTGGCAGGGCTGGTTCAGGATGCCCTGTCGAGCGGGATCATCGGGGTCGGCGGGCTGGCCAAGTCGGTCGTCGGCTTTGTGACCGGCGCCATTGGCCAGCAGTTCATCGTCACCGCGGCGCTGCCGCGCCTGCTGATCTTTCTGGCGGCCACAGCGGCGCACGCGGCGGTGTTCATGGGACTGTATGTGCTGCTCGGGCTGCGATCGTTCCCCTCGCCGTGGGCGGCGATTGCGAGTCAGGCCGTCGGCAACGCGGCGATCGGCATGATCGCGTTCACGCTGATCGAGTCGCTGCCGGGCGTGGTCGAGCGGAGACGCATGAGGAGACGGCTCTAACAACTGGCAACTGAATGGCACTGACCGAAGATCGCCGGCGGATTGCGGTGCGCTTGATGGTGCTCCAGGTGAGCGTCATCGTGGCGTTCGCCGCGCTCGCGATCAGCTTCTGGTTCCTCCAGATCGTTCAGCACGCCCGCTATCAGGAGATGGCGGAGAACAATCACCAGCGGACGCTCGCCCTGCGGGCGCCGCGCGGGGTGCTCTTCGACCGCCACGGCAAGGTCCTCGTCGAGAACCGGCATTCCTTCAACGTCTCCATCGTCCGCGAGCACACCACGGATCTCGACCGCACGATCCGGCTGCTCGCCCACGTGGCCGGCCTCGAGGTCGAGGACGTGCGGCAGATCGTCGAGCGGCACCGCGGCGAGCCGACCTACCGGCCGATCGTCATCATCAAGGACGCGTCGCTCGCGCAGGTGGCCGCGATTACCGCGCGACGCCTGGATTTCGAGCTCCCGGACGTCGTCGTCGAGCAGGTGCCGACGCGGCAGTACCCGACCGATGCGCTGGCCGCCCACCTGTTTGGCTACATCGGTGAGGCGAACGAGCAGCAGCTCAGCGACGGCATCACGCGGGGCGCCCTCATCGGGCAGTCCGGCGTCGAACGCGTCTACAACAACCTGCTCATGGGACGGGACGGCGCACGCGTCGTCGTCGTCAACAGCGTCGGCCGCGAGATCCGGACGCTCGAAGAGATTCCGCCCAAGGAAGGCCGCCGCGTCCAGCTGACGATCGACTACGACCTGCAGAAAGCCGCCGAGGACGGCTTCCGCCACGCCGGCTTCAACGGCGCAGCGCTCATCATGGATCCGCGCACCGGCGAGGTGCTGTCCTACGTGAGCCTGCCCGCGTACGACCCGAACGACTTCGCGGCCGGCATCGACGCGGCCACGTGGGCGTCGCTCAACACCGATCGACTGAAGCCGCTGCAGAACCGCGTCATTCAAGGGCGCTATTCGGCGGGCTCGACCTTCAAGCTCGTGGTCGCAACGGCAGCGCTGGAGGAGGGGATCGTCACGCCCGATTTCAGGGTGAACTGCGGCGGCGGGGCGACCTTCTTCGGCCGGTACTATCAGTGCTGGCTGAAGGGGGGGCACGGCTCTGTCGACATGCGGCACGCCATTGAGAAGTCGTGCAACGTGTACTTCTACACGCTCGGCAACATGCTTGGCGTCGACCGCATTCACAAGTGGGCGGAGAAGCTCGGGCTCGCAGGCAAGACAGGCATCGACCTGCCCAACGAGCAGGAAAGCCTCGTCCCGTCGACCGAATGGAAGATGCGCCGCTACGGCCAGAAGTGGTACGCGGGCGAGACGATCTCGGTCGCCATCGGCCAGGGGCAGGTGTCGGTCACGCCGGCTTCCCTTGCCGTGATGATGGCGACGATCGCCAACGGCGGCACCCGGGTGACCCCGCACATCATCCGCGCGGTCGACGAGGGCGGGGGGTGGAAGATGGCCGCACCGCCGGCCGCGGCCGATCGTGTCGCGTTCAAGCCGGAGACGCTGGCAGCACTCCACGACGGGCTCTGGATGGTGGTCAACGGCGCGGGCACGGGCGGCCGCGCCCGTATTCCGGGACGCGACGTGGCGGGCAAGACCGGCACCGCGCAGGTGATTTCGATCCAGGGCCGGCAGTTGGCGCGCGGGAGCGGCCTCGACCTGCGCGACCACGGCTGGTTCGTCTTCTTCGCGCCGCGCGACAACCCGGAGATCGCCGGCGTGATCTTCGGCGAGCACAACGAGCACGGGTATCTCGGCGCGCCGATCGCGAAGCACGTCATGGAGACCTACTACGCGAAGAAAGAGGGGCGTCCGCTGCCGGTGCTGGAGTCGAAGGCCGTTCCGGCGCCGGAGGCCGACCCGGACACGGCACCGGTCGTCATCGGCGCGCCGGTGGCGCGAAGAACAAATCGCAATGCCCAAAACCCAACTCCCAATGTCGGAGGTGAGGGGCGTTTGGGATTTGGGACTTGGGAGTTGGGTTTTTAGAAAATGTTCGAACGACGTCTCTACCACCACGTCGACTGGGGCCTGCTCATCGCCGTGCTGACCCTCTGCGCGATCGGTCTCGCGCAGATCTACAGCGCAACCGGCGGCTGGACGACCACCGTCGAGACGCAGATCTACGGCATCCTGCTCGGGATGGTCGCGCTGCTGGTGTGCCTCAGCGTCGACTACCGGTCGCTCGCCGACAAGTCGCACCTCATCTACCTCGCCATCATCGCACTGCTCGTGTATGTGCTGTTCTTCGGCGCGGTGCGCGGCGGCTCGCGCCGCTGGATCGATCTCGGCCCCTTCAACCTGCAGCCGTCCGAGTTCGTCAAGGCGGCGCTTGCACTCGCGCTCGCCAAGTTCTTCGGTGAGAGCCGGCGCGGCGCGCTTACGCGGGTCGATCTGTTCGTGACGGCAGCGCTCACGGCAGTACCGCTCGTGATGATCGCGCAGCAGCCCGATCTCGGCACCGCGGTGACGCTCATCCCGGTGGTGTTCGCGATCGTCTACGTGGCGGGGATGCCCGTGCGGCTGCTCGGCGTGCTGGCGCTCATCGCCCTGCTTGCCGCGCCTGTCCTGTGGCGCTTCGCGCTCGAAGACTACCAGCGGGAGCGCATCGTCACGTTCCTCGACCCGGCGCAGGACGCCCGCGGCGCCGGCTACCAGCAGATTCAGGCCCGCATCACGGTGGGATCGGGCGGGCTCTGGGGCAAGGGATTCACGGAAGGAACGCAGGGCCAGCTGCGCTTCCTGCCCGTCGCGCACAACGACTTCATCTTCTCGGTGCTCGCCGAGGAGCAGGGGTTTGCCGGCGTCATCGTGACGCTCGGCCTGTATCTGTTCGTCATTCTGCGATCGCTCGAGTCGGCGCGCCTGGCGAAAGACCGGCTCGGCGCCTACCTGGTGCTGGGAGTGCTGGCCAGCTTCACGTTCCAGGTGATCTACAACATCACGATGTCGGCCGGCCTGGCGCCGGTCAAGGGATTGACGCTTCCGCTCATGAGCTACGGCGGGTCCTCCATGATTGCCACGCTGGCGGGATTCGGCCTGATCCTCAACGTGCGGATGCGTCGTTTCACTAACTAATGCGTCTCTGGTCTTTGGTCTTTCGTCTCTGGTCTTGGACTGCCCGACTGGTCGGGGCGGAAAGCGTCGCGCTTTTTGCCCCACACGGGCGCAGCCATGTCGGACGAGAGGCCGGAGACGAGAGACCAGAGACGAGAGATGACGGGCATGAGCAAGGAGATGATCATCTCCGCGAGCGCCCACGAGACACGGGTCGCCATCCTCGAGGACGATCAGGTTGCCGAGATCTTCATCGAGCGCGAGCGGCAGCGCGGCGTGGTGGGCAATCTCTACAAGGGCCGGGTGTCCAAGGTGTTGCCCGGCATGCAGTCGGCGTTCGTTGATCTCGGCCTCGAGCGCGACGGCTTTCTGTACGTTTCCGACGTCATCGCCCCCAGCGAGGAGCTCGACCGGTTCGAGACGGAGGAGGAGCCTCCGCAGGTTGGCGAGAACGGGGCGCGGCCGTCGGCCCCCCCGCAGGCGCCGCTCGTTGGTCGGAGAGGCGGACATTCGGGTCTGCCTGACCGCGGCCGGCGCGACCGCGACCCTTCGACAGGCTCAGGGTCGCCCCGAGCCGGGTCGAGGGGCGAGAAGGGACCCGAGCCCAAGATCGAAGAGCTCCTGAAAGAGGGGCAGGAGATCATCGTCCAGGTGGCCAAGGAGCCGCTGGGCACCAAGGGCGCCCGGCTGACCTGCCACGCCACCATGCCGGGGCGGTTCCTCGTGTTCATGCCGACCGTCGACCACATCGGCGTGTCGCGGAAGATCGACTCGCGCGAGGAGCGCAGCCGCCTGCGCGGCATCGTCCGCGAGTTTCGGCAGCAGCACGGCTTCGGCGGCGGCGTCATCATCCGCACCGCCGCGGCCGGCCGATCAAAGGAAGACATCGTCTCGGACCTGAGCTACTTCCACCGCGTCTGGACCGAGATCCGCCAGAAGGCGGACTCGTCGCGGGCACCGGCGGTGGTGTACCAGGAGCAGAGCCTCGTGGCGAAGCTGCTCCGCGACCTGCTGACCGAAGATTTTTCCGCCATCCGCATCGACAACGGGCTCGAGTACCGGCGCGTCGTAGAGCTGGTCGACCGGATGATGCCCGCGCTGGCCTCGCGGGTGAAGCTGTACGAAAAGGAGTACCCGATCTTCGAGGAGTACGGCGTTCAGGCGGAGATCGATCGGGCCCTTCGCAGCAAGGTGTGGCTCAAGTCGGGCGGCTCGATCGTCATCAACCAGACCGAGGCGCTCGTGGCGATCGACGTCAACACCGGCCGATACGTCGGCAAGAAGACGGCGGGGCGCCTCGAGGACACCATCCTCAAGACGAACCTCGAGGCGGTCAAGGAGATCGTCCGGCAGATCCGGCTGCGGGACCTCGGCGGCATCATCGTGCTCGACTTCATCGACATGGAGGAGAAGAAGAACCGCCAGCGGGTCTTCCAGGCGGTCGAGCAGGAGCTGCGGAAGGATCGCGCGCCGTCGAAGGCGCTGCAGGTGTCAGACTTCGGGCTGGTCATCATCACGCGCAAGCGCGTGAAGCAGAGCCTCGAGCGCGTGCTGACCGAGCCGTGCCCGTACTGCGCCGGGAGCGCCGTGATCAAGTCGAGCGCGACGATCTGCTACGAGATCCTCGCCGAGGTGAAGAAGATCAGCGCGGATCTCGACGGTCAGACGCTGGTGCTGCGCGTCAATCCCGACATCGCCCGCGCGCTGCGGGACGAGGAGCGCGCCGTGTTCAAGGATCTCAAGCAGTCGCTCGGGCGCGAGATCGCCATCCGGGCCGACGCGCAGCTGCACCACGAGCAGTTCGACCTGATGGCCGTGGGCTAGGTCTCTGAGGCCCGGGGCCTGAGGCCTGACATGTTTCAGAAGACCGCCGACTCGTACCGGCAGGGCGCACGGGCGCTGCCGCGCGAGTACTACACCTCCCCTGACGTTTTTGCCGCGGAACAGGAGCGGATCTTCGCCGCGCACTGGGCCTGCGCCGGCCGCGTCAGTCGCCTTGCCCATCCGGGCGACTACCTGGTCCGCACCATCGCAGAAGAGTCGATCATCGTCGTTCGCGGGCAGGACGGCGCGATCCGTGCCTTTTTCAACGTCTGCCGCCACCGCGGCACGCGGCTCTGTGCGGAGGAGTCCGGGCGCTTCGGCCCCGTGATTCAGTGCCCGTATCACGCCTGGACGTACACGACCGAGGGTGCGCTCGTCGGCGCACCGCACATGCAGGAGGTCGCCGGATTCGACAAGGCCGCCCACCCGCTCCACGAGGCGTCAGTGGCCGAGCACGAGGGCTTCGTCTTCGTGAACGTTGCCGCGTCGCCGCCGCCGTTCGACGCGTGGCTGGCGCCGCTCGCCGAGCGGCTCCGGCGCTTCGGGCTGGCGGAGCTCGAGGTCGGCCATCGCGCCGAATACCGCGTCCACGCCAACTGGAAGCTCGTCTTCGAGAACTACTCGGAGTGCCTCCATTGCCCCGTCATTCATCCCGAGCTCGCGGCGAGGCTGCCGTACGAGAGCGGCGCGAACGACCTGGTCGAGGGCCCCTTCCTCGGCGGCTACATGACGGTCGCCGATCCGCACGAGAGCGCCACGATGAGCGGTCGCACGTGCGGACCGGCGATCAACCCGGAGCTCCGCGACGACGAGCGGCGGCGCGCGTATTACTACTCGGTGATGCCGAACCTCCTCGTCAGCATCCATCCCGACTACGTGAACTACTACCTGCTGACCCCGCTCGCGCCCGACCGCACCCGCATCGACTCGGAATGGCTGTTCCGGAACCCGGGATCCGGGATCGGCGATCCGGGATCCGGCGCGTTCAACCCTTCCGATGCCATTGCGTTCTGGGACCTCGTGAACCGCCAGGACTGGGCGATCATCGAGCGCAGTCAGCAGGGGATTGCATCGCGGCGCTATGTGCCCGGTCCGTACTCTCCGCGCGAGAGCATCTCCGCCGCGTGGGATCGCGAGTACCTCCGGTTGATGCGCGCCGATCGCGCCTGATTTTCTCAATCCGTAAATCGGACGGCTCTCCGTCGCCCAGTTGCGGCTCTTCGCGCGAAATTCCGAGCGAAACGAGCGGCATCCCGTTTGCCATCACGGGACACCGCGATGGACGAGGAACGCGGATCTGCGTTGATCGCCGTGCTGCTCCTGCTGGTTTTGATGTCGGCGCTCGCCGCGGCGTTGACCGTGAGTGGTCGCACCGAGACGCTCGTGGCACGCAATCATCAATCGGCCGCGCAGGCCCTGGCTGCGGCCGAAGCAGGCCTGAACCACGCCGTCGCAGCCGCCACCGCGTTTCTCGCGACGTGGCAGACGAAAGGCTATGCGACCGTCGGCGACGCCGTTGACGCCCTGTTTGCCGACGGCACGCTGCTCGAGCCCGACATCACGCTTGGCGCCCTGACAGCGCTCGGCAGTGGAGTGGAATACGAGGTGTCCCTCATGGACGAGGACGATCCTGCGCGCGGTGCGGACGCGACGGATCTCACGGGCGATGCGGATGCCAGCAACGACGAGGACGGCGCCGCTGGGACCGACCGCAACTTGAAACTCATCGTCCGTGCCGTCGGCTACACATCGGACAATGCGTCTGCCGTCGTGGAGGCGGTCATTGCGCCGCGATCGCTGCCTGCCGTGCTCATCGACGGTGACGTCGAGATCGATGGAAGTGCGGTGATTGCCGGCGAGAGCGGCAGCGCCCACGCGAACGCCGATATGGAGCTCGACGGCAATGCGACGGTCGCCGGCGATGCCACCGCGTCGGGAACGCTCGTACAGGACGGCAGTTCGAGCGTCGGGGGCCTTGCCACGAGCGACGCGGCAATCATCGGCGTGCCCGAGATACGCGCCAGCGATTACCGCGCCGGAGCCGACTTCATCCTCACGGACGCCGGACAGGTGACGCTCGTCAGCGGTACGGTCCTCTGCGATGCCTCAGGTGACAGCCAGGCGTGTGAGGCCGCCTACGGGTGGCGGTTCGAGGGGGCGAACGGCTGGCGGCTCGAAAACGACAACACTGCCGGCAGCTTCTACGTCGAGGGCGACGTCGATATCAACGGCAACATCGGCAGCGTCGCGGATCCACTCGAGCTCACCGTGGTTGCCGAAGGGTCGATCGATGTCAACGGCACCCCGGTTCTGACGCCCGAGACGCCGGAGCTGATGTTCGTGGCCGAGGGCGACCTGAGAATACAGGGCAACTTCCAGATGCCGCTCACGGCAGAGGGACAGATTCTCGTCCACGAGCAGGCCCGCATCTATGGAAACGCCGTCGTCGCGGGGCAGGTCATCGTTGAAAACGCCAACCACGAGGAGGAAGGCCCGGGGCACCGCGATCACGACGACCTGGAGAACGAGAACCGCATCACCGGCAACGCGCAGATTACCTACAGTGGCGATCTCGGCACCGGTTGGTACGAAGTTACCGGATGGCGGCACGTCCGCTGACGCGCCGCAGGTCGACCAGCATCCTCAACAGCGCGTCGATCTCGGCTTGACTTCGCAGTCTGTACCGCGCGGCTGACGTGCCCTGCGTGCCGACCTTGATCGAGAGGAGCTCCTCCGGCCCCCCCGATTGGAACGCGTCTTCGTCGGTCTCGTCGTCGCCGGCGTAGATCGCGGTGTCGCACGCGAAGACGCGCCGGGCGCGCTGCAGAGCGATCCCTTTGTTCGGGCCGCTGAAGTGGATGAGGTTGACCGCCTGTGCGCCGCCGATCACCCGCGCATCGTGGAGGTTCCTCACTGCGTCGGCAAGCGCCGCGAGCACCCGCTCCTTGTCGCGCACGCGTCGATAGTGGATCGTCACGGAGTGCCGCTTCTGCTCGATCATCAGTCCGGGCACCGGCGGCAGCTGCTGATTCAGGTGCGCCACCCATTCGCGCACATGCGGTGCCGTGTCGCTCAGGGCGCCGGGATACTCGGAACCGTGATCGCCGACGAGATGCCAGACCGGCACCCCCCGGAGACGCCGCGTCAGATCGTCCAGCGCGCGCCCGGAGAGGACGACGCAGGGGTACAGCCGTGCGACGGCCGCGAGGAGCCGCCGGGTCGATGGACGCATCCGGGCGGCGGGCGGCGTCGGTGCGATCGGCGCGAGCGTGCCGTCGTAGTCGAACGCCACGAGGACGTTCGATGCCGCAAACTGCGCGAGCGCGGCGGTGTGCCGGGACGCGAGGATCAGTCGGCGGGGCATCAGACCGGTGCGTCCTCGGGGCCGCGCACCCCGCCCGCGCCGTCGCGCGCCGGGCCGCCGGCCAGATAGTGCAGCGGCTTCGACCAGAGGCTTTCCAGGCCCTCGAGAATATCGGAAGCCCAGCTGAAGACGTCGCGGCCGGCCACCACGCGCCGCATGGCGCGCATCCGCGCGCGCCGCTCTTCGCGCGGCATGTCGATGGCGCGCGCCAGCGCGTCGGCGAAGCCGTCGATGTCGTAGGGGTTGATGATCACCGCGTCGTGCAGCTCCTGTGCCGCGCCCGCCAGCGCGCTCAGCACCAGCACGCCGTCCTCGTCGTCGCGCGAGGCGACGAACTCCTTGGCGACGAGATTCATCCCGTCGTGCAGCGAGCTGACGATGCAGAAATGCGCCGTGCGGTAGAGCGCAACGAGGCTCCTGATCCCGAGCGCGCTCGGATGGTAGACGATCGCCGCCGCGCCGCCCTCCGTCGTATGCCTCGAGTTCAGGTCAGCGATGGCCCGGGCGATTTCGGCCTCGATCGCGCCGTAGCTCGCCAGTTCCGATCGCGAGGGAACGCCGATCTGCACGAATGTCAGCTGCCCGCGGAGATGCGGCATGCGAGTGAGCACGGCATCGAGCGCCGCCAGCCGCTCCGGGATGCCTTTGGTGTAGTCGAGCCGGTCGACGCCGAGTCCGATGATCCCCCCGCGCAGCTGGAACATGTTCCGCAGGCGCTCCTGCTCGGCACGAAGCCCCGGATCGGTCGCAATGCGCTGAATCCGGTCGTAATCGACGCCGATCGGGACCGCCACAACCGTGGGCCGCCGCCCGTCGAGCGTGACGCGCGACGCCTCGGCGTCGATCTCCGCGCCGAGCTCCTCTTCGGCGGCAAGCAGGAAGTTCCGCCGATCGCGTTCGAGCTGAAACGCGAGCAGGTCGTTGGCGAGCAGCCCGGCGACGAGCTCGCGCCGCCACGGGCAGATGCGCAGACGATCGGGATACGGCCATGGAATGTGCCAGAACAGCGCCGTTCGCGCGTCGGGCCGGCGCACGCGCAGCGCGGGCGCCACGAGCGCCAGATGGTAGTCCTGGATGAAGACCGGCGCGTTCGAGTCGTCGAGCTCCTCGTCGATCGCGGCGGCGAACCGTTCGTTCACGTCGCGGTACGCCGCCCAGTCTTCGCTCCGGAACTGCGGACGAACGTCCACCATATGGCAGAGCGGCCACAGCCCTTCGTTGGCAAACCCGCCGTAGTAGGCGGCGAACGTCGGTTCATCGATCCAGAGCCGGCGCAGCTCGTACGACGGATGGTCCGGCGGGACGCGCACCTTGTCGGACGGGTCGACGACCTCGCGATCGGCGGCGCCGGCGCCGTGCGCGATCCAGACGCCCCCGCGCTCCCGCATCAACGCATCGAGCGCCACCGCAACGCCTCCCGTCGCCGGCACGGCGGACACGCCGTCGGCCGTCCGGATGTGCAGATACGGCTCCCGGTTGGAGACGACCAGCAGCGGGCGGCGCGCGTGCGGCACGATCTCGCCCGCGCGCGCCAGGCCCTGCCGGAACACGATCGGCCCTACGAGCTCGTGGACGGCGATGAGGCCGACGAGCAGCATCTGCACGTTCGTGCCCCATCCTGGGAACTCGGCCGCGACAATCGACGCGAACCCCAGCGTGATGCCCGCCTGCGAGATGAGTCCCGTCCACGCATACCCGCCGACGGGCCGCTCCAGGTGGGACACGGCGAGCCCCGCGGCGACGCCGGCGCGGATCATCGCAATGCGGCAGATCGAGACGGCCAGTGCCACGGGTCCGCCGACGGCGAGCGCGTCGAGGCGGAGGGAGGTGCCGACGGCGACGAAGAAGATCAGCAGCACGGGAGGCGCGGCCCGCTGAACGGCCGCTCTCAGCGCGTCTCCCTGCGCCACGGCGAGGTTCTCGATCACGAGGCCGGCCGTCATCGCGGCGAGCAGCGGCTCGAACTCCTGCGTCGTGCCCACCTGGCTGAGCAAGGCGCACGCCACGATGAGCACGAGCGCGACGTCGCGGCCGATGTAGCGCACGTACAGGCCGAACACGGCGCCAACGAGTGCGCCGAACGCCACGGCGCCGCCGATCTCCCAGCCGAAGCGCGCCAGAAACGCCACGTCGTCTGGCCCCGTGCCGAAGACGAACCGGGCCAGCTGCAGCGCGAGCGAAAAGAGCACCACCAGTGCGAGGTCGGCCAGGATCACCATCGCGAGCACCAGTTCGCTCAATCGGCCGCGGGCGCCGGTCTCGACGGTGACCGCGGCGGTCATCGTCGGTGAGAAGCTGACGACAATCACGACGAGCAGCGCCACCATCGCGAGCCGTTCGATCCCGGCGGCCGAGGGCGCGACGGCCAGCCACGGCCATGCCAGCCAGGCGAACGCGAAGAGGCCCGTCAGCGCCACCGCCAGCGTCGCGCCGGTCATCTGCGCGATGGCAAGGCGGTGGCCGAGGCGCTCGACGTTCAGCGACAGGCCGGCGATGAACGCGATGAGCGTGGTGGCGACGCCCGTGATCGCCTGCAGCTGCGCGGCCATCGGCGCGCTGATCACGTTCCCGAGATACGGCCCGACGAGGATGCCGAGAAGCAGGTACCCCGTCAGCCGGGGCACGTGGAGGCGGCGGATCACATCCCCCGCAATCCACGCGCCGAGGAGGGTGAACCCAAGCGCGAGCGCGGTGCCGCCGGCGGCGATCCCTTCCACAGGTCCGAGGCGTCGCACCCACAGGACGGCCGCCACGGCGAGCAGAAGCGCCGCCAGTCGTCTCATGCCGCCGCCTCGCTGCGCCTGACGAGCGTCGCGAGCAGTTCGGACCCGATCGCGCCAAGCGCGGCGACCGCCAGCACGAGGCCGCCGTCGGGGCCCGTGGCGCGATACGTGTTCAGCGCGAACGCGACGCCCAGGACACCCGGCGAGAGCAGGCGGGCGCCAACGTCGCGAGGAACCGCCGCGCCTGCGACGCGCGTGGCCGTCCAGCCGCCGATGAGCTTCGCGGCGGTGCGCACCAGCAGGAACGTCAGCCCCAGTCCGATCCACGTCGGCAGCAGATTGACGTGCGCGCCGGTCACCACGAGCAGGAGCGCGACGAGCGGCCGCTGCCACTGCAGGACGTCGCGGCTGATGGCGGTGCGCGCCGGTCCGCCGGCGCGCTCGAGGAACAGGCCGGCAATGAGTCCGCTGAGCAGGGCCGACACCGACAGGTAATCGGCCGCGCCTCCAAGCAGCAGCAGGAGCGCGGCGGTGAACACACGCTGCTCGGTCTCCGACGAGGCACGGCTGATGAGCAGCCACGCCGCCGCGACGATGACCAGCGCGATGCCGCAGGCCTGCAGCGCCAGCACCGCGGCGCCCGCCACCGACGACGTGCGCAGCCAGGCGAGCGCGGCGGCGCCGATCGCAATCGGCAGGAGCGCGTCGAGATCGCGGATGCGATCGGCGATCACATGTGCATCCTCGGACCGCCGCAGCGCGGCGGCGGCCGACGGTGCGGCACAGGCGCCGAGCGCGAGTGCGACGAACCCGGGCGACAGCGCGGATTCCGCGGCCCACTCCGGTGCGGCGCTCAGCATCGCCGCTGCCACCAGTGCCGCGGTGACGGCCGCTTCTGTCGTGGCCGCTGCCAGCAGGCGTCTCTCGCGGCCGCCGTAGACCATCGCATTCAGCCCGACCAGCGTGCCGAGCGCCACCAGCGCCACCGGCACCGCGGGATCGACGAACAGCAGCACGCCGGTCGAGATCAGGCCGAGGCCGTCGGGGCCCAGGATGATGCCGATGAACAGCAGGAGCAGGCCCTGGGGCAGCCGCATCATCGCGTGTCCAGGGCGGTGATGCGGCGGCCGCCGGCGCGCGTATAGGCGACGAGCAGCGCGCTTCCCGACGGCGCCCGATCGAAGGCGCGCCGCACGACGGCGGGCGTAGGTGCTGCGGCGTCGCCGATGCGCGTGATCACATCGTCTGCACGCAGCCCGGCTCGATCGGCGGCCGATCCGCTCTGCACTCGGACAACGACCGACCCGGTGCCCGACATCGTCCGCAGTTGCAGACCCAGCGCGCGTGCTTCAGGAGCGGGACGGCGAGGGGCGGTAATGATGCCGAACGTCTGGAGGTCGGTGCCGCGCCGGACGCGCACCGTCAGCGTCTGTCCCGCCGGCGTCCCCGCGGTCCATCCCGTCCAATCGAGTGGCGTCGTCACGGGCGCGTCATCGACGGCCTCGATCACGTCGCCGACGGCCAGGATGCCGGCGGCGGGCCCATCCGGATCGACCCACGCCACGATGACGCCCCCGGTTGCGGCGGTCGCTTTCGCCAGCGCAGGTGTGAGCGCCTGCACGTCCACGCCGTGGTACCCGGGCGTTCGCGGCCCGGACGCCATCAGCCGGTCCACCTCGGCGAGCAGGGCCGCCGAGGGGACGATCGCGACGCCGTCGGGGAGATCGATCGCGAGGCCGGCGAACTGCGCATCGGTGGTGAAGACGAACGAATCGGCGCCGATGTCGACGCCTGGAGGGACGCGCCAGATCAGGTCGCGCCACGGCGGGCGGCGGATCGGCGTGAGCGCGTCCACGAAGACCGGACGGAGCGTCAACGCCTGTTCGGAGCGGCCGGCGGTGACGAAGTAGCGCGGCTGTGCCAGGTCGTTGGTCCGCCAGGGCACCGGGAGCGGCCCCGCATTGTCGAGCCGCACGACCACCACGCCGGAGACCGGATCGGCAACGACGTCGGCGCGCCCCGAGCCGTGCGTCGGCGCGGCATCGCTGCGCGGCAGAAGCGCGGCGTCGGCCCGCACGCGCAGCGAGGCTCCGGCAAACAGCGGCTCGACCCGCGGACGCAGGGTCGCGAGCTCCGATGCGAGATCGTCGAAGGTGCTGCGCGCCCCGATCTGCGTGAGCAGCGGTTCGAGCGGCGTGGCAGGGGCGGGCCGATCGGGAAAACGGACGCGAGCGAGGACCCAGAGCGCGAGCACCGCGACGAGCGCGGTGCTCAGCAGAAGGCGTGTCTCGCGTGAGACACGCGGGCGGTGCGGGGGGCTGAGCTCCATGGCGGGTGCTTCATCTCCCACATTGCCGCGACTCGGCAAGGCGATACATACCCTCTCGACCCGACACACATTATCGTGCCCCGGAGGACTTCCCCGTGCAGCGGATCTCGTCGAAGCGACGAATGCGTGCGGTCGTGACCTCGATGCCTTCGGCGCGCAGCCGCTCACGCTTGAGCTGGAGACTGCCGCCGAATCCGCCGAGCGCGCCCCCGGCGGCGATCACGCGATGACAGGGCACCGACGGATCGTGACATCCGCGCATGATGTTGCCGACCCCACGCCACGCGCGCGGCCGGCCCGCCAGGCGTGCCACGTCTCCATAGGTCGCCACACGGCCCGGCGGAATCCGTCGGACGACGGCCAGCACACGGATTCGAAAAGAACTGGCGGTGGGCGTTGGACTCACCGCCCGATGATGAGCTTGAGACGGACGGCGGCGCCGCCGAGGTTGGATTCTTCGAATTCGCGAGACGCGCCGTTCGAATCGCCGCCGAGCGCGTCGGGGACGGTCGCCCACTGCCCCTCGACGGCGGCGCCGACCCATCGCGCCAGGCGAACCTCAGCGCCAGCCACGACATGGTATCCGACGAAGTGATCGTCGATGTTCTCGGACCCGTCGGCAAACTGCGACGCTTCGCGGTACCCATGCCAGCCCAGGCCGGCCCCGGCGTACGGCACGAGCCGCGAGCCGTAGTCGAAGCGGTAGCCGCCCGTCAACTCGACCGGCGTGACCGTCACGGTGAGAGGGATGCCGAGTCCGAAGCGCTCGTCGCCGAACAGGAACACGCGCTCGCCGGTGCGGCGGAAGCGCGATGCGCGAAGGTTCAGAAAGATGCGCTGCGGAAGGACCGCGTCGATGCCGCCGCCGAACACGGTGCCGCGGTCGCTCCCGAGGACCGCGGTGAAGCTCTTCTCGGCGCGGAAGATCGTCGAGCCGACGTCGGCGAAGCCGCGGACGCTGATCTCGCGCGTTTGCGCCTGCGTTGGTGTCGAGAACACGAGACAGATCGTGGTGACACACGCCCCCACGAAACACCGAGACACCGAGACACAGAGAGACCGAGGCGCTTTCAGCCACAAAGGGCACGAAGCACACGAAGCGCCGTTCGACTGGCGGGCTGCGCAGCAGCCCGCCCAGCAGCGCCGGAGACGCCACAGACGAATCGCGTGTCGAACGGCCTGTCGTTGTGCCCTTGGTGTCCTTGGTGTTCTTTGTGGCCAAAGACGTCTCTCGATGCCTCGGTGTCTCGGTGTTCCGTAGTCAGTGAATTCAGCTCGACGCACGCTCACTTGACGAGCCCCAATCCTCTCAGCGACGCGCGGGGGTTGATCAGGCCGTGGCCGTACTCGTCGTCGCGTCCCAGCGGACCCAGGTCGCTCGCGTACCGCTTCATGGCGGCCTCGATCGCGGCCGGCGAGGTGATCCCCTGTTGCATGAGCAGCGCCGCAAAGCCGGCCACGTGTGGCGACGCCATCGACGTGCCCTGAAAGAACTCGAATGAGAACGAGTCGAATCGCGGGGCGCGGTATTGGGCCGGACCGCGGAGGTACGTGTCGACCAGATCGAAATCGAATGTCTGCTGCAGGATGCCGCCGTCGAGCCCGCCGATCCGCATGTTGCCGCCCGGCGCCACCAGCTCGACGTACGATCCCGTGTTCGAATAGAACGTACGCTGCCGATCGCGGCCTGTCGCGCCCACGGCAACCATCCCGTCGATACGCGGGGCGAATTCCGCGATCCGTTCCACCCGGTTGCCGGTCTCGAAATCGTTGCCGGCGGCTACGGCCACGAACGCGCCGCGCGAGACCGCGTACGCGATCGCGTCCTGCAGCACCGGCGCGGGCGGGCCAAACCGGCCGATGCTGAGATTGAGCACCTTCGCCCCGTTGTCGACCGCGTACCGGATCCCACGCGCGACGATATCGTCGGTCCCCTGCTGCGGGCTGCGAAAGACGGCATCCCACACGCTGCCGATCACCTTCACCGGCATGATGCGAACGTTGAAGGCGAATCCCGCCGTGCCGAGGCTGTTGTTCGTGAGCTGTCCGATCGTCCCCGCCACGTGCGTGCCGTGGCCGTCGAGATCGAACGGCGTCGTCGTCTCCCAGATGAAGTCGCGCGGCGCGACGAACCGGTCCGCGCCGGCGAGATCGGGAGCCCCCGCGAACGGAACCTCGACCGTGCCGAGGCTGGGGAACAGCGGGCCACCGGGCGACAGCCGAAAGGGCCGCGTCTGATAGCGCATGATGCCGGAGCGATACGCGACACCCGTGTCGAGCACCGCGACGGTGATCGCGGGCGTCGCCCCCGGATTGATGTCCCACGCGCGCTCCATATCGAGGGCGGGGTAGTTCCACTGGCGCGCGTACAGCGGATCGTCCGGCACGAACCGCGGATAGACGCGGTACCGCGCCTGGGCGTACTCGACATCCGGCTGCGCCTCGAGCGAGTCCGCGGCCGCCTGCGGATCGGTCCCGGCGTCGATGGTGACGATGTCGAAGTCGGCGTCGCTCGGCTGGCGCTCCTGCCGGCCGTCGACCTGCGCGAGGAGCGCACGCTGCGCCTCGGGAGAGGTGCCGGGCCGGAACTTGACGATGATGCTGCCGCGGACGAACGGCTCGGCCTCCGGATCGCTGCGCGGGGGACGCGGCGGATCGGTGTCGCGCACGCCGCGGTCGATGGCGGGCAGCGCGACCTCCGACACGAGAAGGCCGGACAGAGATTGCACCTGCGCGTGCTGCGCCGCCGCCCACGCGAGCCAGATGGCCACCGCGGCGCACGCCACGTATGCGCGGCCCCTCATAGATATGAGAGCGGGTCGACGTCGTACTGGGCCGGATCGAGCGGCGCCTCGATCGACTGTGGGTCGCCCTCGCGCGCCTCCCAGAGGTTGAGCTCGAAGGGACGCTCCATGCGGACCCCGTGCGTGTCGAAGAGCAGCCGGACGCGCGGACGGTAGGGATCGGGCGCGTACGGCTTCAGCACCACCGCGATGTCACCGGAGTTCAGCCGCACGAGATTGCCGGCCGGGTAGATGCCGACCAGCTGGACGAACCGGCGCACCAGGTTCTGATCGAACTGCTTGCCGTCGTTCCGCTGGAGGACGGCCAGGATCCGATCCGTCGGGAACGACTCCTGGTACACCCGCTGCGACCGCATCGCGTCGTAGACGTCCGCAATCCCGCACAGCATCGTCGCGAGGTTCAGCGCCGGCCGCGCCACGCCGACCGGGTATCCGGTGCCGTCGAGGCGGAGATGATGCTCGAAGGCGACCACGGGCGCGAGCGTCGGCATCTCGGGCGTGCGCCGCAGGATCTCCGCGCCGTCGACGGTGTGGCGGCGCAGGATCTCGAATTCACGGTCGGTCAGCTTCTCGGTCTTGTTCAGGATCTCCGACGGCGTCCGCACCTTGCCGATGTCGTGCATCAGCGCCGCCAACCCGACCTCGCGCAGCAGAGGCCCTTCGATGCCAAGTCCGCGCGCCTGGCCCATCGTCAGGATGGACACGTTCACCATGTGCGTGAACGTGTAGCTGTCGTAGCTCTTGAGCGCCGTGAGCGCGAGCAGTGCCGTGCGGTTGTGCGAGACCTCCTCGGCAAGCGAGTCGACGATGTTCCGTCCCGCGTCGGCGTCGGGCATGCCTTCCCTCTGCGCGCTGTCCCACAGCCGTCCGGCCACCGACACCGCCTCGTTGTAGAGGCGGCGGTAGTCCTTCACTTCGGCCGGCGCGGCGCCATCCTTCTCCACTTGCAGGCGTCCGACGCGGATGTGCTTCAGCGAAAGCGCCCTCGTAGCCTCTTTCGCCTGACGCCCGCCGAGCGTCTGAACCAACTCCGACAGTTCAGCCGGCGTGACACCGCGGTCGATGACGATGCGCTCGATGCCGGCGTCCTGCAGCTGGGCGATCAGCTTGCCCATGTTCTCGCCCGCGCGCGGCACGGGCACGTCGCCGACCACCAGGTCGTCGCCGACGATGCCGATGGCGATCGATGCCACCGTCGCGTGCGTGAGCTGGAGCGCCTCGGCAAGCGCGGTAATGCTCCGCCCGACGAGCGGATGGTCTGGGGCGTACAGCTGCACCGCCCGCAGGGCGGCCGCGAGCCGCCGCAGGAGTTCGTCGGCCAGCTTCGTCTTCTGAATGGTGCTCATACGTGTCGGACGCGCTGCGTCGGCATGCGCAGATGGGGCCGCACGGCCTTGCGGACGCCCCGGCTGCCCCTGCGTGCCGCCTCCTCCAGAATGGCCAGGGTTGCCGGTGTCCCGATGCGGCGCAGCGCCGTGGCCGCGGCGCCCCGGAGGGCGGCCGTCCGGTACGGCGCCCACCACTCGCCGCGGTGCAGCGCGGCGCGCAGCGTCGCAGCCGACTCGGCGTGCTCGCCGAGCGCACCGAGCGCATCCATGACCTGCGCGTGCACCTCGACGAGCGGGCCGCGCGGCGCCGACTCGTTCAGCACGGCGCAGAGCAGCGGCACCACACGTTCGTCGCGCAGGCCGATGATCTCCTGCAGGATCGTCATCCGTGTCCCGCCGGACGTGAGCGCCCGCCGCAGCAGGGCGAAGGCGTCGGCCGAGCCGATCTGCACGAGCGCGCGGATCGCCTCACGCTCCACCTGTGAATCGCGGTCTTCGAGCATCGAGGCCAGCTCGCCGAGCGCACCGGCGCCACCGAACATCCGCAGCAGGTCGATGGCCGTCCGCCGGACGGCGGGGTTGGCCGAGAGCTTCAACTGTTCCACCGACTCGCGCCCGACGGCGCCGAACCCAAAGAGGAGATCGCGGATGTTCCGGATCGCGCGCACGTTCTCTTCGGTCGCGAGCGCCTGCGCCAGCGGCTTGATGATTCGCGGGCCAATGGTCCGGCAGAGTCCGGCCAGCGGCTCGATCTCGGCCTCCTCGGCGGACCGGAAGCGGGTCACCACGTGGCGCACGAACGACGCCGACACGAGCGATTCGAGCGCCGCGTCCGCGGCATCGCTGAGCCGTTCGCGTCCGTCCGGGACGGTCTCGCGGACGATCGCCGACGCCAGCTGCTGCGCCTCCTGCAGCCTGCCCGTCTGGACCCGCTGATCGAGCTCGGCGATCGCGGTACGGGCGATCTCGCCCCACGGCGCCGCCTCCTGCTCGACCATGAGCAGATCGAGCAGCAGCTGCTGATCGAGCGCCTGGATCCCGTGGTCGGCCAGGGTGGAGAGCCACGTCTGGATGCGCTCGGGAGGATCGTCGGACACCCGTTCGACGTCGACCGCGTGCGAGCGCGCCGTCGACAGCTCGCGCGCGTAGTCGTCCGACACGTACCGCGCGTCGGAGTACGACGCCAGCATCTGATGCGCCGACTTCCAGAGGTCCTCGAAGCCTGGATCCTTCCCGAGCGGGCTCTCTGCCGCTTCTTCCTTCGCCAGATCGAGGAGCCGCTCCTTGCGGTCCAACTCCGGTACGAGCGCTTCGAACGCCTGCGCGAGCCGTTCGGACGCCCCTTTCTCGTTGACGACGGAGGTGGCGACGAACGAGGCGACTGTCTCGTCTGTGATCCGATGGACGACGGCGGCGGCCACCTGCGCCTGCGCCGGATCGGGCGACATCGTCTTGTGGATGACGGCGAGCAGCATCTCGGGTGTCACCCGCGACATCGCATCGGCCGCCGTCTGAAGGACGGCGTCCTCGCCCTGTGCCCGGGGCCGCTCGGCGGTCGCCTGGAGGAGCTGTTCGATGAGACGGAGGAGCGCGGCGGCGCGGGCGGCCATCGGCACGTCGCGCTCAGCCGCCGTGCCCTGCAGCCGTTCGAGGAACTCGGCAAAGCGCTTCGCGTTGCCGAGCGTCTCGAGCAACGCCGCAAGCCCGGTTTCGTCGAGCGGACCGGCTGCGCCCTCGAGGCAATAGGCGATGATGGCCTCCCACCCGCCGCCCTCACCGCCGGCGCGCTCGCGGAGCACTTCGGCGTAGTCGATTTCGCGGATCTCGAAATGCCCGCGGTCCGCCGCAGCCCACGCCTTGCCCATCCCGCCCTCGGCCATGAGCTCCTCAGGGGGGCGCGCCAGCAGCAGGAGGAGCGCGTGCCAGTCGTGCACATGCGCCGCGCGCTCGATGCGCAGCGCGCCGATCAGCCGGTCGTGCATCAGCTCGGCGAGCTCGACCACAGCCGGATCGGGCTTGGCGGGCGCGCGGCCATCGAGCGCGAGCGTATCGGGGAAGACGGTGATCTGCACCTCGTCGCCCGGAATCAGCCGCCCGACCGCTGCGATGACGCGCGCGAGCGACGCCTGAATCGACGGGTGCGTGGCCGGATAGAGCGCCACCGATCGCGCGGCGGCGCGGCACGCGCGGGCGAAATCCGCGAGCGATGCGCTCTGCTCGGCCGACAGTTGCTCGATCGCAGACGTCATCCCTGTTCGCTCCGCCTACGCATGGGCACCCGCCTCGGCGCCGGGCAGCACGGTCAGCGGATCGAGATCCACCGTATCAGGGTCGACCGATTCGACCACGGCGCGCGGGAATTCACCGCGCGGGTCGCGCTCCCAGGTGTTGGCCAGGAACGGCGTCTCCAGCCGTTCCCCGCGTTCGGTGAAGAGCACTTTGACTTGCGGACGGAACGGATCCTGCGGGTGCTCCGCCGTTACGACGCCGACTTCCTCGGTGTTCAAGCGGATGATCGTCCCGACGGGAAACAAGCCCATGAGATTGACGAAACGGCGCAGCAGCACCTGATTGAACGCCGGGTTTCCCTGCTGTTTCATGATGGCCCGGATGCGCGTGGTGGCGAGGCCCTCGCGATACGGCCGGTTGCTGCGCAGCGCGTCGAAGACGTCGGCCATGCTGACGATCATCGTGCAGAGATTCAGCGTGCGCGATCCGATGTTCTCGGGATAACCGCTCAGGTCCTGCTTCAAGTGGTGCTCGAAGGCGACCACCGGAGCCAGCGCCGGGACCTCGGGCGTGCGGCGCAGGATGTGTGCGCCGTCGATCACATGGCGCTTCATGATAGCGAACTCATCAGCCGTCAACGCCCCGGGCTTGTTCAAGACCTCTTTCGGCGTGTGTACCTTGCCGATGTCGTGCATCAAGGCGGCGAAGCCGAACTCGCGCAGCAGCGGCCCCTCGATGTTGAGCGAGCGCGCCTGTGCCATCGCCAGCACCGCGACGTTCACCATGTGCGTGAAGGTGTAGTCATCGTACTTCTTCAGCGCGGTGAGGGCCATCAGCGACGTGCGATCCTGTTTGACGATGTTCGCGAGGCTGTCGACGATCTGACGAGCCGTATCCGGGTCTGGCTTGTCCCCCGCCTTCGCTTGATCCCAGAGCGACTGGGCCGACCGAACCGCGGTGCCATACACGCGGCGAGCGACCTCGATGCCGACGCGATTCTCTGGCACGTCCTCGACCGACAGCTTCCCAACGGCGATGCGCCGTACGGCCTTCGCCGCAAGCCGATCCGCGAGCGGTGTGCGTGCGCGTGTGTGGGCCAGCTCGCCGAGGAATGCCTGGATTTCCTGCGGCGTGACGCCCCGATGGAACGTGATCTTCTCGATCTCACGCGCCCGCAGGCTCCGCGCCAGTCCGGCCAAGAAAGCGGAGCTCTTCCCGAGGGGGGCGTCGTTGACCACCACGTCGTCGCCGATGAACCCGATCACGACGGTGGACGAATCGCTGAAGAACGCCGTGCACGCAGACGCCAGCGCCTGCACCGAGCGGGCGACGAGCGGATGCTGCGGGGCATAGAGCTCGGCGGCGCGGACACCGGCCGCCAAGCCGCGAGCGAGCTCATCGGCGCTTCGGGCCATCCCCCTATTATGGAGGATGGGTTGGGCCTCGGGCCGCCCGAATGATTCGCTTGAGCAGTCGGTCTCCCGTCCGGGCGGCGTCATCGAGCGCTGCCTGCGCCTTCGGCGTCCCGATCGTGACGAGCGTCTTGACCGCCGTCCTCTTGAGGACACGCGCCCGCTTCCGCGCAAAGAGCTTCATCCCTCGCATGACGACGGCCACCGAGGACACGGCGCTGTCGCCGCCGAGCTGGGCGATCGCGGCTAGTGCGTCGAGCACCGTCTGATAGTCCTCGCCGAAGGGGTCGCTGTCGGTGAGGACCCGCGCCAGCATCGGCACGACACGCGGGTCTCGCTCGGCGACGAGCGCCTCGACGACGGCCGCGCGGGTGGCGCCCGTGGTCGCGTGCAGGACCGCGCGAATCCCGCGTGCGGCAGACGGATCGTCGATGCCGGCAAGCGCGGCCACGGCCTGGCGGAGCACATCGGCGTGCCGCTGCTGGAGCAGCAGCTCCAGCGAAGGGACGGCGGCCGCGCTGCGCGTGGCCCCGAGCAGGAGCGCGGCGTTCCGCTGCACGAACCAGCGGTTGTCAGGAATCAGAGGCGACAGGTACTCGATGGCGTCGGCGCCGAACCGTTCCACGATGCCGCGAGCCCGCCTGAACGCAGGCGCGGCCGTGGATTCGCTCTGTAACGTCGGCAGAAACGCCACGACCGCGCCGGGACCGACGAGCTCGCAACATTCGGTGAACAGCTGCAGACCGGCCGCATCCAGATCGGCCAGCAACGCCGCCGCATCGCGCAGGCCCGTCGACGCGGCGGTCGCCGCGAGCGCGTGACGGGCGGCCGTCGCGATCGTCTTGCGATCGGTGGCCTGCCGGAGCTCGCGCAGGACGATCGCCGAGTTCTGGAAATCGCCAGCCAGGAGGAGATCCTCGACGAGCACCGCCATGTCCTGGACGATCTCGGCCGCTCGTCCCCGGTCATCCTCGATGCGGAGCAGGTCGCTGATGAGTACCACCGACGAGGCGCGGACGTTGTCGGGCTGGAGCGTGTCCATCCACTCGGGCAGTTCCGGCGGCAGGCCCCCGCGCGCGGCAAGCAGCTCCGCCCGCTCGCCCACCCCGTCGAGCGATGCCTGGTATGAGGCCGACACGTACGGCGTGTCGTCGTAGGTGAGCAGGAGCTGCTCCATCGCGGTCCATGCGGTACTGAACTGCCCAGCCGCTCCAAAGTCCTGCTCGCTGAGCATCGATCGTGCCATCGCCAGCACACGCCGCTTCCGCTCGTCGTCGGGCACGATGGTGCCGAACACCTGCGCCAGACGCGCGGTGACACGGCGGTCTCGGGTGAGCGCCTGCGCCAGCAGCCCGGCCACGGTGTCGTCGTTGAACGATGCGGCAATGGCTTCGATGATCGGCCTCTCGTGGAAGCCGTCACGCGTCAGCATCACCTCCACGGCGACGTTCGGATCGAGCGACGTCGTGGCGGCGGCAAGGTTCTGCATCACCTCGGCGAGACGTTCGGGCTCCATGACCTCCACGAGGCCCGTCAGACGACGGAAGACGGCGACCACGGTGGCGGCCTGTGTGACGACGAGCGGGGATCCGTCGATGCTGCACTGGGGCGCCGTGACCGCCAACGTCAGCTTGCCGATGTCCGCGGCGCTTCGTGAGATCCGGAGGAGGCGTCGCTGCTGACGTTCGTCGAGAACATCCTGCTCGTGGAGCATCGTATTCACGAGCGAACGCCAGACATCGTCGTCCCGGTCTGCGGGCTCATCGACGTCACGGTCTTCGAGGAGCTTCTCGTAGTCGATCTGTTCGAGCGCGATGGACGCCTGGCCCGCCGCCTCCCACACCTTGGCGGGCCCGCCCTGCCGACGGAGCTCGTCGACGGGCATGGCGAGCAGCCCGAGCAGCGCTTCGAGCGCCTCGGTCGAGACGTCGCCGATCAACGTGAGCTGGAGGAGGTCGCGCTCGTGCAGGAACTGCGCAACCTCTGCGACCGATGTCTCCTCGGACAGCGGGAGGCCCGCCACCAGCAGCGTCTTCGGCGTGATCCCGCAGCTGAACGCGGCGCCCGCCGTGAGCGGGCGCACGGCCTCGGCCAGCCGCCGTACGGCCGCGCCGACCGCTGGATGCTCGGATGGGTACAACGCCCAGTTGCGCGCGGCCGCCCGCAGCGCACGCGCGAAGGCCACACATTGACGCGCCAACTCCGAAGGCAGGTCCTTCAATTCGTTCCTGGTATCACGCTGCGCGATCGAGTGATGTCGGGCGGAACCGCTGACTGATTGATTATACTGAGCGGTCTTCCATGAGCTTTGTCGACGTGATCGCGAAGAAGCGCGATGGCCGCGCGCTGTCGCGCGAGGACATAGAGGGGTTCGTCAACGGCGTCACGGCGGCAGAGATTCCCGAATACCAGGCGGCGGCCCTCCTGATGGCGATCGTCATCCGCGGCATGTCGGACCAGGAAACGGCCTGGCTCACCGACGCGATGCTCCGGTCCGGCGACCGCGTCGATCTGAGCGATCTCCCCGGTGTCAAGGTCGGCAAGCACAGCACCGGCGGCGTGGGCGACAAGGTCTCGATCGTGCTCGCGCCGCTCGCAGCCGCCTGCGGCGTCGTCGTCCCGAAGATGTCGGGGCGCGGGCTCGGCCACACGGGCGGGACGCTCGACAAGCTCGAAGCGATTCCGGGATATCGCACCGATCTCACCATCGACGAGTTCAAGCAGGTGCTCCGCCGCGTGGGCGCGAGCATCGTGGGACCGACCTCGGCGCTCGCGCCTGCCGACAAGCGGCTCTACGCGCTGCGCGACGTGACGGCGACCGTCGCGAGCATTCCACTGATCGCCGCGTCGGTCATGAGCAAGAAGCTCGCTGAAGGCGGCGACGGCCTCGTGCTCGACGTCAAGTGCGGCGACGGCGCGTTCATGAAATCCGAACCCGAGGCGCGGGAGCTGGCGCGCACGCTCGTCGCGATCGGGACGCAGGCGGGCCTGCGCACCGAGGCGCTCATCACGACCATGGACGCACCGCTCGGCCGCGCGATCGGCAATGCGGTCGAGATCGTGGAGTGTCTCGAGACGCTGAAGGGCCGCGGCCCCGACGATCTCGTGGCGCTATCGACCGCGCTTGCGGCGCGGATGCTGGTGCTCGCCGGCCGTGCGGGCGAGGCGGAGGCCGACAGGGTCGTGCAGCGGGCGCTCGCCTCGGGTGCCGCGCTCGACAAGATGCGCGCGCTCATCGAGGCGCACGGCGGCGATTCGCGCGTCGTGGACGACTACGGCCGCCTGCCCCAGGCCGCGCGGCGGTGTGCGATCCGGGCCGCGCACGACGGGTACATCGAGCGGCTCCGAGCCGAGCTCGTCGGCCGCGCGTCGATGGCGCTCGGCGCGGGGCGGCGGCGGATGAACGATGCGATCGATCGCGGCGCAGGGGTGCTAGTGATGAAGAAGCCCGGCGAGGCGGTGCACGCCGGCGAGACCGTCCTCGAGCTGCTGTACAACGACGCACGCGAGCTCGCGGAGGCGTCGGCGTTCGCGCACGAAGCGATCCATGTCTCCGCCGCGCCCCCGGTGCTGCCGCCGCTCATCCGCGGGAGGGTCGCGTGACGATCGATGCGGCACCTGCCCCGCCCGGACGGTCGTTGCGGTCGGCTGCCATTGCGGTGGCCGTCCTGCTCGCCGGAGCGGCGTGGCTGCTGGGTGCTGTCGTCGGGTTCCGCGCGCAGGCTGCGGCCGGCGCGCTCTGTCTGGTGGCCGTCGTCGCGTGCTTTTCGCCCGACCTGAGGCTCGTCAACTGGCGCACGGTGCTCTGGGGCATGGGCCTGCAGCTCGGCCTCGCGCTCGTCATCCTCAAGCTCGAGGTTGGCGGCCGGCGCCCCGGGTACGACTTCTTCAGCGCCATCGGCGCAGGCGTCAGCCGGTTTCTGCAATTCACCGACGCCGGCTCGCGCTTCGTCTTCGGCGCGCTCGCCAGTCCGGAGGTCCTGGGGAAGGCGGTCGGTCCGGAGAACGGGTTCGTGTTTGCCTTCGTGGCGCTGCCGACGATCATCTTCGTCTCGTCGTTCTTCACCGTCCTGTACTACTTCGGCATCCTGCAGTTCGTCGTCCGCCTGATGGCGCGCGTGATGATGGGGCTGATGCGGACGAGCGGTGCGGAGACGCTGTCGGCAACCGCCAACGTGTTCATGGGCCAGACCGAGGCCCCGATCATCGTCAAGCCGTTCGTGCCGAAGATGACGCAGTCGGAGCTGCTCGCGATGATGGTGGGCGGCATGGCCACGATTTCCGGCGGCGTGATGGCGGTCTACATCGCGCTCGGCGCCGACCCGGTGGCGATCCTGACGACGAGCGTGATGGCCGCGCCGTGCGGGTTGTATCTGTCGAAGCTGCTCCTGCCCGAACTCGAGCAGCCCGAGACGCTGGGCACCGCGCCGGTGCACGTGGAGAAGCGCCACGTCAACGTGATCGATGCCGCCGCCGGCGGGGCGTCCGACGGCCTGTTGCTCGCGCTGAACGTCGCCGCGATGCTGATCGTGTTCCTCGCCTTCATTGCGCTCGTCGACTTCGTCCTCGGCGCCATCCGGCCCGGGTTGACGCTTGCCAGCGTTTTTGCGGTGGTGTTCGCGCCGGTGGCGTTTCTCATGGGCGTCCCGCCCGCCGACATCGGGCCGCTGGCGGACCTGCTGGGCACCAAGCTGGTGGCCAACGAGTTCGTGGCGTTCGTGAAGCTGACGGGCGAGTACAAGGGCGTGATCAGCGACCGGTCGTACGTCCTGGCGACCTTCGCGCTGACCGGGTTCGCGAACATCGCCTCGATCGGGATTCAGCTCGGCGGCATTGGCGGGATGGCGCCGAACCGGCGCGGCGACCTGGCGCGCCTCGGGACCAGGGCGCTGCTGGCCGGCTTCATCGCGACGCTCGTCAACGCCTGCCTCGCGTCGATGCTGTTGTGACTCGGTTGCCAGTTCGCAACGACATGAGTGCAGGAATGTTCGAACGCGTCGAGGCGGCGGCGGAGGTCATTCGGCGGCGGTGTGCCTCGGCGCCCGACCTCGCCATCGTGCTCGGGTCCGGACTCGGCGGCATCGCCGACTCGCTCGACGAGGCGGTCAGCGTCGCCTACGCCGACCTGCCGCACTGGCCGGCCGCGAAGGTCATCGGGCATCCGGGCCGGCTCGTGATCGGGCGGTTCGCCGGCCGGCGGATCGCCGCGCTGGCGGGGCGGGTACATCTCTACGAGGGACACCATCCCTCCGACGTCGTTTTCGCGACGCGCGTCATGGGGCGGCTCGGGGTGCGCGGGCTGGTGCTCACGAACGCGGCGGGCGGCGTCAACACCACCTTTGCGGCGGGCACGCTCATGGTGATCGACGATCACATCAACCTGCTCGGCGTGAATCCGCTGGCGGGACCGAACGACGACCGCTTCGGACCGCGATTCCCGGACATGAGCGAGGTGTACTCGCGCCGGCTGAGGCGCATTGCCGACGAGGCGGCGGCTGCGCGGGGCGTGCCGGTGGCGCACGGCGTCTATGCCGCGTGTCTGGGGCCGAGCTACGAGACGCCGGCCGAGATTCGCTCCCTGCGGACGATTGGCGCCGACGCCGTCGGCATGTCCACCGTACCCGAGGCGATCGCCGCACGGCACCTGGGTCTCGAGGTGCTCGGCATCTCGTGCATCAGCAACATGGCGGCAGGCGTGCTGCCGCGGCCGCTCGACCACCGGGAGGTGCTCGAGACGGCCGAGCGCATGCGCGGCCCCTTCACGTCACTGCTCGAGGGGATCGTTGAGCGACTCTGATCTCATCGGTGCCGCGCGCGAGGCGCGGCGACGGGCGTACGCCCCGTTCTCCCACTTCAAGGTCGGCGCCGCGATCGAAGCGTCCGACGGGACGATCGTCACCGGCTGCAACATCGAGAACGCCTCGTACGGGCTCACCATGTGCGCCGAGCGCGTGGCGATCTTCAAGGCGCTCTCCGAGGGACATCGCCGCTTTCGCCGCATCGCCATCGTGACCGGCGCCGTGTCGCCCACGCCGCCGTGCGGCGCCTGCCTGCAGGTGCTCTGGGAGTTCGGCGGCGATCTGGAAGTTATCCTCGCGAACCTCCGCCGCGAGACCGGACGGCATCGGCTGAGCGAGCTGCTTCCACGCCCCTTCGACGCGCGCAGCCTGAGGTAACGCCGCTGATATCATCGACTCACATGCTGCCGACCATCGAGTGGAAGGGCGACGCGGTCGCCATGATCGATCAGCGGAAGCTGCCGGCTGCGGAGGTGTACGTCACGTGCCGCACGGCGGCCGAGGTGGCGCGCGCGATCAAGTCGATGGTGATTCGCGGCGCGCCGGCGATCGGCGTGGCCGCGGCGATGGGGATTGCGCTCGGCATGAAGCGGAGCCGGGCGACCGGAACGAAGCAGTGTGCCGCGGAGTTCCAGAAGGCGTGCGACCTGATGGCGGCGACGCGGCCGACCGCCGTCAATCTGTTCTGGGCCATCGAGCGCATGAAACGCACCTTTGCGGATGCGGCCCAGGCGGGTGCCTCCGTGACCGAGATCGCACAGCGGCTCGAGGCCGAGGCACTCCGCATTCATGACGAGGATGTCGCCAGCTGCCGTGCCATGGGCGGATACGGCGCCACGCTCGTGCCCGAGTCGGCCACCATCCTCACGCACTGTAACGCGGGCGCGCTGGCGACGGCCGGTTACGGCACGGCCCTCGGCGTGATTCGCGCCGCCGTCGAGCAGGGCAAGCGCATTGCGGTGCTGGCCGACGAGACCAGGCCTTTTCTTCAGGGTGCGCGGCTCACCGCATGGGAGCTCGTCAAGGACGGCATCGACACGACCGTGATTACCGACAACATGGCCGCGGCGATGATGCGGCAGGGCGGCGTCGATCTCGTGGTGGTCGGCGCCGACCGTATCGCGGCCAACGGCGATGTCGCGAACAAGATCGGCACCTATGGGGTGGCGGTCCTCGCACGGGAGCACGGGATTCCGTTCTACGTGGCGGCGCCCCTCTCGACCATCGATCTCGCGACGCCGGACGGCAGCCGGATCCCGATCGAAGAGCGCGACGCCCGCGAGGTCACGCACGTCGGCTCGGCCCGTCTGACGCCCGGCGGTGCCCGGGTGCGCAACCCGGCCTTCGACGTGACTCCGGCGAAGTATGTGACGGCGATCGTGACCGAGCGCGGCATTGCGCGGCCGCCGTATGAGGAGTCGCTGGCCGCTCTCGTTGCCGGACCTGCGGCACCTGAATCGTCGGCGCCGCGAGGTCCGGCCTACGTACGTAGGGCGGGTCCCGCGTAGCGGACCCGCCGGCCTCTATGAGGATCCTCGGCATCGAAACCTCGTGCGACGAGACGGCTGCGGCCCTCGTCGAGGAAACAGGCGAGCGGCAGCGTCCCTGGCGCGTGCGATCGAGCGTCGTCGCGTCGCAGGTGGCCGTGCATCGCGCGTGGGGCGGGGTCGTCCCGGAGCTGTCGGCGCGGCAGCACGTCCGCGACATCTGCGGCGTCGTCCGCGAGGCGCTCGAGGCGGGCGGCGGCACCTACGATGCCATTGCCGTGACGCAAGGCCCCGGTCTGGTCGGTTCACTGCTGGTCGGCGTGTCGTTCGGCAAAGCGCTCGCGTGGGCCCGCGGCGTCCCGGTCGTCCCGGTGCACCACCTGGCCGGCCATATCGAGTCGCTCGTGCTCGAGCATGGCGAGGTGCCGCTGCCGGCCGTTGTCCTCGTCGTGTCCGGCGGGCACACGAGCCTCTACCGCATCGAGCAGCCGGGGCACTACGAGCTCCTTGGCCGCACGCGGGACGATGCGGCAGGCGAGGCGTTCGACAAGGTGGCGAAGCTGCTCGGTCTCGCGTATCCAGGAGGTCCGGCGATCGACCTGGTGTCGCGGCACGGCAACGACCGCGCGGTGCCGTTTCCGAAGACGCGGCTGACGCATGCCGATCGGAACGCCCCCCACCTGCCGGGCCATCGCGACTTCAGCTTCAGCGGGCTCAAGACGTCGGTCGCGCGCCACATTGCCGCGCGCCGTTCGGATCTCGGCCACGAGGCCCTGTCGCCGGCGGAGGTGGCCGACATCGCCGCCAGCTTTCAGCGCGTGGTCGTCGAGTCGCTGCTCGATCGGCTGTTCGAAGCGGCGCGCGGGTACGGCGCCCGCAGCATCGGCATCGCCGGCGGCGTCTCGGCCAACAGCCGGCTGCGCGAGGAGGCGCTCGCGCGCGGTGCCGCGCGCGAGGTGCCGGTGTTCATCCCGAGCCTGGCGCTCTCGACCGATAATGCGGCGATGATCGCCGCGGCGGGGCTGCGCCGCTATCGTGCCGGGACGGTTGCCGGCTTCGACCTCAACGCCGATCCCTCGCTGCCGCTTCAGGCCGCATGAAGTCGTTTACCGAATACCTCCGGTTCGAAACCAAGAAGCGGCAGGAGTTCGTGCGCATCACCGACGAGGTGTCCGACATCGTTCGCCGCAGCGGCGTGGCCGAAGGCCTCGTGCTCGTTTCGCCCATGCACATCACGGCTGCCGTGTACGTCAACGACTGGGAAGACGGCCTCATCCACGACTTCCAGGTGTGGCTCGAACAGCTCGCGCCCGCCAGCGGCGACTACCGGCATCATCAGACCGGCGAGGACAATGCCGACGCGCACCTGAAGCGGACCCTCATGGGACATCAGGTCGTGCTCCCGATCACCAAGGGCAAGCTGGATCTCGGACCGTGGGAGCAGGTGTTCTACGCCGAGTTCGACGGCCGCCGCGGCAAGCGCGTCGTCGTGAAAGTCATTGGTGAGTAGTGAGCGACGATCGCAGCGACCGCCGCGAATATCCCGAGCGCCCGATCGTGGGCGTCGGCGCCGTCATCGTGCGCGACGGCCGCGTGCTGATCGTCCGGCGGCGGTATGAGCCGCTCGCCGGCCGCTGGAGCCTGCCCGGAGGGACGCTCGAGCTGGGCGAGACGCTGGAGGCGGGCGTTGCGCGCGAGATGCAGGAGGAGACGGGCCTCGACGTCCAGGTCGGACCCGTCATCGAAGTCTTCGATCGCATCCTCCTCGACGAGACGCGCCGCGTCCAGTACCACTTCGTGCTGGTGGACTATCTGTGCTGGCCGATTGGCGGCGAGCTGCGCCCGGGATCCGACGCCGACGACGCGATCTTCGTGCAGCCTGCCGAGCTCGGCCCGTACGATGTGACGGCGAAGGCGCGTGCGGTCATCGATCGGGCGCTCGAGCTCGCGCGCGAAGCACCGCGCCCGGTGAGGTGAGCATGGAGATCTCACGCGACGCCGCGTGGAAGCTGCTGGCCGAGTGGACCAAGGGGGAAAGCCTTCGCAAGCACGCGCTGGCCGTGGAAGCCGCCGTGCGCGGCTACGCGCGGACGTTCGGCGAGGACGAGGAAGCCTGGGGCGTCGTGGCGCTGCTCCACGACATGGATTACGAGCGCTACCCGACCGCCGCCGACCACCCGTTTCGCGGCTGTGAGGAACTGCGGCGCCTCGGCTACCCGGACTGGGTGACGCGCGCGATCCTGTCGCACGCCGACTACGGCGGTGTGCCGCGGGAGACGCGGCTCGAGAAAACCCTGTACGCCTGCGACGAGATGGCGGGGTTCGTGACGGCTGCCGCGCTCGTCCGGCCCACCAAGAGCATCCTCGACCTCGAGGCGTCGTCGGTCCTCAAGCGCATGAAAGACAAGGCGTTCGCCCGGGCGGTGTCGCGCGACGACCTCCGGCGCGGCGCGGATGAGCTGGGGCTGCCGCTCGAGGAGCACGTCGGGAACGTGATTGCGTTCATGCGGGAGCAGGCCGACGCCCTTGGCCTCCGGGGCGCCGGAGGCGGTGCCGGTCGACCGTAAACACCGGGGCGCCGGGCGGCGTAAATCCTTCCAAATACCACTCCCAGCGGCAGATGGTCGATTTGGTCTTCTTCTACGGCACGCTGATGACGCCGTTCAACCGGACGGGGCAGCTGCGCGTCGATCAGCATCTCCTGTATGAAGGGCGCGGCACCATCGCGGCCGCGCTCTTCGACCTGGGCATCTATCCGGCGGCGGTCCCCGCGTCCGACGCGCGTGTCTGGGGCGAGGTCTATTGCATGACCCATCCCGCCATCGTCCTGCCGGCGCTCGACGAGTTCGAGGGGTGCCGCGCGGACGAGCCCGAAACGAGCCTGTACACGCGGGAGCTGACGCGGGTGACGCTCGAAGACGGCCGCGTCATCGAGGCGTGGGCGTATTTCTACAATGCGCCGCTCGGCCGCGCCGAGCGGATTCCGTCGGGCGATTATCTGCAGTACCTCGGTAGGCGGGCCTGAAGGCCCGCTTTCACTCACACGCCGCTCCGGTGTGTTTTCACGGTCTCGATGAACTCGACGATCGCGCCGAGCACGGCGGCCGACGGCTCCACGAACTCCAGCCCGGACCTGTACACGACGATGTCCTGATCCACGTCGCTGATGTGGGAGTGCACGACACGCCCTTTGACGATCACCGATCGGGCGGCGAGCGTCAGGCGGATGTCGTGGAGCGAATCGATCTGGAGCGGAAAACGGGTCTCGACGGTGACGCCGCCGCCGCTGATGTCGCGCACCAGCATCGGCTGGAAGACCATGACTTCGCCGTGCAGTTCTCCGAGCATCGGCACACGTTCGGCCTGCCGTTTGTCGGGGGCCATCCGGGGCCGGAATATAGCACGCTGTAGGGGCGAGGCATGCCTCGCCCCTACAAGCGATCAGTTCATTCGCAGCGCGAGGGCGGGGCGGGCCGACAGCAGATCGTCTTCGTCGTCGGCCGGCTGAGAGAATCCGCCCGGCATGTGGTCCTCGGTAATCTCGATGGTGTAGGTGAGTACGGGGATGTCGCGCGTCTCCGGATCGAGCCGCAGCATCGTCAGCAGCTGAAACGCCTCGGGACGCTCGATGTTCGCGCAGACGATGACCAGGTTCGGCAGGACCTTGCGGATCTGCGAATAGGCGTGATCGCTCGACTCCACGAACACCATGTCGTAGCGGCCCGCGTCCAGGACGTCCTCGAGCATGCCGAAGACTTCGGCGTTGCCGTCGACGACGACGACCTTCTGGACCGGCAAACTCGCGTGGGTGATGTCAGCCATCGGCTCTCGTCTTCCGCCGGGGAAGAATTCAGGATCCGTGCCACGCGAGATCGGGTAAATTACGGCACTGTCGCCGGATCTTCGTGTGCGGGGCGTCGGGACCGTACACTACCGCCCTCTGCAACGATGCGGCCCCAAGCCCTGTCGCTGCCGCAGATATCAGCCCGTTATCCGACTCGTCCACCAAGCGGGTCCGTGGGCAGCGTGGAGAATATTACCCATGACGTTCAACAACTACATCGACGGTACGTGGGTGCCCTCGCGCGGCGGCCAGACGTTCGAAAACCGCAATCCTGCCGATCAGCAGGATCTCGTCGGGACGTTTCAGGGCTCGACCCCCGATGACGCCGCTGACGCGATTGCGGCAGCGGCGCGCGCATATCCGTCATGGCGGCTCGTGCCGGCGCCCAAGCGCGCCGAGACGCTGTTTCGCGCCGCGGCGCTCATCGCGGCGCGGAAGGAGGAGTTCGCGCGTGACATGACGCGCGAAATGGGCAAGGTGCTCGAGGAGACGCGGGGCGACGTCCAGGAAGCGATCGACATGACGTACTTCATGGCGGGCGAGGGCCGCCGGCTGTACGGGCAGACCGTCCCCTCCGAGCTCCGTAACAAGTTCGCGATGTCGGTGCGGCAGCCGATCGGCGTCTGTGCCGTGATCACGCCGTGGAACTTCCCGATGGCGATTCCGTCGTGGAAGATCATCCCGGCGCTCGTGTGCGGCAATACGGTCGTGTTCAAGCCGGCCACGCTCACCCCGCTCTCCGCCGTCAACTTCGTCAAGGTCCTCGAGGAGGCGGGCGTCCCGCCGGGCGTCGTCAATCTCGTGACCGGCGGCGCCGATGTCGGCACCGTGCTGTCGACGCATCCCGACGTCTCCGTCGTGTCGTTTACCGGGTCAACGGCGGTCGGGCGGCTCGTGAACCAGCACGCGGCGTCGGCGTTCAAGAAAGTCCACCTCGAGATGGGCGGCAAGAACGTCGTCATGATCATGGACGACGCGCAGCTCGAGCTGGCGGTCGACGGCTGCCTCTGGGGCGGATTCGGGACCACGGGCCAGCGCTGCACGGCCGCGAGCCGCGTGGTCGTGCACGAGCGCGTGTACGACGCGTTCCTCGAGGCGTTCGTCGAGCGCACCCGTGCGCTGCGCGTGGGCAACGGCCTCGATCCCGCCGTGCAGATGGGGCCATCGGTCAGCGAGGCGCAGCTCGCCACGGTGCAGCGCTATGTCGAGATCGGCCGCGGGGAGGGCGCGCGTCTCCTGACGGGCGGCCGGCGTCTCTGCGAGGGCGCGCACGCGCGCGGCTTCTTCCATGAGCCGACGATCTTCGCCGACGTGCAGCCGACCATGCGCGTCGCGCAGGAGGAGATTTTCGGGCCCGTCGTATCGGTCGTGCGCTGCCGGTCGCTGGAGGAGGCGATCGCCATCGGCAACAACGTCAGCTACGGGCTGTCGGCGTCCATCTACACGCGCGACGTGAACGCGGCGTTCACGGCGATGCGCGATCTCTACACGGGAATCTTCTACGTGAACGCGCCGACGATCGGCGCGGAGGTGCACCTGCCGTTCGGCGGCACGAAGGCCACGGGCAACGGCCACCGCGAAGCGGGCACCGCGGCGCTGGACGTGTTCTCCGAGTGGAAGTCGATCTACGTCGACTTCAGCGGGCGTCTGCAGCGTGCCCAAATCGACACGGAGGATTTGTGATTTGTGATTGGTGATTTCTGATGTCAAATCACGAATCACAAATCGCAAATCAGAAATGGCCTTGGCGTACTGCTCCGCGGCCATGAGTTCCTGGCCGGCGCGATAGTGCCGCCACGCCTCACGGCGCTGGTGGTCCGAGGCACACTGCGCGAACGCGGGAACGGGGAGGAGCAGACAGAGAACCAGCGTGAGGGTTCGGGTCACCATGGGTATGCTCGTGGGGCGAGGGCCGATGCGGCCCCGAGCGTGGTGTTGGGCACGGCTTCCCACTCGAAGCCGCCGACCAGCTCGTCTTTGTAGGAGAGCTTCGCCTCCGGATCGATCTGGGCCGGGTGGGCGCCGGCCAGCACGAAATGGTTCGTCTGGCCGCCGGCCAGCACGCCGTTCGGAATTGGCTGCGTGAGGTTCGCGTCGAAGTAGTCGGCGCGGGTCGTCGCTTCGTCCGCCGACAGCGCCCGGGCGGCCAGGTCGTTCGGCACGCGCGCGAAGAACCGGCCGTAGGTCGCAGACAGGCGCGCCCCACCGAGGCTTCGAGGAGCCAGTCGCTGCCGAACACACCGCCCCAGCGCACGTCTGGTTGTGCCCGCCGTACTCGAGCGCGCTGTATCGGGAGGTATCGGTCGCCACCAGGGCGGCGGTCCGCTGCGGGCCGTTCTCGCCCTTCGACGGGTCGCCGAAGAAGGAAGCATCCACGCGGTGCGCGTTGGCCGCCTGCCAGGTGAACTTCGCCGAATAGGCCATCGACCGCCGCTCGCGATCGACTTCGCCGAGGCTCGCGAGCGGGAAGCCGTCGGGCGCGACGAACGTCCGCGTCTCCCACGCGGGGTTGATGGCGCCGAAGGCGAACAGGCGATCGCGCACGATCGGGAATCCCCCCTCGACTCCGGCGTCGTTCCGCGACGAGGCAACCGTGTTGATCGAGCCGTGCGTCGACTGGAACTGCCGCCAGTCGCCCATCGAGCATCTCGGGCTGGAAGTACCCGAAGCCCGAGCCGCGCACCTCGTTGGTGCCGCTCTTGGTGATCACGTTGACGACGCCGCCCATCGACTGCCCGAACTCGGCTTCGTACCCGCCGGTCTTCACCTGGACTGATCGTGCCGGTTGTCTCCTGCGCGGCGGCGAGCCCGGTCACGACGAGCGCGAACGCCGCGAAAAGGCCGGTAAGACGTGCATGCATGCTTGGTTGCTCCTCTTGTGGTCGCAAATCCACCGGCCGCACGATCACGCAAGCAGGCTGCCAGCCTGTGCCCTCAGTCCTTATCGATCAGCTGTGTAACGGATGAGACGGAAAGATACGGCGGAGGCCTGAAGGCCTCCGCCGTCCAGGTCCGTTCAGAACTGGAACTTCACGGTCACGTACGCGCGGGTGCCGTCCTCGAACAGGTCCGGCATCCCATAGCGGGGCTCGTAGGCGTTGGCGCCGTCGGGCGTCGCCATGATCAGCGCGTTGTAGTCGTACCCGTTCAGCAGGTTCGTGTTGGTCAGGTCGATCAGGGACGATCCGCGATCGATCCCGGCTCCCCGATTCAGGAAGTTGAAGATGTGGCGGGTCGTCTTCTGGTTGAAGACGTTCTGCACGTTCAACTCGACCCGAACCTGGCGCGTGCCCATCACGTTCAGCGTGTGCGCCAGCAGCAGATCCGTGCGCGTCAGCACGGGCGTCCGATAGTCCGTGATCACCCGCCCCGTCGCGCGGTCGTAGAAGTTGCCGCGTCCCTCCACGAACGACTCGGCGCTGTGGACGCTGGTCACGTAGGTCGAGATCGGCGTGCCGCTGCCCGCGTAGAAGAACGCCCCGACCTGGCTCCCGAAGTCGAACTCGTACGCGCCGTACAGCTTGCCGACGTGCGGCCGATCCGTGGCAAGCCGACCGCGCACGTCGAGGTTGCCGTACGAGTCGAACAGCAGCTCGTCGAGGTCCCAGGCGCGATTCACGTTGCCGCCCGGGCGCGCGATGCTCCCGGTCTGCTGCTGCGCCGTCGTCGAGCTCACGCCCGTGGTCGGCGTCGTGACCTCGTCGGAGGAGGCGAGCCCGGCGTAGTTGCCATACAGCCGGCTCAGCGTGTAGTTGCCGCTGAGGAACCAGTTGTCGGCGAACCGCTTGTTGTAGCCGACCGTCACGGCGTCGTACTGCCGCTTCGGCCGCGGAATCGGCTGACCGAGCGGTGTCGCGCCGGTCGGGAACTGAATCGCCGCCTGGCGCTTGCCGGGATTGCTGATGAGATACCCTTCGTCGCCCTGCGCGTTCAGGAAGCCGACGTCTTCGATCGTCTCCAGCAGATCGTTGTGGACGTAGTGAATCGTCAGCACGGCGTTCCGCGCGAGCTGATACTCGAAGCCCGCGCTCGTGCTCGACTGGCGCATCGGCTCCAGCTCGGGGTCGATCTCGTTGGCGAAAGACGGCACGCGCCGGTCGCGGCAGCTGCCCTGCGTCACCCAGAGATCGCGGCCCGGCATGTTGTTCAGGTTCAGGCTGCCCAGATCCAGCGTGTCGAGGGCCCGGTAGTTGATGCACCAGGTCTCGGCGCCGAAGGAGCCGCGCGGCAGCTCGTACTTGGTCCAGTCGTAGTACAGGCCCCAGCTGCCGTACAGCTTCATCCGGCCGTCGCCGAACAGGTCGTAGGCGGCACCCAGGCGCGGCGCCAGCTTGTCCTCGAACCCGAACTCGATCGCGTTCTCGAGGTACTCCGGCCGGAAGGTAGGCACCTTCTCGTTCTCGGTGCGCAGCCCGAGGTTCAGCGTCAGCCGATCTTTGACCGTCCACTGATCCTGGATATAGAGCGAGTGGATGTTGCTCCCCGCCTTGTTCGTGATCCGCCGGTCGTGCACCTCGTAGTACCCGTACTCGCCGCGACCGAGCTGCTGGCCGCCGAAGGCGAAGGTGCGGTCCCAGAAGAGAAACACGTACCCGCCCGGGTAGTAGGTGTTGATGTCGTTGGTCGTCCGCTGGAAGCCCCAGCCGCCCTTCAGCGTGTGCGCGCCCGCGGCGTTGAACGCGTGGTTGTAGTCCACGTTGAAGTTCGAACGCTTCGTGGTGTCGAAGTTGGTGATCTGCGCGCGCGGGGTGTTCGAGGTCCCGGTGCCGCCGCGCAGCGAGGCCGGCACCAGGGCGTCGAGCGACGTCGTCGGCGTCTGATACGTGTACGACGTCGTCTGCGGAATGCCGGTATCGCTGTAGCGATCGTGGAAGTAGCCGCCCCGGAAGCTCAGGAACGCCGCGTTGGTGAGCGACAGGTCGAAGGTGCCGCTGGTATTCACCTGGTTCGTCTCGTACCCGCGCCCGATATTCGGCGCGAGCGACGCCTGCGTCCCGATGTACGAGTTCGGCGTGGCGCCGTTGTACGCCTGCAGCGTCCCGTCAGCCGTCGTCGGCGTCCAGAGCGCCGACCAGCTCGCCGTGCCGCGCCGCATGGCGTAGGTCAGCTTGCCGAACACCTGCTGCTGCCAGATGTCGCGCGACATGTCCGTCGAGCCGTCGGTGAAGCGGTACGGCTGCGTGCGCTGCTGATTGCGCGGCGAGTACGAGCCGAAAAAGAAGAGACGATCGCGGACGATGGGTCCGCCGACCGAGCCGCCGAACTCGTTGACCGAGCAGTCGCATTCCTCGTCCCGGACGAAGAACGCCGTGCGGTCGCCGACCGGGTCGAGCACCAGGCGTTTCACGGGGGCCGCGTAGAGCGGGCTCCCTTCGAAGAAATAGTGCGTCTCCCCGCGGAAGACGTTGCCGCCGCTCTTGGTCACCGCGCTGACCACGCCGCCGAGCGCCCCGCCGTACTCCGCGGAGATGCCGGACGTCTTCACCTGCACTTCCTGCAGGTACTCGAACACGGTGTTCTGGCGCGACTGCCCGTTGATGAGGCTGTTGGTGACCACGCCGTCGACCGTGAACGCGTTCTCCGCGCCGCTCGCGCCGTTCACCTGGAAGCCGCCCTCGACTTCGCCCTGGTTGACCGACGGCGCCGTCAGCGCCAGCGACTGGAACGTGCGGGTCTTCGGCAGCCGGTCGATTTCCTCAGAGGTGACGTTATGGCCGACGACCGTGCTGCGCAGGTCCACCAGCGGTGCGCGTTCCGCCGTGACCTGCACGGTCTCGGTGACCTGGCCGACGCGGAGCTGCGCGTCCACGACGAACGTGCGCCCGAGGAGCACGCTGATGTCGGTCCGTTCGACCCGCGTGAAGCCGCTCAGCTCGAACGCGACCGTGTAGCGCCCGGGATTCAGGTCGGGCGCGATGTATTGCCCCATGACGTCGGTGACGAACGTCCGGGACTCTCCGGTGACCGTGTTGGCGATGACGACGGTGACGCCGGGGACGGGCACGCCCTGCTGGTCCGTCACCGTTCCCGTCAGCGTGCCGAAGCGTTCCTGCGCGGCCACCGCTGTGGCGGCGAGCACGAGCGCTGTCAGCAGCGCACTGATGCGTGAATACATAAATGTCTCTCCTTCGCAGACAGAACGCGCGTACTTGTGGGAGAAGTAGGGAAGATGCGTACCAATGCGCGATCGGCTTCTAAGGATTGAGGTATCAACGGCTTGCACGGGCGGTAGCCGCAGCTCCCGCCGCAGCCGCTGCGGAAATTCACAGCGGCGCCGAGCGTTTTTGCGCTGCGGGTTTTTGCGCCGGCAAAAAGAGAAAAAGGCGGCGCTCCCCATTGGGGACCGCCGCCTCACTGGTCCGGCTAAAGCCGGACGCCACGTACGTAGTGTCCGGCTTCAGCCGGACCATCAGGTCCGTCAGAACTGGAACTGCACCCCCGTGAAGAAGAACCGGCCCAGGTGATCGTACATTCCGTAGAAGCCCGGCCCGAAGTCGATGTCGGACAGCCCCGCGCCGAGCGGCGGCTCCTTGTCGAGCACGTTGTTGATCCCCGCGACGATGTTGTAGTTCCGCTGCACGCGGTAGGTCGCGGAGAGGTCGAGATAGTTGAACGCCTCGATCTTGTCGGCGAAGGCGAGCTCCAGCGTGCGGACATTGGCCGGGTCGCCGAGCGCCGGATTGTCACTCAGGTCGTCGTTCTCGGTGCTGCCGATGAATCGCCAGTTCGCGGCGAACGTCGTGTTGAACGTCGTGTCCCACGCGAACCGGACCGTGTGCCGCCAGCGGGGCGTCGGGATACCGCACTGATTGCCGTGGAAGCCGAGGCAGTCATAGGCGAACAGTCCGGTATTGGTCTTCTGATTCAGGAGAATGGTTCCGGCGAGGGTGGTGGTGAGCGTGCCCGCACCGCCGAGCGCCCTGATGTAGGACGTGTTCACGTCGAGGCCCCGCGCTTCGAGCTCGCCGATGTTCTGGTTCGTCGTGATCGTGTAGCCGTCGCTCCCGTCGGTGGTAATCCACAACGAGAAGAACCTGTCACGGTTGATCAGGTTGCAGAGCAGGGGATTACCGGTGGCAGCGCACTGGTTCATGATGTCGTCCGCATCGAAGCTGCCGATGGTGTCCTCGACCTTGACGTTGAAGAAGTCAACCGTGGCGGAGAAGCCAGTGAATGCCCTCGGGGTGACCACCACGCCGGCGGTGACCGTATTGGCGATCTCCTGCTCGAGGATCGGGTTGCCGCCGTCCAGCGTGTTGTACTGACCGGCCGGATTTTCGAGGATCGTGCCGTACAGCGACGCGGGCACTCCCAATCGCTCGCATTGCTGGACGGTGCCGGTCGGCCGCGTGCCGGCGCAGATGTCCTGACTGCCGCCGAGCCCCAGCCCTTGCGGGGTGAACAGCTCGACGACGTTCGGCGACCGCGTCGCACGGTTGTAGCCCGCACGGACCCTCACGTCGTTCACGGGGGCCCAGGAGGCGCTCGTCTTGTACGTCGGGGCGCCCCCGGTCGTGCTGTAGTCGGAGAAGCGGTAGCCGAGCTCCACGCTCAGATCCTGGGCTCCGCGCCGCCCTTGCACGAGCGGGACGAGGCCCTCGACAAAGACCTCCCTCACGTCGTAATCGCCGTCGACGGGAAGCGTCGGGCCGCCCTGGCCGGAGCCAAGCGCAAGCCTGTACGACAGGTCGGGATTGACGAACAGGGATTCCTGCCGGTATCCGCTGCCGAATGCGAGCCTGACCCCCTCGTCGGCGCTGGGAAGCTGGAGGCCATAATTCCCGAGATTCCCGGTGAGCGTCCCGATCACGGTCCGTGTCCTCGTGCCGGAATCCAGGATCAGCGGCAACTGCAGGTACTGGAGGGCTTGCTGGGTCACGCCGCCGACGCTGAAGATGTTCCAGGGGACACAACCGGTGTTGCCCGAACGGCAGCGCCAGCTGGCCGGATTGTTCGGATCACCATCGACGATCAAGGCGTCCTGGAGGCGGTCGACGTGGAGATCGTTGGCGTACGACTGCGGCGACTGCACCTGTCCCTGCAGGCCGTAGGCGTCATACCTCCAGGCATCGTTGATGTCGCCCCTCATACCGAAGTTGAATCGGAGAGCCGTGTGACGGATCTGCGCAACACGCCCGCCACCTTCGACGTTGCGCCTGAAGATGATGACGGTGGCGAGGTCGTTGGGGCCGTACCCCATGTCGGTGCACAGGAGCTGCCGCTGCTGCGCGCTCAGCATCGGGTTGTTGCAGTTGAGCTCGTCCGTGTTGCCGAAGTCTCCGGAGGGCGCAATCTGCGCGTCCGTGCGGTCGTCCATGAACATCACGTCGGCGTACGCTTCGGCGTACCGGTTCCACTGGTAGTTCATGAACCCGCCGCCGAGCCACTTCTTGTCCGGCCGCTGCATGAAGTTGTGCGGCGCGAAGTTGTAGACGTCGGTCCCGGTGCGGCGCCGGAACTGATTGCCGCCCGGGGCGTTGACGTCGAGCACGAAGTCGCCCGACGCGGGGCCGGTGGTGCCGGGCTTGCGAAGCACCAGGAACCGGCCGTTCTGCCACGTTCCTGAGCCGCTGCACTGGGCGCCGGTCGACCCCAGGTTCTGGACGGAACAATTGGTGTAGTCGCGCTGGTCCTTCGTAATGGCGGGGGTGTCGCGGTAGTCCAGATACACCGTCGCGTGGCCCCGCTGCTGATCGAAGTTGGCGCCGAGCGCCACGTTGAAGTTCGCAGGGGCGCGATTCCAGACGCTCCCCTGCGGCACGGTGAAGCCGCGGGCGGCGTTGATCGACCGCGCGAGCTCGTTGTCGTTGTTGTGCTGATAGCCGGCCCAGTTCACGCCGCCCTTGACGCCCGTGAACTCACGGTCCAGCACGAAGTTGATCACGCCGGCGACCGCGTCGGCGCCGTACACCGACGAGGCGCCACCGGTGAGGACGTCCACGCGTCTGACGAGGAACGACGGGATGAAGTTCAGATCGGCCGCGACGAAATCCTCGTCCAGCGCGTCACCCGGCATCATCACGCGCCCGTCGATCAGGACCTTCGTGCGCGCAGCGCCGAGGTAGCGCAGGTCGGCTCCCGCCGTGCCGGACGCCCCGTTGGCCTGCGAGGAGTGCCCGAAATTCGTCGAGTAGACCTGCGGCACGGTGATGAGGAGATCCTCGACGCGGGTCAACCCGCGCGACTGAATCTCCTGCACGTCCAGGCTCACCACCGGGCTCGGTGATTCGATCATGGGCCGCGGAATGAGGGTGCCGGTGACCTGGATGGCCTCGCTCTGGCCGCCCAGTTCGAGACGTGTCTCGGTGGTCGCCGTCTCACCGGCCGCGACCGTCACCTTCGTCGTCTGCGCCGTGAATCCGGGCAGCTCGAAGCTGACCGTGTACGCGCCGGGGGTGACGTTTTCAAAGACGTAGCGACCCTCGGTGTCGGTGACCGTGGTGCGCAGAGCGCCGGTGCTGGAGGTCAGCGTCACCGTTACGCCCGGCACGACCAGACTTTGCGGGTCCTGCACGGTGCCGGTCACGCGTCCGGTGGCCTGCGCCCAGGCGCCGGTCGTGATCGCGAAGACACACGCGATCAGCAAAGCACTTATGCGTGCATGCATGTAGAAGTCTCCTTGAGGAAGCGTTTCATTCGTTTCCTGATCGTCCGGTACTACGGAAGATGCGTACCACATGGCATCAACCACGTAAACGTCACCGCCTCAATTACTTGCAGGAAGAGGCCTCGGGCAGGGTGGGGGAATAATCCATGAAGACTGACGTGGCAGCCCAAAAGCATGGATTCGCGTCACGAAAACGAACAGGTAGCTTTGTATCACAGGTATCTGCCTAAGATCCACGCGTGCCACAACGTATCGCGGTGATCGCCGGCGACGGGATCGGCCCGGAGGTGATGGGGGAGGCGGTCCGCGTGCTGACGGCGGTCGGCGGCCTCGAGTTCGAGCACCTTCCCTGGAGCGCCTCGCACTACCTCCGGACCGGCGTCACGATTCCGCCCGACGGCTACGACACCTTGCGCGGGTTCGATGCCATCCTGGTCGGCGCGCTCGGGGACCCACGGGTCCCCGACAATCGGCATGCGCGTGACATTCTGCTCGGCACGCGCACGGCCCTCGATCTGTACGTCAATTACCGTCCCATCCGGCTGCTTGACGCGCGTCTGTGTCCGCTCAAAGGGCGGACGCCGGACGCCGTGAACTTCGCGGTCGTCCGGGAGAACACGGAAGGCGTCTACGTGGGTGTGGGCGGGCGATTCAAGGCGGGCACGCCCGACGAGATTGCGATCCAGGAAGAGATCAACACGTACAAAGGCGTTAACCGCATCGTCCGCTACGCGTTCGAGTGTGCCCGCGCGCGCGGGCTGCGGCGCGTCTGCATGGCCGACAAGAGCAACGCGATGCCGGACGGGCACGCGCTGTGGCAGCGCGTCTTCGCGGAGGTGAAGCCAGAGTACGCCGACATCGAGGCCACCCATCTCTACATCGACGCGCTGGCGATGTGGCTCGTGCAGGATCCGGCGCGCTTCGACGTGATCGTCACGAACAATCTCTTTGGCGACATCATCACCGACCTTGGCGCGGCGCTGCAGGGCGGGCTCGGCATGGCCGCGTCCGGGAACCTGCACCCGGGCCGTACGTCGATGTTCGAGCCGGTGCACGGCTCGGCGCCGCCGCTCGCGGGGAAGAACGACGCGAATCCGATCGGCGCGATCCTCTCGGCCGCGCTGATGCTCGAGACGCTCGGCCGCGCCGAGGACGCGCGGCGCGTCGAGCGCGCGGTGGAAGAGGCAGTCCGTGCGGGCGAAGTGACGAAGGATGTGGGCGGGACGCTCGGGACGCGCGAGGCAGGCGAGGCGGTGCTCAGGAGACTGGGTTAGTACCGTTTCTTCAACTGCCGCATCAGATCGAACTTCGCCGTATCGGCGATCGCCATCACCGCCATCACGCCCGCCTGCACCGGATCGCTGACGACGAGATCGGCGGCATCGGGGACGCTGCCCGCCATGTTGAGCGAGATCACGTACAGGCCCTGCCGGCGGACTTCGTGAACCGCCTCGGTGATCTCACCGCCCATGAGGGCGCCGGCCAGTACGAGGAGCTTGACGCGCGGAAGCCGGACGACGGACCGGACCGCGGCGGCCAGGTTCTGCTCGCCGACGAGCGGAATCGTGTCGACCGAAATCCGCTCCCCGCGGATGTTGTGGCGGTCGGCCTCGGAGATCGCGCCGAGCGCGACGAGGCCCACCTGCGCGCCGCCGCCCATCACGATGATCCGTTTGCCGTAGATCTTCGCGAACGACGGCGTTTCCAGGACCGAGGCGACGCCCGGCACCGTGCGGAGATCCGCGAGGAGCGGTTCGAGCGGCGTGCCCTCGAGCGTGAACTCGAAGTACGTGGTGGTGTGCGGCTCCTCGCCCGGGATGTCGATGTACGTGATGTTGGCGTGGTGGTCGGCGAGGACCTTGGCCATCCCGTACAGCATGCCGGGACGGTCCTCGACGGTGGCGAGAATGGCGTGAGCACCCATGCGCGGGTGCTCACCAATCTAGCACGCGGCTACGCCTTGCCGTCGATCGCCGCCTTCACGCGATCGGCCGTGAACGGCAGCTGCCGGACGCGCGCGCCGGTGGCGTCGAAGATCGCGTTGCCGATCGCGGCGGCGGTGACGGTAATCGCTGTCTCGCCCGCGCCCATCGCTTCCGCATCGGGGCGATTGATGAGGACGGTCTCGATGACCGGCACGTGATCGCCCAGGTACCACGGGCGGTACGTGCGCCAGTCGACCGAGGTCACGCGCTCGCCGCTCCACGTCACCTCTTCGCGCAGCGCGCGGCTGATGCCGTGGATGATGCCGCCCTCCATCTGGTTCCGCACCCCGTCGGGGTTCGAGATCGGCCCGCAGTCCATGGCAGCGACACACCGCTTCACCGTGACGAGACCCGTGCTCAGGTTGACGTCGACCTCGGCGACCAGCGCGCAGTAGCCGTTGTCGCCCTCGTAGAGAACGCACGCCATCCCCCGCCCAGTCGCGACGCCGCTCCGCCGAGTGCCGTTGCCGTTGCGCGGCGATGGACGGCGATCCCAGCCGGCCTTCTGCGAGGCGGCGGTGACGACGTCCCGCAGCCGCGGATCGCGCAGATGCCGGAGCCGGTACTCGACCGGATCGGCCTTCACGTGGGCCGCGATCTCGTCCATGAAGGACTCGTGCGCGAAGGTGTTCTGCAGCCGCGCCGGCGAGCGAAGCGGGCCGGTGAAGAACGGCGACTCGATCGTGTGTGTGAGCGCACGCTCGCTCTTGACGACGCCGCAGCCGCCGCTCCGGTTGCCCACGGTGCCGGTCACGTACGACGGCGCCGTGTTGCTGCCGTTGTCGAAGCTGGTCGGCGCCGGGGCCGGCGACCGCGGCTGCACGCCCTGCGGCTGGAAGCCGGCGAGATTGCCGGTGACGACGTTGCCGGGTGCGTTGTACCCGGGCCGCCCGCCGAGGCTGAGCGTCCAGCTCTCGTAGTCCCACGCCACGATCGTCCCGCTCGGGTCCAGCGCGACGCGCTGATCGACGACGAACGCGGGACCGTAGTTCTCCCAGGACATCTCGTCCTGGCGCGACAGCCACACGCGCACCGGACGGCCGACCGCCTGCGAGAGGAGCGCGGCGTCGTACGACACGGTATCGGCGCCGTTGACGCCGTAGCAGCCGGATCCCATGCGGAACACGATGCGGACCTCCTCCGGCTTGAGGCCGAGCATCGTCGCCATCGTGTTGCGCAGCGGCCAGACGGCCTGCGTGGCCGAATAGATGGTCGCGCGCGTGGCCTGCACGTCGGCCACCGCGCACGCCGTGCCCACCGACGCGTGCATCTGGAACGGGTGGTGGTAGGTCGATCGCAGCACCGTGCCGCCGCCAGCCGTCGTGTCGACGTCGCCGGAGTCGACGGTCATCACGTCGCGCGTCGCCTTCTGGCTGCGGAGGTGCTGATGAAACGTGCGCTGATCGGGCACCGTGCGTCCGGGTGTCCACTCGGCCTTCAGCCGGCGCGCGGCCTGCTCGGCCTGCCACATCTTCTCGGCGACCACGCCGACGAAATTCTTGCGGACGACGACTTTGACCAGACCGGGCATCCCCTGGACGGACCCTTCATCGACCTTCACGAGCGTCGAGCCGAGCGCCGGCGGACGCACGACGCGGCCGTGCAGCATCCCGGGCACCCGCACGTTGTGGACGTACTCGAACCGCCCCGTGACGATGGCGGGGAAGTCGACCCGCGGTACCGGCTTGCCCAGGATGGTCCACTCGCTCGCGGGCTTGCGCTGCGCCTTCGGGTTGAGCTGCAGGTTGAACGTCTGGCCGCCAATCAGCTCGCTGTAGGTCGCCCGCCGCGAGGCGTCGCCGCGGACCGCGACGGCGGCGTCGGCCGCTGCGAGCTGCTCGACCGGCACGCCGAGCCGCTTCGACGCCAGCTGCACGAGCGCCTCGCGGGCGGTCGCGCACGCCAGCGCCAGGTTCGCGTGGTTGAAGTTGGTCGGGTGCGACTGGGCGCCGGAGGTGGTGCCCTGGTCGGGCGTCATCGACGTGTCGCACTGGATGAGCGTCACCCGGTCCATCGGCACGCACAGCTCCTCGGCCACCAGCTGCAGCTGCGCCGTGTAGAGACCGGTACCCAACTCGCACTTGCCGGTGTAGGCGGTCACACGGCCATCAGTGCCGATGGCAATCCACGAGTCGAGCTGCGGGCTGCCGACGCCGTTGATCCCCTGCGCGGATACCGTGGCCCGCGCCAGACCGAGATCGGAGGCGACGCGCGCCGCGCTGAAGGCGACGACGAGCGCGCCCGACCGCTTCATGAAATCGCGGCGCGAGAGCTCGGCGCGCGCGTCGGGGGTCAGGAGGGGAGTCATGCTGTCCTCCTTTCCAGCCGCTGCTGTTGATACTTCTTGATCGCCGCGAGCATCCGGACGTGCGCGCCGCACCGGCAGAGCACGTTCGACATCGCCTGCCGGATCTGTGCGTCGCTCGCGTTGGGCGTCTTGTCGAGCAGCGCCTTGGCCGTCATGACGACGCCGCTGATGCAGAAGCCGCACTGCAGCGCCTGGCCGTCGATGAACGCCTGCTGAATCGCGTGGGGATTCTCGGGCGAGCCGAGGCCCTCGAGCGTGATGATCTCGGCGCCGGCCACCGACTGCACGGGCACGGAGCAGGAGCGGACCGCTTCACCCTTCACAATCACGGTGCACGCGCCGCACTGGCCGAGGCCGCAGCCGAATTTCGGCCCCCGCAGCTCGAGATCGTCCGTCAACACGTAGAGCAGCGGCGTGGCCGGATCCACGTCCACCGTCCGCGTCTGGCCGTTGACCCGCAGAGTGATCACGCTCATGGAGAATCCTTTCGACGTGAGCTTCCTGCGAATGCTACCAGAAGGGACGGTGACGGGCTACCAGGTCTGCACCGGATGTCTGCACCGGATGACTCGTCCGGCGGCGGGCGCCGTCGCGCAGCGCGGTGGTATCGCGCGTCGTGAAGCGCCAATCGCGCGGTGTGCTCGCCCGGACGGCCTCGGGCGACCAGACCGCGCGCATCACGCCGGCACGGGCGTGCGCGTTGGTCCCGAGCAGGAGGTGGCCGATCTCGTGTGCGATGGCGCGTCCGAGCACGGTCGGCACGTCCACGCGCGCCGCTGCGGCGAGCCGTGCGACGCGGTCGACATACACCGTGGCGAGCGAGCCGAATCCGACCGGCGTCTCGACGAGCGAGTAGCCGAGCGTGACCGGACCGATTCCATCCGGCGGCAGCCGGACGAGCCGGAGGCTCAGCTCGTGTGGCGCCAACGGAGCGCGGCACGGATGGAGACGCGCCGCCTCGTCCGGCTGATCGCAGGAGAGGCGCGCGACGGGGACGCCGGCGTCTTCGAGAATCGCGAAAGCGGCTGCGAGCGCCGCGTCCAGGTCGGCCTCGGGCAGGCCGCTGGCGTCGTAGGTGCGGATCACGACGGCATCTTCGTGGGCAGACGCCGCCGCCGGCACCAGGACGGCCGCGAACAGGGCGCCTGCGATGACGCGTCGACGGAGTGGCGTGCGCATGCGGCCACTGTCCGCCCCACGCGCAGGTGCCTCAATGCATGGGAGGTGACCGGAAGGTGAAACGTGGGTGACATGGACCTTTCGGCTTTGGGCTTTGGGCTTTAGGCTTTAGGCTAAGAGCTTCAGGCCGAAGCCCGAAGCCCGAAGCCCAAAGCCATGGATACGTCGACCGATACCGGGGGGACACTGCGGTTCGGGGCGTTCGAGCTCGACGTCCGCTCGCGCGAGCTGCGCCGCGGGGACCGCTGCATCCGCCTGCAAGATCAGCCGTTCGAGATCCTGCGGATGATGCTCGAGCGGCCGGGCGACGTGGTCACGCGCGACGAGCTCCGGCGGCGGCTCTGGCCCGACGGGACGTTCGTCGACTTCGAGCACAGCCTCAATGCGGCCGTGAAGCGGTTGCGCGCCGCGCTCGGCGACGACGCCGACAATCCGCGATTCGTCGAAACGTTGCCGCGCCGCGGGTATCGGTTCATCGGCCACACACTCGCTGAGGCGGCGGGCGACTCGGCGGGGACGGCGCGGCTGCAGGTGCGCCTCGCGGTGCTTCCGTTCACCACGCTGAGCGAGAGCGGCGCGCAGGAGTACTTCACCGACGGTCTCACCGAGGAGATGATCGCGCAGCTCGGGCAGCTCTGCCGCGGGAGGATTGGCGTCGTCGCGCGCTGGTCGTCGATGGTCTTCAAGGGCACGACGGAACGCGCGCGCGAGATCGGCCGCGCGCTCCGCGCCGACTACCTGCTCGAAGGGAGCGTCCGCCGCGAAGCCGATCGCGTGCGCATCACGGTGCGGCTCATCGAGGCGGCGGGCGAGACGCAGCTCTGGGCGGAGACGTACGAGCGCCATCTCACTGACTGCCTGTCGGTGCAGGCGGACGTCGCCGCGCGCGTGGCCGAGTCGCTCGCCCTGGAGCTCGTCGCCGACACGGAGCCACCCGCTGGCGGCGCCACGGCGTCGGTCTCGGCGTATCAGGAGTACCTCAAAGGGCGGTACCACTGGAATAACCAGTATCAGGTCGAAGACGAGGCGCTGGATCGGGCGATGTCCCACTACACGACGGCCCTGCGCATCGATCCGCAGTTTGCGCCCGCACGCGCCGGCATCGCGCGCGCCCATGTCGCGCGCGCCGTCGAGTATCGCGAGCGGCCGCGTCCCGCGCTCGAGGCGGCGAGGGCCGAGGCCAAGCGCGCGCTGGAGCTCAACGGCCGGCTGTCGGAAGCGCACGTCGCGCTCGCGGACGTGCGGCGGATGCTCGAGTGGGACTGGCGGGGCGCCGAAGCGGCATACCTCGATGCGATCGCGCTCAATCCCAGCCAGGAGAACGCCCATCGCTTGTACGGGGTCATGCTCGTGATGCGCGGGCGTCGCGACGAGGCGATTCGCGAAGTCGGGCGGGCGCACGAGCTCGATCCGCTCTGTCTCGTGGTGGGCACGAGCGCCGCGCTCGTGTGCTCGCTGGCGGGCGATGATGAGGCCGCCCTGGCGTACTGCCGTCGCATCACGGATATCGACCCACAGTACCCGGCGGCGCGGCGCATTCTGGCCGCCGTGTACCTGCGGATGGGCAGGCTGCACGACGCGATCGCCGTCCTCGAGGCCGCGTATCCCGACGCGAGGCACGATCCCCTTCTGGTGGCGTCGCTCGTGCACGCGAGAAGCGTCGTTGGTGACCGTGCGGCTGCGGCGGACCTGTTGGGCGCCCTGCGCCAGCTCGCCCGGACGCGATACCTGCCGCCCTACTACCTGGCGCTGGCGCACGTCGGGCTCGGTGACGCGGACGCGGCGTTCGCGGCGCTCGAACAGGCCGTTGTCGATTGCGATCCTGCTCTCGGGTACCTCGCCGTTGAGCCCTGCTTTGCGGCGATCCGCGCGGACGCCCGCTACGGACGCCTGCTGGAGCTGTTGTGTCTCAGATAGTCCGCGGCGCGACGCGGCGGCGCATGCAGCCGGTCGACGTGGTGCGGGTGCTGCCCGCCGGCGACGGGTCCATCGAGCGGCGCCAGGACGTGGCGGCCGCCGAAGAGCCGCTCGAAATCCGCCTCAACGGCGCGCCGTTCGTCGTCACCATGCGCACGCCGGGGGCCGATCGGGAGCTCGCGATCGGTCTGCTGGTCTCGGAGCGGATCATCGCCAGCGTCGACGACATCGGCACGATCCGGTATTGCGCGGGCGCCACCGATCACGGTGAGGACAACGTCATCGACGTGACGCTCGTCGGACGCGCCGTCGCGCGGGCCGACGCGGCGCTGAGCGGGCGACGTCTGGTCACGACGACCGCCGCATGCGGGGTCTGCGGCAGGAGATCGATTGAGGACCTTCTGCAGAATATCGCGCCGGTCAGTTCCGGGTGGTCGATGACGGCTGCGATAGCGGCGGCACTTCCCGAGCGGCTGCGGGGCGCACAGACGGTCTTCGACGAGACCGGTGGCCTGCACGCGGCGGGACTCTTCGATCGAGAGGGCACCCTCGTCGCCAGCGCCGAGGACGTCGGCCGCCACAACGCGGTCGACAAGGTCGTTGGCGGCCAGCTCCTCGCCGACCGCTGGCCGCTCGCCGAGGTCGCTCTCTTCGTCAGCGGCCGCACCTCCTTCGAGATCGTCCAGAAGGCCGTCGTCGCCGGCATTCCCGTCGTCGGTGCGGTGTCGGCGCCGTCGAGCCTGGCGATCGATCTGGCCGCGGCGACACGTTCAATATCTACACGGGCGAGCAACGCATCGTCCAGCCGGTAGCCGGTAGCCGGTAGCCGGTAGCCGGTAGTCGGTAGCGGGTTCCAGGTTTCAGGTTTCGGGTTTCAGTTCTTGCTACCGGCTACCACCCACCGGCTACCAGCTAGTCAGATCCTCACCAGATTGGTGCGCACCCTCGTGTAGCCCTGGTCCCGCGCCCACAGATCCAGCGTCACGGTGGCGAGATCGTCCACGACAGGGATGGCGCGCCCGTCTTTGGTCGCGTCGATGGTCTTGAGATAGCTGCGGCACGTGTCACAGGCGTCGACGCGCGCGTGGGGAAACTGGTCGGCCGTGAAGACCGGCAGCGCGTCGAATCGCTGTTCGCCGCACTTCACGCACGTGAGGCGCAGATAGTCCCATTCCGTGAGGCACAACCCGCACACGAGCCGTCGGCGTGCGCCGTGGCCTTCCTCGCGCAGGACGCCGACGACGGGCGCGCCGCCGCAGATGAGGCAGCGTGAGTTGGACGCGTTCGCGCCACATGCTGGCCAGATCGCCGCGAGGCGTTCGGCGATCGGCTGGAGCACCGTTTCCAGCGCGAACAAGGCGGCGTCGCTGCATCGAGCGGTAGCCTCGTCGGGGTTCGCGCGATACGACTCGAACAGCGTCCGCCATTCGTCCTCGGGAACATCGCGCAAGTACGTGGCGTCCGGCTTCAGCCGGACCAACCAGTGCGCGAACTCGCGCACGGCCCGGCCCACCCAGTCGGCGTCGATCGCCTGGAGCAGCGACCCCGAGGTCTGGCTAAAGCCGGAGACTACGGACGCGGAGGCGGACTGTTCGGCGAGGCGCTGCTGGTACTCGCCAAGCGCGGCATAGAAGCCGAGCAGGTCCGCAGCCGGCGAAGCGTCCGCTGTCAGCTCGCGGGCGCGTGCCGTGCGCGCGGCGCAGCCGCTCTCACGTGCGCGACCCGACATCCTTGATCGTGACGGTGGGTTTCTCTTCGAGCCACAGCGGGTGATGGTGCCTGGCCCACCGTTCGCTCACCTCGCCGTGAAGAATCGCCGACAGGCCGCCCGGCACCACGAGAAGGCCCATGTACAGGTGCACGATGAAGCCGGCACTCGTCAGAAGCGCCGCCACCGCGTGGACGACCACTGCCGCGTAGCGCAGCCCGCGCAGCTCCCGCGGCACGGAGGCGACGAGCCACATGACGATGCCCGAGAGCAGCAGGGCGACCGCGCCGCCGACCATGATCCAGAAGAGCTGTTTCTGGCCGAAGTTGAATCGGCCTGCTGGTGGGACCTTCGCGTCCTCGTTCCGGATGTAGTGGACGATTGACCTCCGCCACGCGCGGTCGGCGTCGGTGGTGCGCATGTCCCGCCGCCACATCGCGTACATGAGCGCCACCGCCACGCTGAAGACGATCCCGACCCACGGATGCAGCACGCGCGACAGGTAGCCTCCGCCCAGCACGATCGCGAGCCAGTACATCGCGGGCGTCCAGAAGGCGAGCCCCGTCAGCAGCAGATAGACGTACGACAGGGCGGCCGCCAGATGCACCGCGCGCTCGCGGAAGGTGTACCGCACGATGCGTCCGTGGCCCTGTTCCGTCATAGTCGCGTTGTGGAGTTTGGGATTTGGTCTTTGGGATTTGGGATTTGGTCCGGATCCTCCTTGCGTCCGAACCGCACGTAGTGGATGGCCGCGACGGCAAGTCCGCCCAGCATGGCCAGGTTGCCGATCCACTTGAGCGGTCCTTTCCAGAACGAGACCGCCATGGGCACGGTCGGGTCCCGGGGGAGTCCGTACAGCTCCGGCTGGTCGGCGAATGCGAGCACGGTGACGACCCCGGTGCCGCCCACGCCCGGCGGATCGTAGACGGCTGCCCGGGCAAACCCCGACGCCTTCAGCTGTTCGACCCGGCGGTTCGCGATCTCGAGCATCGCCTCCTTCGTCCCGAACTGCAGGCAGCTGGTCGGACATGCCTTGACGCACGCGGGCTGCAGACCCACGGACACGCGGTCGACGCACAACGTGCATTTGTAGACGCGGCGGGTGCGCGGGTTGAACTTCGGCACATCGAAGGGACACCCGGTGACGCAGTAGCCGCACCCGATGCAGTGGTCCTGCTGGAAGTCGACGATGCCGTTGGCGTACTGCACGATGGCACCGGGCGCCGGGCAGGCGATGAGGCAGCCGGGCTCGCTGCAGTGCATGCACTGGTCTTTCCTCATCAGCCAGCGCAGCGTGCCCGAGTCGTCATGCTCGTTGAACGTGATCAGGTTCCAGAAGTTCGCTGTCAGATCCGGCAGCGTCTGATACGTGCCCGTCTGGGTGGTGGGCTCCGGCGGCAGGTCGTTCCACTCCTGACAGGCCACCTCGCACGCCTTGCACCCGATGCACGTCGTCGTGTCGACCAGCTTGGTGACGGCCGGCACCGATCGCACGCCGGGCGCCGGCGATCCGCTGGCCGAAATCCGCAGCAGTTCGAGGCTCACACCTTCTCCAGCCTGACGAGGAAGCCCTTGTACTCGGGCGCGAACGAGTTCGGGTCGACGACAGTAGGCGTCACGAGGTTCGCCAGCGAGCCGCGCTGGGCGCCGCGCCCGAGGAAGCCCCAATGGATCGGAAAGCCGATCTGGTAGACCTGCCGGCCGTCGATCTGCATCGGCTTGATGCGGCGCGTGACCATCGCCTTGCCCTCAATCGAGCCGCGCGCCGACGTCACGCGCACCTGGTCGCCGTTGGCGATGCCCTTCTCGCGCGCCAGCTCCTCAGGAATCTCCACGAAGAACTCCGGCTGGAGCTGCACCGCGTACGGGTTGTTCTTCGTCCAGTAGTGGAAGTGTTCGGTGAGCCGATAGGTCGTGCAGACGATCGGATACTCCTCGGCGGTGCCGAGCGTGTCGAACGGCGAGCCGAACGGCCGCACCGCCGGGTTCGAGCTGTGCTCCGGATGCAGCGGATTGGCGACCGGCGACTCCACCGGCTCGTAGTGCTCCGACCACGGGCCGTCGGCAAACTGTCCCGGCACGAACAGCCGCGCCACGCCTTCCGGAAGCATGATGAACGCGCCGAGATCCGCGCCGGGCGCGCTGTCGACTGTGTAGTCCGGCGTGTCGCCCACCCAGCGCTCGCCGTTCCACGCGATCCCGACGCGGGTCGCGTCCCACGGACGTCCGTCACCATCGGCCGAGCAGCGGTTATAGAGGATGCGCCGGTTGGCGGGCCAGCTGAAGGTCCATTCCGGATACCGACCCAGCCCGCTCGGATCGGCGGTCGAGCGGCGCTGCGCGAGGTTGCCCTGATCGGTGAACATCCCGATGTAGAGCCAGTTCCCCGACAGCGTGGAGCCGTCGGCGCGGGTGTCGAGGAAGCGTGACAGCTGCCGGCCGCGGCCGACCACCACCGCGCCGCTCGCGTCGCGGACGTCCTCGAGCGCCCAGCCGTTGATTTCTCTCGACACCTCCTCGAGCGAGGGGCTCGTGGGGTTGGAGTACCACCAGTTCAGCCCGCGGATCGGATCGGGGAACGTGCCGCCTTCTTGCTCGTACAGCTCGCGCACCTTGAGGAAGATGCGGGCGACGATCTCCTGATCCGGCTTGGCGTCGCCCGGTGGGTCGACCGCCTTCCACTTCCACTGGATCCAGCGCGCCGAGTTGACGAAGCTGCCGTCCTTCTCGGCGAAGTTCGCCGCCGGCAGCATGAACACCTCGGTCTGCACGTCTTCCGGTGTGAGATCCACGAGCGAGAGGATGTCGTCACGCCAGAACGCCGCCGTCTCCTGCTCGAAGTTCTCCGCCACGACGAGCCACTTGAGCTTGCTGAGCCCCGCAATCGCCTTGCGCGAGTTCGGGCCGTTGCTGACGGGGTTCATGCCGAAGCTGAAGAAGCCCTCGAGACCGCCGTCGTGCATGGCGTCGAAGATGTAGGCCCAGCTCCAGTTCTCGTACGCCCCGCCGTCCGACTGCGGCAGCCGCGGGTGCAGGCGGTACCCGAACTCGTTCTGGCGCGTGGCCGCGGCGCCGTAGAACGCCTTGAGCTGGCTGACGACGAACCGATCGGTGTTGGACCAGAAGTTCGTCGAGTTCGGGCGGAGCGCCCTGGGCGTCGCCGCCGTGACGAATGCGTTGAGCGTCTCGTCGCCTACCTTCGGCACCGGAATGTAGCCGGGCAGGTTGTGGTACGCCATCCCGCAGTCGGTGCCGCCCTGGATATTCGCGTGCCCGCGGAGTGCGTTCAGCCCGCCGCCGGGCCGCCCGATGTTCCCCAGCAGCAGCTGCAGCATCGCCGCGGCGTGAATCAGCTGCACCGAGTGGCTGTGATGCGTCCAGCCGAGCGCGTACATGATCGTGCCCGCGCGGTCGGGCGTGTAGGTCGACGTGATGACGTCGGCGACCTTGACGAAATCGTCGGCGCTGCATCCGCAGATCCTGGACACCTCCTCGGGCGTGTAGCGTGCGTAGAACTGCCTCATCACCTGGAAGACCGACCGCGGATGCTGCAGCGTCGGATCCGTCCTCGCGTAGCCGTCCGGTCCGATGTCGTACGTCCAGCTCGAGATGTCCGTGTAGGCGCGCCGCTCCGCGTCCCATCCCGAGAACACGCCGCGGGCCGAATCGAACGCGTACCGCTCGCTCACGAGGAGCGGCGCGTTGGTGAACAGCCGGACGTACTCCTGGTGAAACCGGTTGTGCGTCAGCGCGTAGTTGATCAGGCCGCCGAGAAACGCGATGTCCGTTCCGGCGCGGATCTGCACGAAGCGATCGGCCACGGCCGCCGTGCGGTTGAACCGCGGATCCACGCAGACGAGCGTCGCGTTGCGGTTCCGCTTCGCCTCCATGACGAACCGGAACCCGACCGGATGGTTCTCAGCCGGATTGCCCCCCATGGCGAGCACGACATCCGCGTTGCGGATGTCGGTCCACCCGTTCGTCATCGCCCCGCGCCCGAACGTGGCGGCCAGACTGGCCACCGTGGGGCCGTGTCAAATTCGGGCCTGCTGCTCGATCGGCACGACGCCGAGCCCGGCGCGGAACGCCTTCACGAGCAGGTAGTTCACCTCGTTGGTGTCGGTGCAGCCGCCGATGACGCCGACCGCCGTCAGGGCATGGAGGGCCCGACCGCGTGCATCTTCGATCCGCAGGCGCCGATCGCGGGTGTCTTTGACCAGCCGCGCAATGCGGTCGATGGCCCAGTCCCAGGGCTTCTCTTCCCAGACCCGGCTGCCTGGCGCGCGGTACTTGACCTTCGTCAGGCGCCGATCGTTGACGATGTTCTGCTTGAGCGTGATGCCCTTGGGGCAGAGCGTCCCCTGGTTGATCGGGTGGTCCGGGTCGCCTTCCACGTGGACGACGGCCGGCCTCACGTTGCGCGATCGGTCACCGAGGGTGTGGATGATCACCCCGCAGCTGACCGAGCAGTACGGACAGGTCGAGCGCGTCTCCGTCGTCCGCGCGATCTTCAGCTCGCGCACCTGCGCGTACGCGGCGGTCAGGTCGAAGCCCAGCGCCGAGACCGTCGCCGCGCCGATCGTGCCGGTTCGAAGGAACTCCCGGCGCGTGAGTCGGACGAGTGGTTGATTCATCGACCCCTCCCAGCTGTGCCACACCGCAGTCCGGCCGCGGCGGGGTCCGCGACGCCGGGTCCCCATCGCGCCCCGCGCGATGGGGTGGCATCGCGCGGAATGTGCGCGTTGGGGTGCTTGGCGGCAGGCGCGTATTTTATCAAACGGCGGTCCTGACGGACGGTTCCGCGAGGAGGGCTGCGGACCGGGCCGGAGCTTCGGCTGAAGGGTTCCAATCCGCACCGCGTGCGCCACGGTGCTGGCCTGGGATCATGTTCTCTGTCGCGCTGTGGCAGGGGTGTTCGTCCGCGCGGTGCTCGCGGCGTGCCAGACGGGCGCGGCGGGGCTGTCGCGATCATCCAGCGCTTCGGCGCGGCCTTGAATCTGAACTCCCGCGAACGATACCTGGCATGATCCCCCCTGTGATTTCATGGGAAGAGTTCGGGCTGCGTGTCTGACGTATCCCCCAGCACGACGCGCCCGGTCTGCTTCAACCGGGTGAGTACGACACGCACCCGCTCGCTGTCGAGGTCGGCGCGACGAATTTCCCAGGGGGCAAACGGGACGACTTGTCGCATGGGCAGGATGCCCGCATCCACGAGTTTCTTGATCGTGGTGTCGCTGGTCGCGGTGTATCGCGCGGCACCCTGAAGCGACAGTACGTCCGCGTCCACGAGTGAGAGGGCGCGTCCGTCGATGTCGTGATTGCGGCGCGCCGTCTTGACCGCGGTCTGGCTCCAGGGCTTGCCCTTGCCGGTCCGTCGCCCGAGCTTGTTGAGCACGCGCGCGATCGCATCATCGCCGTAGCGGGAGGCCATCTTCCGGATGACGTCGAGATCGGCGTCGGCGGTGCGGTGCATGGACTTGGCGCTCACCTTCTCCATCTCGAAGGCCGTATGGCTGCCGCCCTTCCAGTGCACGATGAACGCGAGCCGGCCTGGTGGATGTTCGTCGACGAGCACCTCCTCGATGACCGAACGGACGATCTGTTTCTTCAGCTCGATGGGGCAGGCCGCGTGATGCCAGACGTCCGCGAACCGCTCGCCGAAGGCGACGAATGCATGGCGTTCTTCGGCCGTGACGGGCTGGCGTCGATCGTTGAGCGCGTGCAGGTGCGCGCGAACGCGCGCGAGTTCTTCCAGTGTCTCGTTCCATCGTCGCTCGAGCTCTGAGGCGACCAGTCGATTGCGCGCGTCCACAGCATTGTACTGCTCGAACGTGCGCGCCGCGTCGTACTCGAGTTGCTGCACCTGACGCTGAATCGCGTGACGATGGTCGTCCTGTTCCGCGCTGAGCCGGTCGAGCGCCTCCACGCTCGCGCGGATCCCGAGCGGCGACAGCACCCGCAGAATCTCGTCCTCGAACCGCCGGTCGACCGTTGCGCCACCAAACGCCACGCAGTAGCGTCCACCAGCGGCGGTGAAGTCACCCGGGCACAGATACCGCGCACCCGTGCCCGACTTGCCCCAGTACCGCACGTGCAGCTTGCGACCGCACCGTCCGCATCGCAGCAGCCCGGTTAGGAGTCCCTTGCCGGCACGCGCAGCGCCCGCCGTCTCGTCCGACTCGCCGCGAAAGTTATTGCGCTGAATCATCCGTTGGTGCTCCTCGAACGTCGGCCAGTCAATGTACCCCTCGTGGTGGTCGGGGAGGAAGACCCGCGCCTGCTCAGGGGGCACCGCCGGCGCCCGCCGCTTGCGGAGTTGCCCGTCGCGCCACACGGTCTCCACCGGATGCCGACCCCACACGTACGCCCCCGCGTAGAACGGATTGTGGAGCACGTCGCCGATGAAGGTGAGACGCGGCGGCTGGAAGAGGATTACCTGCGTGCCGCCGCGTGCCTGCGTGACCGGGACCTCGACGTCGTGGTCGCGAAACCACTTGAACGTTTGCCGGATGCTCCACGTCTCTCGGAATTTTGCGAAGACGAGGTGCATCGCCTCCTGCACACGCAGGTTCGGGTCCTTCGCGACCTGACCGGGGGCCGCCCACACGTAGCCGGGCGGCAGCCGCGGGTACAGAGCGCCGCGTTTCGCCTTGTGCTCCTTGCCTTCCATCAGCCGCATGCGCAGGACTTTGAGCTCGACGACGCTCATGGTGGCCTTGATGCCGAGCACCAACTGGTCGTCCATGCGACTCACGTCGTAGATCGTGTGCTCGTCGCCAAGGAGTGTGTCGAACAGCTGGCAGAGCTCCACCAGCTGGCAGAAGTCTCTGTCGGTACGCAGCAGCCGCGACAGCTCGCGACTGAGAATGAGCCCGACCTCGCGGAGCGCCACGGCGCCCAACAGCCGTTCGAAGCCTTCACGGCGCTTCGCGGCCATGGCGGCGCTCGCCCCCAGATCCACATCGAGGACCTCGACATCGCCAAAGCCCAGACCCTTGGCCCGGGGTGCCAGCGCGTACTGGAGCTGCTGGCTTTCGAGGTTGTGCCTCACCTGACCTTCGGATGATTGGCGCACGTAGATCACGGCCCTGCGCCGCAAGTGATCGGGTGTAATCTTCTGCTCACCGTTCATCGGCGACCTCCCCGGTCTGGTCGGCGCCGCGCACCACGGCGATCAGCGCGCTCGCCATCAGCGCGACGACGGTCTCGATTGTTTTGGTCTCGAGCGCAACGTCTTCCACCTTCTTGACATCGCCTGGTTGGTGCCACTCGAACGGCAGCTTCGTCACGGTCATCCTCCTCGGCAGGCGTGTGTGCCTGCGACCGAGCATGATCGGTGACCAGGGAGGGTTTCAAGCGCTCATGCGTGGTGAGCAAGGCGGAAACCGCGCGCAGTGTCTCGAGCGCGAGCGTCGCGACCGCGGCGAGCCCGAACTGACTCGCCGCCGGTTCGGTCATCCATCGCGGGATCGTGAGATCGATACCGTCCGGTCCACGGACCGTGATCGGGATCTGCGCATGGCGAGATGCGCGAACCACCTTGAGTTCCGAACCTGCCAGTGGATGAAATGGGTAGTGGACCCTGATGCTCGACGATTGGGTATTGTGGAGCGCTGTTGCTGAACTCCCGCGAACGATAGCCGAACGCGCAGATCCCGGAGTCGCGCTTTGCGCGCCCCGCGCCCGCGAAGCCGACGGACGGTCGCGCGGCAGGCTACGGCCTGCGCGCGGGGAACGCTGCGCGAACGGTGGCACGAAAAGGGCGGGCCTTCGGGCCCGCCCTTTTCGTACATCCGCAGCCCCGAGGAGAACCGAAGAACCGGCCCAATCGCGAGGTCTTCCTGCACTTCTTCGGGATGGAAGTGACGTGGAGTGACCCGCGAGTCGTGATATAGTTCCCGCCTCATTTCTTTCGGGCACCTCGGGGACTTGTAAGGGAATTCGACGCTAATAAGCCGATTATGGGATGCCGACGACGGAGGGCGCCGTCGCGGTAGCCAGATCCGGTCAAGCGGCGCGCACCGTCAGTGGCGCGTGCCGCGCTCGCGGCCGATCCGCCGGGTGGATCGGTGGTTTTCCTGTCAGTTCCGTACATCCCCAGTGGTTGTAGGACGGCCTGGACGCACGGAGGGGGTATTCCGCATGGCTCTCCCCGGCGGCGGGGGACCCGGCACCCGTGCACGTCGCGGCCACTGGAGCGGCGTGAACGCGGCGACGCTGTTCGCGGCGGGTGTCGCGGGCACCGTGGTCGCCCTCTCGCTTCCTGTGTCTTCGGCGTCCACGCGCGAGGGCACGCGGCCGCCGCAGTCTGCGGCAAAGGCATTCATCCCCTACATCGACGCGCGACCCGTCATCGATGCCGTCCGGCAGGCGCTCCCGGCGGAGCTGGCGGGACGGACGCCGGCCGCGCTCGAGCGCGGATGGGCCGAGTGGGTCGCCCGGCGCGACACGACCCTTCGCGCCCGTGTCACACGTGGCGACGAAGACTCGCTCGTCAACCTGTGGCACTTCGGCACCTCGTTCACCACTCTGCCGCCGGTCACCGAGCGCACGGTTGCGAGGCTCGGCGGGGCGAGCGCCGCAGCAGACCTGCTGGAGCAGCGCCTCACGCACCTCGTCGACGGCCTGGCAGCGCCTGCAGGAAACGAGCGGCTGCGGTTCGCCCGCCAGATCGTGGAGCGCCGCGGCATCGACCCGCTGTCGCCGGCCGGCCGCGCGCAGGCGCGCGGCTACCTGCAGGAACTGCGGCGGCGCGCGCTGGCCGAGTACGAGGAGCACCGGCGGACGCTGGAATCGATATCGCACCTGGACCCGGTGACGGCGCTCGCGGCGTACGCGACGATGTTCCGCGACCGCGGGCTTTCGTCGGATACCTCGTTCCTTCCCGCTTTTGCCATCGAGCAGGCGCTCGACCAGATGAAGAGCCACGGGCTCGTCGCACCCGGCCGCGTGCGGCGCGTCGCCATCGTCGGCCCGGGGCTCGATTTCGCCGACAAGGACGAGGGCTACGACTTCTATCCCGAGCAGACGATCCAACCGTTCGCGGTCATGGATTCGCTCATCCGGCTCGGTCTGGCGAGGCCGGAGGAGCTAGTCGTTGTCACCTTCGATCTGAGCGAGCGCATCAATCGCCACATCGACGCGGCGCGCGACCGTGCGGCCGCGGGCGGCGGCTACGTCGTGCACCTGCCGCTCGACGGCGGCGAGCCGTGGACTCCGGAGCTCCTCGCGTTCTGGCAGCGGCTGGGCGAGCGGATCGGGATGGCGGTGCCGCCCGCGGCGCCTCCGTCGAGCGCGGGCGACGTCCGGACGCGGGCGGTTCGCATCGCGCCGGCGCGGGTGGCGTCGGTCGTTCCGATCGATCTGAACGTCGTGCTCGAGCGCCTCGATCCGCTGGCGCCCGGCGATCGGTTCGATCTTGTGGTGGCGACGAGCGTGCTCGTCTACTACGACGTGTTCGAACAGGAGCTGGCGCTCGTCAACATTGGCAGGATGTTGCGGACCGGGGGCGTGCTCCTCACCAACACCCCCGTCCCGCCCACATCCACGATGAGGCTCTCGGATCGGTACGCGACGGTGGTCTACAGCGAGCGGCAGCGCGACCAGGTGTTCTGGTACGAACGGCAGTAGGAGGACAGGTCTATGAAGAAGACGGCGGCATTGTTCCTGGTCACGAGCCTGCTCGCGGCGGCGTCCGTTTCCACGCAGGGCCCACCACCCATCGTCAAGTCGCCACCGAACACCATCGCGCCGGACATTCCGGGCGTGGTGGCCGGCGGCACGCCGGTGCAGCTGATACGGGACCTGTTCCAGAGCACGGAGGGGCCGATCGCGATGCCCGACGGCAGCCTGCTGTTCACCGAACAGGATGCCGGCGACGGGCGGCTGGTGAGGATCGACAAGGACGGGAACGTTTCGACGTTCCTGGACAACACGAACCGTACGATCGGTCTCGCCTACGACGCCCAAGGGCGCCTGATCGGCACGCAGTCCCGCATACCGCGCGTCGGGGTGCTGCATCCGGTGCGGATGACGCTCGCCGAGGAGTTCGAGGGCGTGCCGCTCGTCTTCCCGAACGATCTCGTGGTCGACCGCAAAGGCGGCATCTATTTCACCGACCAGCTGCAGACGCGGTTCCGTCCGGTGCCGGCCGGCCGGACGAAGCCGCTCGTCTTCTACATCCGGCCCGGTGACGGGAAGCTCGTCAAGGTCAGCGAGGAGGTCGCCAACCCGAACGGCATCACGTTGAGCCCGGACGAGAAGGTCCTGTATGCGGCCAACGGCGGCACGATCGCCGCCTTCGACGTGCAGCCGGACGGCACACTCCGGAACTTCCGGACGTTCGCGACGCTGGTCGGCTTGACGCGCAACGCCCAGGGGCAGGTCCAGGGCGGCGCCGACAGCATATGCATCGACGCGGCCGGACGCGTGTACGCCGCGACCGGCGCGGGCGTCCAGGTGTTCGGCCCCGAGGGGAAGCACCTGGGCACGATTCCGACCCCGCTGCCGCCGCAGGCGCCGGCGTTCGCAGGTCCGGACAAGAAGACGCTCTACGTGGTGGGGCGCGGCGCGGTCTACAAGGTGGCGATGGTGGCTCAGGGCGTCCTGGGACGGGCGAAGTAGCGGGTT
>JACPCS010000065.1 GCA_016184455.1 Acidobacteriota bacterium
GTACGCACGCGAGGCAGCACCGTCGAAACCTCTATTCGCGAGCAGAAGTTGTGCCTCGCGAAACGCGTCGCATGCCCGATCCCACTCCATGCGTGAAAACTCGAGCGTCACGCGAGGACTCCCTCATTTTTCGCGGCGCGGTAGAGCGGGTACTCGGCGGCCTCGTACGCCAATACATCAACCGGCTTTGCGCTGATCGGCCGTTCCCAGTCGAGGACGAGGTCGTACAGGGCGTCGATGTTCTTCCGAAGATCTGCGCCGTAATTGATCGGACCTTCGAGGAGCACAAGGATGTCGATGTCGCTGTCGGGTCGTGCTTCCCCTCGGACCTCGGATCCGTAGAGGACCACGCCTCTAAGGCGATGACCGTGAGCCATCACCAGACGCTGTTTGATCGCGCCAAGGAGTTCCTGGTGGTCCATTCCGTGCTCTCCAATCCGCGGCGCATGGGACGACACCTTGAATATAGCCTGAGGAGACAGACTCAGAGGACGGATCAGATCCCGCCGTACCAGGTCCCGCGGCTCTTGCGGTAGTAGTCCCTGCGGTCCGTCACGATGATTCGGGAGAGATACTTCGTGTTCTTGTAGCCCAGATGGCGCCCCAGGCGAAGGCGAACGGGCGCGCCGTGATCGGGAGGGAGCGGCTCGCCGTTCATGCCGTGGGCGAGCAGCGTCTGCGGGTGAAGGGCGTCAGCCATGTCGATGCTGTCCCACAAGACGCGCACGAGGCGTCCGCTCTGATTGGGGTTGGCGAACGGCTCGAACACGATGTATCGCGCTTCGGGGCGGGTCTGCACGAGCTCCAGCACCGCAGCGAGCCGCACGCCGGTCCACTCGGCAATGTAGGACCATCCCTCCTCGCAGGCGTGCAGCAGGATGTGGCTTTCGGCGGGCAGGCGCCTCAGCTCGTCGAGCGACAACGACAGCGGCCGCGCCACGAGTCCCTCGATCGACAGGCGCCAGTCCCTGAAGCCGTCGGCGAGCAGACGCAGATACTCTTCGTCCTTCGGGTGAGGCCCGTTCACGGGCGCGACCTTTGAAATGTCGCTCTGCGCGAACTCGCGGGCGAGCGAGTGTCCCGACGTCAGCAGCCGTTGACTCGCATACGTCAGCGTCTCGCCGACGCCGAGTACGCCAGTGTGATTGGGCGGAATCAAACGGTACCGATCGCCGACATGGATCGCCGCGCCAACCCCCGCCGCGCCCGCTGCCGTCGCGAGCCCTGCGGTGATGAATCGGCGCCGTGTCAGAAAGGCGCTCGCCGGGCGCTCCCGTTGCAGCGACACGTGCCCCGTGATCATCGCCCGTACGCCGGCCCAGAAGCCGGCCAGGTAGACCATCACGGTGTGGCCGACGACGAACAGGAGCAGCACGACGACGGAGACGAAATGCAGCGTGCGAGCCGACTGATGACCACCGAGCGCGGTCGCCAGGATTGGAAGGACCGACGTGACCCCGAACGACATGGCCAGGCCCGTCCAGAGGATGGCGGGAAAGACCACGAACACGACGGCGAGATAGGCCAGCCGCTGCACCACGTTGTAGGTCCCGGCGGCCAGCAGGTCGCGGCGGAGGCGCCGCGTGAGGAAGCCGCCGGCGAGATAGACCAGGCCCGTCAGCACCAGCATCCACGCAAAGAAGAAGTGAATGGGCCGGTTCCACACTGATGGCCCGATGACGAACGGAATCGGAAGATCGATCAGCGACTCGGTGCCGATACCGCCCGTTTCGCCCCAGTACAGGCGCGGGTGCGAGATGAGAATGCCGACCCCGCTGACGAGCAGGCCGAGGACGCTCGCGACGACAGTCCAGTGCGTGACGCGAACGACCGCGAGGTGACGCTGTGGCATCGTTCGGCTATGGCCGCTGGCTCGCCGGCGGCACCAGATCGGTGAGCCGCAAATATACCGCCATCTGGCCGTAGATATCCCACGTGTGGCCGATCAGGAACGTGAACATCCGGGCGCGCGTCGATGGTCCGAGGAACGCCGGCGGGTTCGCGACCTCCTGCAGCATCGTCTGATCGGTCTGCTGCTTCAGCACCGCCGTGCCGTACGCGAACGTGTCGTCCATCACCTTGATGATCGCCGCCTTGCCGGTGGTCTTCGGATCGACCGTCGGGGCGGGCGCGCTCGCGCCGAGCATGCCCAGGAAGCGCGCGTTGATCTGGGCGACGTGCAGGATCTGCTGCCCGTAATCGCGCTGCGGCGGCGTCGGCTTGTACGAGAACGTGTCCTCCGGCATCTCGGCGGCGATCTTGGCCATCGTCGCCTGCAGCGCCGTCCAGTCCCTGAGCATCTCCGCCTGGAGAGAGGCAGACTGCGCCGCGAGCCCCGCGGACGTCAGCAACCCGAGCGCGCAAACCAGTGCCATCGTGCGAGCGAACCGAATCATCGGTAACCCTCCTGAACGGCTCAGAAATCGAGCAGTCGCGTGTATTTGACGATAAAGGAGCGGCCGAGGACCGTGTCGCTCGTCAGATCCGACGTGTCCCGGCGGTCGTTATAGACGACGAACAGGCCGGTGCCGCTCCGATTGAGCAGGGCGAGACGGACGTTCGACGAAATCGTCGACGACTGGCGGTTGTACTGAATCAGCCCCTGCAGGCTCGCCAGGCTCGTGAACGAGTAGCCGATGTTGAGCGGCACCAGATCGTTTCTGAAGTGCCCGAACGGCAGCTCGATGTCGTCGTGGTTCCAGCCGAGCGACGAGAGCAACCGCGCGCCGGCGCGGGCGCCGAGCAGGAACTCGAAGCCCCAGTGATCGCCATCGTAGAATCGGCCGTTCTTCGACTGGAACGAGACGTTGACCGGCGCGCTCGGGTCGGAGATGTACTCGAGGCCGCCGTTCCACGAGACGTACTCGCCCTGCGGGATGATCACGCGCCGGCCTTCCACATCCTGGTACACGGTGAACGGCCGCTTGGGACGGTCCTGGCCGAAGTCCATGCTGTAGGTGATGCGGCCGCCGCGCTGCGGCTGAATCTCGAACACGTGCCAGTGGCCGAACGTGCTCTCGAGCTGGTTCTCGAGGTCCAGGTAGACGTTGTAGTTCAGCGATGACAGGAACCGGCGAATAGACGGCCACCGCTGCGGCTGATACTGGAACACGTAGCGGCTTTCGACGCGTCGGTACGCCTTGCGCTGCAGGAAGCCCACTTCCGGGTTGAACTGCTCGCCCACCTGCGAGTAGCCGAACGCGGTGGTCCAGACCGGGCTCGCGTAGTTGTAGTAGACGCGGCCCGCGTAGTCGGACCCGCCCTTGCGGTCGGGCGAGTCGGTGCGTGCGAGAAACGCGAACAGGCGGCCGTTCGACGTTGCCTGCCACGCCGCGTCGACCGCGTACGCCCGGTTGAAGTCGTCCTCGGGCGCCAGGTGCCCGACGCCCTGGCGGTTCACGAAGATGCCGCCGAAATTGGAGCGCCCCACCTGGCGCTGCAGCCGCACGACGGTGAAGTTGTTGCCGGGGGCGAGCCTGCCGCCGGTGCGATGGTCGAGCGCCTCGTCGGTCTGGAGGTTGAGCAGGCCGATGTTGTAGCCGCCGCCGAGCTTTCCGCTCAGCCGTGCGCCCCCGATGATGTCGATGGGCTGCCCGCTCGGATCCAGGCCGATGCGCCGGGAGAAGAACAGATCGACCGCCTGCGGCTGGCCGACCTGAAAGAGCTGCGCGTTCTCGAGGAAGAACGGCCGCTTCTCGGGAAAGAACAGCGCAAACCGCGTGAGGTTCACCTGCTCCTCGTCGGCTTCGACCTGCGCGAAATCGGTGTTGATCGTCGCGTCGAGCGTGAGATCGGCCCTGACGCCCCATTTCACGTCCAGCCCGAGGCGTCCGCTGCGGTCGACGCCCCCGGTCCGCAGCGTCTTGTCGTCGTTGACCGCGCCGGCCGCGTATGGAATGAACCGAAGGTCGCGTCGGGCCGGCAGCGTCAGGCCGTTGAGCTTGCCGGCCGAGGAGACGCGATACAGGCTGTACCCGCGGGGCACCGGCGAGAGAAAGACCTGCTCGTTCTTGCGCCGGATGTTCCGCATCACGTTGACGCCCCACGTCCGTTCGTCGCCCGGGTTGTACCGCAGGGTCCGGAGCGGAATGGCGAACTCGGCCTCCCAGCCGCGTTCGGTGATGCCGGCGCGCACCGCCCAGTCGGCATCCCAGTTGGCGTTGAACCCGCGAAAGGCGCCTCGCTGCGAGCCGCCGATGCCGGAGCCCATGAAGCCGCCGGCGGCCGTCTGCCCTTCGCCCATCACCTGGCCGTCCAGCTCGATGCCAAAGGGATTGGTGCCGAAGACGAACGCGTTCTGTCCGTCGTTGAACGTGTCGAGGAGGATCTCGATCGAGTCGGTATCGGCGAGCCCCGCGTCGCGGCGGCTTTCGCTGACGACGATCTCGCCGGGCGTCGAGTCGTAGCAGATGACGGCGATGTAGAGGGTGCCGCGGCCGATGAGGAACCGCACCTCGGTCCGCTCGGTGGCGGGCTGCCCCTCGTTCGGCTCCTGCTGGATGAAGCCGGTGAACGGCTCGGCCAGCGCCCAGGCGCGTTCGTCGACGCGCCCGTCGATCTGGGGAGCGTCCTCGCCGGTCAGCCGGCCGACCGTCAACTGGGGAACATCCTGCGCCGCCGCCGCCGATGCCAGTACGACCAGGAATGCCCCGCTTATGAGTCCGCGCCGCGCACGCATGAGGTCCGAGGCCGGATGATACCAAACCCGACCGAAGCCCATGGTCGCACGTCGACGCCCGCGACGACCAACTGAAGCCCCCTGCGCGTGGCGGCGGCCCGAACGGTGGCGGGGTCTCAGCACGCGGACTGTGCGCGCTGGGGGCGGCCTGCGCTATGCTGCGCCGCGATGTGGCAGCCGAACAACCGCTCTTGGTGGAGCTGCCCGTCGCGGCGCTGCTCATCGTAGCGCTCTGGCCGCCCTCCGACGGCCGCAGCCTGGCGCTCACGTTCATCAACCGGGCCGTGGATCCGTTCGACCGCCTGCCGACGCTCCCCCCGCAGCTCACATTCGGCCAGAGCGACGACGTCGCCGCCGTGGACGCGCACGATTCGCAGGTCAGGATGTACGACGCGCTGTACGCGCGCGGCGGGTGGACGCGGCTGCGGCTCGAGCTGAAGGTGGCCGAGGATCCGTTCGAACCCTCGACCACACGACAGCTCCTCGTCGCGCTGGGCGTGCTGACGGCCTTCCTGGTGTGGCGGGCGAATCGTTCGGCTACCTCGTCGCCCCCGAGCCGCCACCCCGAATCGTGATCTTCTCGACGGTCCAGGTCGAGCAGTCGCCCTTGTCGATCACGTTCTCCGATTCGCAGTGCAGCTCGTGAATGAGGCACCCCGCCTGGCCGTGGCCGCGGCTGGTCTGCGCCCAGCCCACCAGGTTGCCGTTCATGTCGAGCTTGTACAGCTTCCCGTTGCCGTCGCCGCTGAACAGATACGGCGTCGGTCCGGGCGACACGCACATCGTCCACGGCGCGCCGACGTTGGCGATCGACTTGATGAAGTTCAGGTCCGTGTCGTAGACCTGGATTCGCCGGTTGCCGCGATCGGCCACGTAGATGTTGTTCCGCGCGTCCGAGGTGATGGCGTGGACCGTGTTGAACTGGTTCATGCCGCTCCCGCGCGTCCCGACAGCCTTGCCCCACGTCCCGTCCTTCATCACCTTCACCACGCGCGAGTTGTTGTAGCCGTCGGAGATGTAGATGTTGTCCTGGCTGTCCCAGGTCACGTCGGTGGGCCGGTTGAACGTGCCGACGTTGCCGACCGGGAACCGTTCCTCGCTGCGCTCGCCGCGCTCGAGATAGCGCTCGAGGAAATCGATCGCTTCCGGCTTGCGGCCGAGCACCATCGAGACCATGCCCGACGGGTTGAACTTGACGATCATGTTCGACCCTTCGTCGGTCATCCAGACGTTGTCGTACTTGTCGACGCGAACCGTGTGCGCGAACGACGCAGCGTAGTTGTCGGGTCCCCATTGCTTGACGAAGCGCAGGTTCTGGTCGAACTCGAAGAGCTGCGACGCCGTCGAGCCGCGCGCCGGCCCGGTGTTGCCGCTCCGGGTGAAGACGAACAGGTGTCCTTTCGAGTTCTTCGCCACGCCAACCGCTTCGCCGATCGTGTGGCCGGGTACCGACAGGCTGAGAACCTCCTCCGTGATCTGCAGCTGCGGCGTCGCCTTTTCAAGCGCTTCCTGTTTGGCAATGGCCGCCTGCAGCTCGGGACTCGGCCCGCGGCCGCCGCCAGGCCCCTGCCCCTGCGCCGGTCCCGCTCCACCCTCGCGCTGGGCCGACACGATGGCCACACCCCACAGCACCGCCAACACGCCAAGGATTGCTCGTTTCACGACAGGCCTCCTTCTTGCGCTTGGCGCCCTGAGGGGGCAGAGTATAGCGCCGTCCTTGTCATGTGCGATTTGTCCCACCATCACGACGCCGACTTCGGCTTCATCGTCGATACACCTGAGATCCGGGCGCTCATCGAGGAGACCGAGCGCGCGACCCGCACGATGGACGGCCTGCGTGTGGCGGCACACGTTCGACCCCGCGGCCGGGACCGTCACGGCGTTTCGATCGGGGTACTCGAACGTGAAATGCCCGGAGGCGGACGACCGCGCGGCTGCCGGGCACCGGTGACGAGGGAGATCGAACCGACGTGCTCCCACGTGTGATGTTCGGCCTGATGTACCGCATCGGGTTTACGCCCTGGGAGGGCCACGCGCTGCCCGTGCGGCTGCGGGCGCTGGTGGACGGTTCTGCGGCACGTCAGCCGGGGCGCGCCCTGGATCTCGGCTGCGGCACCGGCGACACGTCGATCTATCTCGCGCGGCACGGGTGGGACGTCACCGGGATCGATTTCGTGGAAGCCGCGCTCAGGAAGGCACGGCGCAAGGCGGCGGCTGCCGGCGTGCGGGTGCGCTGGATTCGCGATGACGTGACGAACGTCGGCTCACACGTCTCGCCTGGTATCCGACTATTCGCCGACAACGGCTGTTTCCACGCGCTCTCGGACGACCGACGCGCGGCGTACGTCCAGGCTGTCACGGCTGCGGCGGCGGCCGACGCGTCGCTGGTGATCGCCGCGTTCGGCGAGAACCCGCGTCGGCGAGGGCCGCGGGGCGTCGACGGGTCGGAGATCGAGCGCCGCTTCGCCGAGGGATGGCGGCTCGTCGCGAGCGAGCTCGACGGCGAGGTGACGAACAATCGTGACGACCCGATTTACGTCCACGAGCTGCACCGCACATGGACGCGGGTTTATTTTGGCGGGGCCACCCCAGGAAACCACCGGAAGCCGAGCTCGCGCATGTGTTCGCCGGTCTTGTTCCCCTCGTGGCAGGCGGCTTCCCACATCTCGTTCGCGTATCGGTCTGCGGCCGGTGCCGATGCCCGCCGGAACGGCAGGCGGATGGTCCACGGCTGCGTGAACACCGAGGGATCCTCGATCGTCACCTGGTAGTCGATGATGTTCGGATGGGCCAGCGTGAAGCGCTCCACGAGATGGGCGTTGGCGCTCAGGAAATTCCCCACCTGATCCAGCCAGTTCTTCCCGTTGACGTTCGTGACGTCGACGACGAGCGTGGTGCCCTCCCAGGTGCCGCGCGAATGGCCCATCCAGAGCTTGACGGCCGGTGCGACGGGGTGCGGCCGGCCGTCGGTCGGAATGTGGCGATAGTAATGGCCGAAGTTGAATGTGATGAGGACGTAGCCGGGGCCCTGCTGGATGTCGAAGCCACCGCGGTAGGTGGCGCGCGGCACCATGTAGAGGCAGTACGTCTGCGGGTCGGCGTACAGCCGCTCGCCGGTCTGCCCCGACCATCCGCGCGCGAGCCCCGCGCGGATCTCGTTGCGCCTGGCCAGCGCCCCGGGCTGATACGGCACCTTGCCGCCGGGCGGATCGGCAATGAAGGTCTCCTCGGGCGGCGAGCTGATGTCGACGTAGTCGTGCTCTTCGATGTCGTCGCCGCCGGGCGTGCCTGCCCAGCGTCCGCGCAAGTCCGGCGCGCCGTCCGGCGTGCGCGGTGGCACAAAGGCGGGGAGTTGTGCGCGCTCGGCCGCCCAGCTTCGCGCGCCCGGCTCCTTCGGCGCCTCGCGCGTGAAGAGCGCCTGACCATAGGCCGAACCCGCCATCATGGCCGCGAGCGCCAGGCTCGCCGCGCCGCCGAAGATCCATCTGCGTGGTGTCATCGCCGCTGGCACATCCTACCGCGGGCCCGGGCGGGAGTAGAATTCGACCCGTTCGCACGACAGTGCGGTGTAGGGCGGGTCCTTTGGGACCCGCCGAGGAGCTGCCGATGAGACCGAGACTGCCGCTGCTCGTCGCGTTCGTCTGCGCGGCGACGCTGGCGCCGCAGGCGCAGACGAAGCAGACACTGCTGATGAATCGGCTGGGACCATCGCAGATGGTCCTTTACATCGCCGTCGCGGACGGATCGGGTGAACGGCCGCTCCTCGCCTCCTCGGGGTTCGACTACAACGCGTCGTTCTCGTCCGACGGCCGGTGGATCGTCTTCACGTCGGAGCGTGCCGGATCCGGGCAGGCGGATGTCTACCGCGTGCGGCCCGACGGCTCCGGCCTCGAGCGCCTCACCGATGACGCCGCGCTCGACGACCAGGGCGCGCTGTCGCCCGACGGCCGCTCGCTCGCGTTCGTCTCGACGCGCGGCGCTGGCGTGCCCAACGTCTGGGTGCTCGATCTGAAGACGCGGCAGGCACGCAACCTGACGGGCGGCCGCACGCTGCCGACGACCGAAGCCAACCTGAAGGGCGCGTTCCGACCGTCATGGTCGCCAGACGGCCGCTGGATCGCGTTCACCTCCGATCGGCACTACCCGTTCAGGCCGCACAAGGAGCCGGGACCTGGCTGGGAGCATCCGCAGGAGCTGAACGTCTACGTCATCCAGCCTGATGGCCAGGGACTCCGTCGGCTCACCACGGCGGGCGCGACAACCGGGTCCCCGAAATGGTCGCCCGACGGTCGACGCATCGTCTTCTACGAAGTGCCCACCGAGTGGACGTTCGCCGCGCGTATTCAGGCGCAGGGGCGCGTCACGTCGCAGATCGTCTCGGTCGACGTTGCCTCGGGCGCGCGAACCATGCACACGTCGGGGCCGGGGCTCAAAGTCTCGCCGCAGTACCTGGGCGCCGATCGGATCGGCTATCTCGTCAAAGCGGCGCCGCAGCCCGCGCAAACGGGACTCGCGTACACGAGCGGCGGCGCGGCCGTGGGCGGATCGTTCAGGAGCCCGTCGTGGTCGCCGGACGGCACGCGGGTGGTGTACCAGAAGGCCGACTACACGGCGCGGCCGCAGAATCAGCTGCTCTACAGCTGGGAACCGGGGATGGACGTGCGGTACACGGAGGTGTTCCCGCACTTCTCGAAGGACGGGCGTCTCGCCGTCAGCGAGATTCGCAACCTCGCCAACACCGCGCGCGCTGAGATCGCGGTCATGAATCCGGACGGCTCCAACCGCAAAGTCGTCTATGCGGGCGGCCCGGGCGCCGCGTTCTTCCCGACGTGGTCGCCCGACGGTCAGTGGATTGCGGTCGGCGTGGGCGGCTTCTTCGGGGCGCGCGACAGCCAGCCGGCCAAGCTGATGCTGGTGCGGACCGACGGGTCGCAGCAGACGCGCGAGCTGACCAGCGGGCTGCCGAATGCCGGGTTTCCGAGCTTCTCACCCGACGGCGCGCGGATCGCGTACCGCGTCTGGGGTGAGCAGGGCGGCAAGCCCCAGTACGGCATCCGCGTGATGACGCTGGCGGACGGTTCGGTCAGGACGCTCACGACGGAGATGGACAACTTCCCGTCCTGGTCGCCCGCGGGCGATCTGATCGCGTTTACCCGCCGCATCGGCGGCGCCGAGGACTACGACTACGACATCTTCACCATGCGGCCCGACGGTACAAACGTCCGCCGGCTGACAACGACGCCCGGCAATGACGGCCACTCGTTCTGGTCGCCCGACGGCACGTCCATCCTGTGGAGCAGCGGGCGCAACGGCTTCAAGGACGAATCGGCGCTCTACGACAACTCGTTCCAGCCGTTCGCGCAGATCTACATCATGAATGCCGACGGATCGAACCAGCGCCCGCTGACCGACAGCCGCTGGGAGGACTCGATGCCGGGGCTCGTGCCGCAGTCCGCGCGGCATTGAGCATGCGGCGCGCGCCTCATCGTGTCGTGTGCGCCCGGCCGTAGAGTACCGCACCGGGCCGCGCGCCGGTGTGCTCGCCCTTGTCGATCACGAGCTCGCCGCCGACGAGCACGTACGGCACGCCGACGGCGTACGACTTCGGCTGCTCGAACGTGGCGGTGTCGCGGACCGTCCCGGGGTCGAAGACAACGATGTCGGCGACCAGCCCCGGCCGGATCTCGCCTCGGTCCTGCAGTCCGAGGATCTGTGCGGGATAGGACGACATCTTGCGCACGGCGTCCTCGAGCGTCAGCACCTTCTGCTCGCGCACGTAGTAGCCGAGCACGCGCGCGGCGGTGCCGAACGCGCGCGGATGCGGGAAGCCGCTGGCATTGACGTTCAGCGCGCCGGCGTCGCTCGCGATCGCCACCCACGGCTGCCGCATCACCAGCCGGACGTTCTCCTCCGACATCGTGTGGAAGACGCCGCCGATATTCCCGCCAGCCTCCGCCATCAGCTGCACGCACGTCTCGGCCGGGTCGGCATCGCCGCGCAGCTTCGCAATCTGCGCGAGCCGCATCCCTTCGTACTTGCGGTGCGGCGCGTGCGACGCGCGCGCATAGACGATTCCGTCCCACCCGCCGTGCTCGTGCGACCACTCGAGGAAGTCGCGATCCTTCTTGATGCGCTCGCGGACGGCCGGGTCCTGCAGCCGCTTGGCGAACGCCGCGGGGCCCCCTTCCTTCGCCCACAGCGGGAAGAAGTCGTTCCATCCGTGGTTCATCGCCGTGTACGGGTACTGGTTGGCGGTGACATCGAGCCCCTCGGCGCGTGCCGCCGCGACGCGGTCGATGAAGTGCTGCATCCGCGGCCAGTTCTCGGGCGCGCGGATCTTGAAGTGGAAGATGTGCACCGGCACGCGCGTCTCGCGCGCCAGGCGGATCACGAAGTCGAGCTCGCGGTCCTGGTTGTATCCCTCGCTGCCGATGTGCGAGGTGAAGGTGCCGCTGTAGGCGCCGACGACTTTCGTCAGCTCGATGATCTCGTCCGGGTGGGCCGGGCCGCCGCTGTCGAAGCGCGCCACCATGCCCCATGTGCCTTCCTCCATCGAGCGGGCCACGAGCTGCGTCATCCGCTCGATCTCGGCCGGCGTGGCCGGGCGCGAGGTGTACCCCATCACCACGCGCCGTACCGTCTGGTACGACACGTAGGCGACCAGGTTCATCGAGATTCCCTGCTGCTTCAGTCGATCGAAGTAGCCGGTGAAATTCGTCCAGTCCTGGCGGATGCCGCCCTCGCCGCTCTCCGGTTCCAGCCCGTCGCGCGGCGCAACCGAGGTCCCTTCACCGGTGACGTCGGTCGTCACGCCCTGCCGCACCTTGCTCTGCGCGGTGCCGTCCTGCAGCAGCGCGAGGTCGGAGTGCGTGTGGAGGTCGATGAAGCCGGGTGCGACGACCAGGCCCGCGGCGTCGATCACGCGGCGCGCGCTGGCGCCGCGAAGCGGCCCGACCGCGGCGATCCGGTTGCCGCGAATCCCAACGTCGCCCGAGAACCACGGGTTGCCCGTGCCGTCGACGATGCGGCCACCGCGGATGAGCACGTCGTAGGCGTCGGCGGGAGTCTGTGCGTGCGCCGCAATCATCAGCGCGCCCGCCGTCGTCATCGTCAGCAGCCACCACATGGCCCGGAGTCTCGTTCGCATGGGTCCTCCTCGAAGGAACAGGCGCTCGCGCGCACCAGTCCGCTCAACGCGAAGCAGCCCCGCTACAAACCAACCGACCAATTGCTCCTGTTTCTCGAAGGGCTGTGATTATGCCGCGTGACCGCTGCACCAGATCCCATGATCCCCCACGGCCGTCGACTCGCCTGCGGAGATAGTCGGCATAATCACGGGCTCGGCATGATGCCGCAGGTCGACGCGGGAATGACGTCCTTGGGCCCACGGGGATCGGGGATTCACACCTCCCACGGTGCTATCGCAATCTGCTCCCAGTAGGTGACAGCGTCCTTGTGCCAACGGATGAATCGCAGGCCACCATCCTGTGACACCACGACCGCCAAGGCGTCGCGCAGGATATGACATAGCCGGTATGCGGAGCGATGGCGGGTGCCGACGCGGTCGGTTCGCACCCATTCGCGCTCCACTCCCTCAAGATCGCGCGCCCGCATCACGCGTGGGACCTCCGGCAAATCTCCGGCGATCTCTCCCCCGAATCCAAGCAGATCGAGCCCCGTGGTCATGACGACTGCGCCATCCACGTGAGTGAGGTCCGCGACAAGATGTGCGGCTTCGAACAATGCGGCGTCCCCCTCACTCACCCCGCTGGCATCGCTCGTTTCGTACTCATGCCACCCTACGACCTGCCCTTCGGAAGGTCCGCGATGCGCCGCGGCGAGTTCGTTGAGGATCTCAGCGGTCAGCGTCCGAAGGCGCCGCCGTGGCTTTTCGTCCACGAACCGGTATTTCACCCGTATGTGGCGCCCATCGGTGAGCACCGCGTTCGAACCGCGCTCCGGCACGAGAATCAGCATGCCACCGTGCTGTGCTCCGCGGACGGTTGCGAACACACGGCGCAGAATGTGGCATGCGAGCACGGCGCCGAATCTCGCGTCAATCGTCACCGACGGCGCAATCGGCCGACGTTCTTGCATCGGCGCGTCCGGGTCGATTCCGCCGACCGTGGCAAACAACTCCTTCAGCCAGGTCGCCTGGAATACGTCCATCCCGCGGCTAATCAGTGTGCCGTTCGTGAGCTCGGCGATCGTGATCGTACCCGCGCTCACCAGCATGCGCCCAGGCCCAGAAACCGCGATGATCAACACGGGCGGGATCGCCTGCTGCGTCTCTCGGCCTCCTCTCACCGATTGCAGCCAGTGCGCGCCTGAATGAATCAGTCCCCAGATCCGCGGACCGCGACCGCGATCGATGGTCGCGCCGATCAGCGTTCGGGAGAACACGGCGGCTGGCGCCAGTCGTCGTAGCTCGTGTTGATCGAATGGTCGCGAATCGCCAAACACGAGACGATGCAGGCCCGCGGGTGGCCCCTCCGCCGCGGGGAACACCTCTGGGCCGGCCAGGGCCACCCGAAAGGTCACGGGGCGCCCTTCTTCACGCAACAGACTCGCCTGATAACACACGGAGAGGACCTCTTCGAGCTGGGCCAGGTCAGGGAGGGTCAGGTGAATGTCTGTACCGATCGGTACTTCCTGGCAGCGGCCGTGCACCGCCTGGGCCAGGTCGCGCGGATAGGCGTGAGAGCCGCGTTCCGAGCATGCGGCGCCTTCAGCGATGGGGTTCGGGGCAGTCGGGCGAACGGGCGACTTACCGTCAGGCATGGCCATCAAACAGGGACAGGCGTCGCTCCTTCACGAGCGGGTGCCAGCAATCAGCGCGTCCGTTCACCGATCGCGAGCACTCGGCTCGAGGACTCCCGTGCCTGGAGCGCTGGCACCTGCAGGTCAGGCATCGGACGGCCGGCAAACAGGCGCCGGCACGGCACGGCCATCCACCGTGCCCACCGGGCGGAGCGGTTGACGCGCGCGCTGTCGGTGGCGATGCCGGTGTTCGCGTACATCTGGCGATAGATCTTGGAAATCATAAGAAAAGCCAGCCGCGCTCTGAGCGACCGCACCGCGCGCGACCGGTGCCAGATGCTCCGAAGCGAATAGAAACGATCCCACACGAGCTGCGTACGGCGGCGAATCTCGTCGGCGCTCATGACCGGGTGCTCGATATAGACCTTCGGCCGGATATCCTGCGGAATCAGCCAGTGCCGCGTCACCAGAATGCCGCCGATCCGCGGGGGATGGGACCCCATCGATTTTTCCCAGGCCGTGAAGTCCAGCGTGCCCGGAAACGGCGTCAGCATGACGAACTGCGCGAACGTGAGATCCGATCGTTCGGCAACCGACAGGCAGGCGTCAAAGGTCTCTGGACGATCGCTCGGGAGACCGAAGATGAACGAGCCGAGGACGTGCACGCCGTGCTCGCGGAACGCCCGGAGCCGCTCGACGAGCGCTTCCCCGCTTGCGTTGAAGTCCTTGTAGACGTCTTTCAGTCCCTCTGGCGTCACCGACTCGACTCCCACCAGAGCGCCCTTGATGTTGGCGCGGCGCATCGCGTCGAGGAACTCGGGGTCTTCGGCAGCCTCCATCGTGATCTGGGTGAAAAAGACGGTGTCGGCGGGAAGGCGCTCCAGGCTCGCCATCAGCTCGAACCGTTCCGCGCGCGTGGCCTTCAACTGCTCCAGATGGCTCGGATTCTCGCGACGCGACGCCATCCGGAGGTCGTTCAGGGTCACCGGGTAGAAGTTGTCATCGGCGAGCGCGATAAACCGGAAGCCATGGCGGCGCAGCTCCACAATTTCGTCGAGCACACGGTCCGCGTGCCGCTGCCGCGGACGCTGGCCGTCGGTACGCCAGACGGAACAGAAGGAACAGTGCTTCGGACATCCGCGCACCGTCTGCACCGACGCCCACATGTACCGCCCCTCGGGCAGCAGCTCCCACCGGCCTGGCAGGAAGTCGTCGGCCTCGATGCGACCGCCGTCGTAGATGGCGCTCGGCGTTCCTGCCGCGCAGTCGCGGAGCACCAGCGGCCAGACCCGCTCGCCGTCGCCCGTGACCACCGCATGGGCACCGCCGAGATCTCGAGCCTCGTCGGGATACAGTGTCGCGTGAATGCCGCCGAAGACCACGTACGCACCTCGGGCCCGCGCCGCTGTCCCGATTTCGTACCCGCGCAGCGCGTTGCCGGTGTGAACGCCGATGCCGACGACATCACCTGCGTTGATGGCTGTGGTGTCGAACGACTCGAGCGTCTCGTCGACGAGCCGCGGGTCGCCATACTGGGTTGGAGTCGCGGACGCGAGCACGTAGAGCCACCGCGGCGTAATGACGCCGATACCGAAGGAGACGTGGCTAGGATTGATGAGGTAGATGGTCATCGCCACATGGCAACGGCAACGGCAGTCAGCGTCGCCGCCAGTATGGTAATACCGAAAACGCCAGGGATCACATCACTCGATCTGACTTGGAATCGAAGGGGCGGCCGAGAGCTGCCAGCCGTCCTCATCCATTCGGACGAGATCGATGGCGTCGGCCTCCTCCGTGGGCAGCTCCTGCCCGACAGCGCATGCTGTGATCGTGGCTGGGGAGCGGCGCATGCCCCGTCCGCCCAGGCGCGTGGTCCGTTGATTGTCCAGGCACACGGACAATCGAGGTGCGATTTCATCAGCCCACGTCCGTGAGTCGCCTGAGGGCGATCGGCTCGGACCGAGCAGTCACGCACGCTGGAGATAACGGTGTGGGCGTCGTTGCATCGCGGAGAGCAGCACCGAGGTGCTGCGGCAGCAATTCAACTTCAGTCCGAACGGCGCACGCGTGAGCGAGCGGCACGTGGCATCGGTCGAGAGGGAGAGATTCATGTCCATTCTACCGAGCCCCAGCACCCACTCCCGGTTGCGGCAGGTTTGGGAAATCGCATCCGATCTTCTGATTGCGACGGCTTTGATATGGACCCTGCCGCTACTGCTCGGCGCAGTTCGCGCTGCCGTCAGGCTTCTCCTGGAAGCGAGATAGCGCTGCGGGGCGGAGAACGAGGGGGCAGCGCGCCCGACAGGGAAGGACCACCAGATGACAGACAACACCAAGAACGAGAACCGCGACGCCGTTTTCGGATGGAAAGACGACGGTGGTGCGCGACGGTCCGACGCAGGGCGTCAGACTGACACCGCGCGCGCCGGGCGAGAAGGGTCGATCGGACCAACAACGTCTTGATGCAAGCCACGATTCCGATGCACGCGGAGAGCATCGGTATGGTGACGCTCATCAAACCGAAGCGGAACAAAAGGCGCGGCAGGAACGGGACGACCTCAAACGGCGGCTTGCAGGCCGCGTCACTCGCGGCGCCCGCTAGAGTCAAGATCGGGCCCCGTGTTGATGCTCTGTGGTCTGCGGCTTACCGGCTCGCTGCGCGCGCCCTCCTTGGCAATTGAGGAGGGCGTACTCGCTCACTGAATTCTGATAAAAGGCGGTACGAGGGGGACCGGCGGCACCAGATCGCCGCAAGCTTCTCCATCGGTGTTCGTCCGTTCAAGGCCATCGAGAACCACGAAGGATCGGAAAGAGCGGACGCGTACTCGCACGCGAGCCGCGAAGGGCCCTGGCGCGGCCAAAGATACAATCGAGATCGAGAAGGAGCCGCGCAAGTCCGAAATCCTGCGCGGTGCGCACCTTCACCGTTCGCGGGCACACACCTCGTCAGTCGGACGACGCCGGCAGGCGCGGCGAGACACGAAGTAGGGCTTCGCTCAGGATTCGTTGCGACGCATCTCCTCGATGATGAGACTGACGTCAGGGAAGGGATGCGACTCGAGTGAACGTTCCTCATTCGGTCGCAGCTCTCGTACCGGCGTGCCGACGTACGTGACGCCGGCCTTCAGCCGCGAGAACTTCGGAACAAAGCTGAGAGCACCGACCTGGCAGCGGGGGCCTGCGTCCACGCCGATGCCGACGACGGTGCCGAGTCCAATCGTGACGTGGTCGCCAAGCCGAACGGCCGCGGTCTTGACGACGCCGTGTTCCACCGTGTGTCCCGACAGATGCACACCGCCGCCGATCACGACGCGGTCGCCAAACTCCAGGAGGTTATGGTCGTTCACGGCGAGGCTGTAGCGCGAAGATCTCCCACAAGAGCGCACCAGGCAGCATCGCGGGGCCGAACACCAGACACTCGACCAGAAACACGGAGAGGAGGGTCCATAGGACGCGGAACCGGACGCTCATCGTCGCGAGCCCTCGCCCCCAGTTCCCGGCTGCGTCGTCACTCCGTGTCTTCCCACGATCGAACCCCGCGGACATATCCGTCTCCGCCCGGCGCGAGTACTATGCTGCGCATTGGGTTCAACGCCTTCGGTCGATCCTAGGCCAACCACTGGAGTCCAGACGAGGTGGTGTGTCGGGTCTTGATGGTCCGCCATCCTCACAAAGGGGCGCTCGATGAAATGGTCGACGAAAATCGGCACGTTCGCCGGGATTGACGTCTACGTACACACGACCTTCCTGATCCTGATCGCGTGGGTCGCCTTTGCGCATTGGCAAACGGGGCACAGCGTCGCTGCGGCGATGGAGGGCGTCGCGTTCATCCTGGCGTTGTTTGGGTGCGTAGTGCTGCACGAGTTCGGGCATGCTCTCACGGCACGACGATTCGGCATCAGGACACGCGACATTACCCTCTTGCCGATCGGAGGGCTCGCCCGGCTCGAGCGGATGCCTGATGACCCCAGGCAGGAATTGTGGGTGGCGCTCGCGGGACCCGCCGTGAATGTCGTGATGGCCGCGGCGCTGTTCGTTCTCTTGCAGGTCACCGGCGACGTGACGCCCCTCGGCGCGCTCAGTGTGACCAGCGGTTCGTTCCTCGAGCGTCTGATGATCGTGAACGTCTTCCTGGTGGGCTTCAACATGCTCCCCGCCTTCCCGATGGACGGCGGACGAGTGCTGCGGGCGATCCTGGCGACCCGCATGGACTACACGCGCGCGACGCAGTTCGCCGCCAATATCGGCCAGGGGATGGCGTTCCTGTTCGGCCTGCTGGGGCTCTTCTTCAATCCGTTTCTCGTTTTCATCGCGTTGTTCGTCTGGATCGGCGCGGGACAGGAAGCCGCGATGACCCAGATGAAGGCGGCGCTCGGCGGCATCCCCCTGCAGCGTGCCATGATCACGGACTTCCGAACGCTCTCTCCGAACGACTCGCTCGCGCGCGCCGTCGAACTGCTGTTGTCCGGCGCCCAACAGGATTTCCCGGTCGTGGAAGACGGTGCAGTCGTCGGCGTTCTGACGCGCGCCGACCTTCTCACTGCGCTCGCACGTCATGAACAACAGTCTCCCGTGGCCGACGTCATGCGGCGTGATTTCCTGGTGGCCGACGCGTCAGACATGATCGACGTTGCGTTCCAACGCCTGCAGGGGCATGAGTGCCATACCGTCCCGGTCATCCGACGCGGCCATCTCGTCGGGTTGCTCACCATGGACAACGTGGGCGAGTTCCTGGGGGTCCAGACGGCGATCGGAGGTCGACACGTGGCGGACCGACGGCGCGTCAGGATCCGCCGCGAATCGGCTTGACCGGCCCCTTGAACCGTTCAGTCGTGATCAGCCGAGCTCATGGGCAATCACTCAGACCAGGTGACGACCCGGTGCGCCATCCGGTGCCTGTTCACAAGTGAACAGCGCGATCTCCACGGGGAGACGTACATTGGAAGGGCACTGCTTTCCTGAGTCCTGATCTTCCGCGTATCCCATTCCAGCGGTCAGTCCTCATCGAAGCCTCTCCTGGAAGGATGCGTGTCCGCCGATGAATACGGAACCCCGCAGTGCCCCGATACGGAGCGCCCGCGCCATCATGGAGGTCGTATGAAGACACGAAAGCCTGACGCTGTTTCAGATTCTGCGTCTCGCACTTCGACCGCGACACTGCCGGCTGTTGCACACGAGTTCCTGAGATTCGCGACGTGCCCGTTATGTCATACGACCGACGCGACTATGACGAATGACGCCGTCGGGAGCGGCGCCGACTGGCAATGTGCACGATGCGGTCAGACGTGGAGCGCCACCAGCCTGGCCACGGTTACCGCGTACGCCGTGTGGGTATCAGAGCAGACGACTCAGCCTCGACGTGACGCATGAGCATTACGACAACGGCCCCGCGCGAGAATGAGTACGCCGATCGCTGGCGGCGATGGCAGCTACGTAACGAAGAGGGATCTGAGTCGGCAGTACGGTTCTTGGCATGGGATCGCTTCGTCAATTGATCGACCCGCGCGCGCGAAGTTGCTTCCGACGTCTGTCCGCCCGCACCGCGCTGGCGCCCTCACGCCTTCGGAAATCTCGGTCGCGGCGTCTTCTGACGTAGCATCCGTGTCCGCGCCACCCCATCCCACCCGCGTCCAGTCGTCGACCGGGGATTCTCCGCACGTATGTGCGACCTGATACGTACACACGCGCCGTTATTATCGATCGGTGGGGTTCGGCAAGATTCGAACCCGTAGCGCCGGTGGCACAGGCGCTCGCTCCGGCTTCCGAGAGGAGCCTTTATGGACAGAGATGAAAGATACGAGAGATACATCGCCGAGATGGACCAATGGCGGATCCGTGCCGCGCGCTTGGGAGGTGCGCTCCTGCGCTCGGGCCGCACGATCGCTGGGATCGTCGCGGGCGTGCTGGTCCTGCTGACGGTCTTCAGCACGCTCTACCAGGTGCAGCCCGAGGAAGTTGGCGTGGTGCTCCGCTTCAGCCGGTACGTCCGCACAACCGAGCCCGGGTTGCGGATGAAGATTCCATTCGTCGAAGAAGTGCGGAAAGTCCAGGTGCAGCGGCAGCTCAAGGAGGAGTTCGGGTTCCGCACCGAGGAGTCGGCGGTACGCTCGACCTTCAGCCGCTCGGACTTCGCCGTCGAGGCCGTGATGCTGACCGGCGACCTCAACGTCGCGGTCGTCGAGTGGATTGTCCAATACCGCGTGTCCGATCCGTACCGGTATTTGTTCAAGGTGCGCAACCTGACCGACACGTTCCGGGCGATGAACGAGGC
>JACPCS010000066.1 GCA_016184455.1 Acidobacteriota bacterium
CGCTCGAGCGAGCGGTCCTTCTCGATGTACTTCCGGTACTCGGCGGGCGTCGTCGCGCCGATGCAGCGGATCTCGCCCCGCGAGAGCGCCGGCTTGAGGATGTTCGCCGCGTCGAGCGAGCCTTCGGCCGAGCCCGCGCCCACCAGCGTGTGCAGCTCATCGATGAACACGATGATGTTCGGGTTCTCGGTGAGCTCCTTCATGATCGCCTTCAGCCGCTCCTCGAACTGCCCGCGGTACTTCGTGCCCGCGACGATGAGCGAGATGTCGAGCGCGAGAATGCGCTTGTCGGCCAGGAAGTGCGGCACGTCGCCGTAGACGATCTTCTGCGCGAGCCCCTCGACGATGGCCGTCTTCCCGACGCCCGGCTCGCCGATGAGCACGGCGTTGTTCTTGGTGCGGCGGCAGAGCACCTGCTGGACGCGCTCGAGCTCGTACTCGCGGCCGACGAGCGGGTCGAGCAGGTTCTTCATCGCCGCTTCGGTCAGGTCGCGGCTGAACTCGGCCAGGAGCGGCGTCTCCTTCACCCGCGTCAGCGTCGTCTTCTCGTTGAGGAGCTGGACGATGTCCTCCCGCACGGTGTGGAGCCGCATCCCCTTTTCCATCAGGATGGACGCCGCCACCGACCGCTCCTCGCGGAGGATGCCGAGCAGGAGGTGCTCGGTGCCGATGTAGTTGTGCAGGAGCCGGTCGGCTTCTTCGGCCGCAAACTGCAGCACGCGCTTCGTTTCGGCGCTGAACGGGATCTCCACCGACGTGGAGACCTTCTCGCGGAAGACGGTACGCCCCTCGATTTCCTTCCGGATGTTCTCGAGCGAGAGGTGCGAGCGCGCGAAGATGCGGCTGGTAAGCCCCTTCCCTTCCCGAATGAGTCCGAGCAGCAGGTGCTCGGTCTCGATCGAGATGCTGCCGAGCTGGCTGGCCTCATAGCGGGCGAAGAAAAGAACCCGTCGCGCTCGTTCCGTGTAGCGTTCGAACATCCAGCCCGCCTAACCGGTTAGAAAGTTGATGGTGAGAAGCGTGGCTTCTTGTTCGTCATTATAAGGCAAAGCTCTGGCGTCACCAACGCAGCGTCGCCCCTAAGTCGAACGCCTGATTGGGTTTCGGCGAACGTCTGGGGCACATGCCTGCGGTGCCGTATAATCCCGCCCCCATGCCCGACCCGAGGTCCCGGCTCGGTTTTCGCTCGTGCAGAAGATCGGCGAGGGGGGAATGGGGGTCGCGTACTACGAGGCGATCGGCCACGATCGCGGGGCCCTGGTCGCACTGAAGACGCTTCCCAGGATGCACCCGCTCGCGTTGTACCGGTTCAAGCGCGCAGGTATACTCGCCGCATGCCGCAGCACACGATTGGATTCATCGGCCTCGGCGTCATGGGACGACCCATGGCGAAAAATCTTCTCAAGGCGGGCTTCCCGCTCGTCGTCCACAGTCGCAGCCGGGGACCGGTCGACGATCTCGTCGCCGCCGGCGCCGCGCGGGCGTCGTCACCCGCGGAGGTCGCGCGGCGTACACCGCACATCATCACCATGCTGCCCGACTCGCCCGATGTCGCCCAGGTGATGGAGGGCGAGCAGGGGGTCTTCACCGCGCTGCAGCGGGGGTCGATCGTGATCGACATGAGCACGATCGCGCCGGCGACCGCACGGCGGCTCGCCTCGCGGGCGGCCGCACTGGGCGCCGCGATGCTCGATGCGCCGGTGAGCGGCGGCGAGATCGGCGCGACGAACGGCACGCTCTCGATCATGGTGGGCGGCGACGCGCAGGCGTTCGAGGACGTGCGGCCGATCCTCGAGGCCATGGGCGCCAAGGAGCGCATCATCCTCATCGGCGACTCCGGCGCCGGGCAGCTCTGCAAGGTGTGCAACCAGATGGTGATCGGCGGCGCGCTGGCCGTGGTCAGCGAGGCGTTCGCCCTCGCGCGCAAGGCGGGCGTCGACCCGGCCAAGGTACGGCAGGCGCTGCTCGGCGGCTTCGCCGCCAGCCGGGTGCTCGAAGTGCACGGCGAGCGGATGCTGACCGGCAACTACAAGCCGGGATTCCGCACGGCTCTCTATGCGAAGGATTTTCGGATCGTCGCGGCCACACTCGCGGAACATCACAGCCCCGCGCCGGTGACCGCCGTGATCCAGCAGCTCGTCGAGGCGCTCATGGCCGCCGGCCGCGCCGATGACGACTACTCCGCACTGGGCACGGTTCTCTTCCAGATGGCCGGGGTGAGCGGCGAGGCCGCCGGGGTTTAGATCGCGTGCAGCTTTCCCTGCTCTAACCGGAGCACGCGATCGCACGCCGCCGCGAGGCGCGGGTTGTGCGTCGCGATGATCGACGTCAGCCCGTGCTCGGCGTGCATGTCGCGCAGCAGCCGGTGCAGCGACTCGGCGGTGTTCTCGTCGAGATCGCCGGTCGGCTCGTCGGCCAGGAGCAGCGCCGGCCTCATCACCAGGGCGCGCGCTACCGCGACGCGCTGCTGCTCGCCGCCCGACATCATCGACGGCCGGTGCGTCAGGCGTTCGCCCAAGCCCACCCGCGCGAGCAGCGCGGTCGCGCGCTGCTCCGCGTCCTCGCGCGCCGCCCGCGCAATGCGCATCGGCATCGCCACGTTCTCGGCGGCGTCGAATTCCGGGAGCAGGTGGTGGAACTGGAACACGAACCCGACGTTCCGGTTCCGGAACTCGACGAGCGCCGCAGCGGGCATCGCGGTCACGTCGGCCTCGCCAATCCGCACGGCGCCGGTGTCGGCGCGATCGAGCCCGCCGAGCAGATGCAGCAGCGTGCTCTTCCCGACGCCGGACGCGCCCACAATCGCCAGCATCTCTCCCGCGGGCACCTCCAGATCGAGATCGCGCAGCACGTGAATCCGCTGGCTCCCGACGACGTACGACTTGTTGAGCCCGCGGACGGAGACGAAGGGCATCACTCGAAGCGGAGTGCCTGCACGGGATCCAGCCTGGACGCCTGCCGCGAGGGATAGATGGTCGCGAGGAAGCAGATGAGCACCGCCGACACGACGACGACCGCAAAGTCGAGCGGCTGCACGACGAACGGCACGTACGCGATCTGATAGACGTCCATCGGAATCCGGATCAGCCGGTAGCGATCGAGCACCCAGCAGAGCGCCAGGCCCAGGCTTGCGCCGACCACCGTCCCGACGACCCCGATGACGAGGCCCTGCAGCATGAAGATGCGCATCACGCGCGTCGACGAGGTGCCCATCGTCTTCAGGATGGCGATATCGCGGCTCTTCTCCATGACGAGCAGGATGAGCGAGGCGATGATGTTGAGCGCCGCGACCATGACGATCAGGCCGATCGTGATCGAGATCGCCATCTTCTCCAGCCAGAGGGCCGAGAAGAGCGCCTGGTTCATGTCGGCCCAGTCCTGGCTGACGTAGCCGGCGCCGAGCGTCTCGGGCACGCGCTCGGAGATGGCCGGCGCCGCCTCGATGTCGGCCACGCGCAGTTCAATCAGATCGGGCGCTGCCTTCCCCAGCAGGCGCTCGGAGAACTCCAGCGACACGAATCCGTACGCCGCGTCGAACTCGTAGAGCCCCAGCGCGTAGATACCCGCCACGCGCACCCGTCGGGTGCGGGGAATCATGCCCATCGGCGTGAGCGTGCCCTGCGGCGTCAGGAGCGACGCCGTGTCACCGACCGTGACGCCGAGCTGATCGGCCAGATTACCTCCGATCAGGATGCCGGGTAGGCCGGTGTCGTCGGCGGGCGCGAGGTCGGCGACGCGTCCCCGCTGCATCGCGCGCGCGATGTCGGTCACGCTCGGCTCGAGCGCCGGGTCGACGCCTTTGAGGCTGATGAACGCGTCGGCTTTGTCGGTCGAGATGAGCGCTTTGCCGAGGATCGCGGGACCCGCGCCGACGACCCCTTCGATCGCGCGCAGCCTGGCCACCTCGGCGCGGTAGTCGTCGATGCCGCCGGTCTTCCAGACGTAGACGTGCGCCGTCGAACCAAGGATGCGGTCGCGCAGCTCGCCCTGAAGCCCGGTCATCAGCGCCAGCGCGATCACGAGCGCCATGACGCCGACGGCGACCCCGACCGTCGAGATGAGTGAGATGACCGAGATGAACGCCTGCTTGCGGCGCGCCAGGAGGTACCGGAGCGCGACGAACAATTCAAAACTCATCCGACCAACCACCAACCACCAGCCACCAACCACCAACCACCAACTACTTGGGCCTCATGAGCGGGAACAGAATGACGTCGCGGATCGAATGGCTGTTGGTCAACAGCATCACGAGCCGGTCGATCCCAATCCCCTCGCCGGCGGCCGGCGGCATGCCGTACTCGAGCGCGCGCACGTAGTCCTCGTCGAGCGCGTGCGCCTCCTCGTCGCCTGCCGCGCGCGAGGTGAGCTGCGCCTCGAATCGCCGCCGCTGCTCCGCCGGATCGTTCAGCTCGCTGAAGGCGTTGGCGATCTCCATGCCGGCAACATACAGCTCGAACCGCTCGACCGTGTCCGGGTCGTCCGGCTTCTGCTTCGAGAGCGGCGACACTTCCGTCGGAAAGTCGTAGACGAACGTCGGCTGCACCAGATCGTCCTCGCACGTCCGCTCGAAGATCTCCATCGTGATCGCGCCGGGGCCCATGGCCGGCGTGGTGTCGATCCCGAGGCGTGCGGCCAGAGCCGCCGCCGGCTCGCGGACGCGCAGGTCTCGGGCGGCCACGTCGATGCCGAGCCGCCGGGCCGCCGCCGCCCGCGCCGCCTCGCGCAGCTCGATGCGCCGGAACGGCGTCTTCACGGCGATCGTGTGTTCCCCGTACCGCAGGTCGTCGGTGCCGAGCGCCTGGCGCACGACCGACACCAGCAGCTCCTCGCTGAGCGCCATGAGATCCGTGTAGTCGGCGTACGCCCGGTAGAACTCGAGCATCGTGAACTCGGGGTTGTGCTGCGCCGACATCCCCTCGTTCCTGAAGTTCCGGTTGATCTCGAACACCCGCTCGATGCCGCCCACGACCAGACGCTTCAGGTACAGCTCGGGCGCGATCCGCATGTAGAGCGGGATGTCGAGCGCATGGTGGTGCGTCACGAACGGCCGTGCCAGCGCGCCGCCCGGGATCGACTGCATCATCGGCGTCTCGACTTCGAGGAATCCGCGCGCCACCAGGAACTCGCGGATCCCGGAGATCACGCGGCTCCGCAGCTCGAAGATCTGCCGCGCGTCGGGATTGACGATCAGGTCCAGATACCGCTGACGGTAGCGGATCTCGACGTCGGTCAGCCCGTGCCACTTCTCGGGGAGCGGCAGCAGGCACTTGGCCAGGAACTCGAGCCGCGACGCCCAAATCGTGAACTCCTTCGTCTTGGTCCGGAACAGCCGCCCCTCGACGCCGATCCAGTCGCCGAAGTCGAGCAGCTTGTAGATCTGAAAGTCGCGCGCCGGCAGCGAGTCCTCGCGGATGTAGACCTGGACGGGCGTCTTGCCGTCGGTCAGCACGAGGAAGTTGGCTTTGCCGAAGCTGCGGATCGCGAGGATCCGGCCGGCCGTGCGCGTCGTCAGGTGCGCCACCTCGAGCTCTTCGGCGCTCTTGTCGCCGTGCGCGCCGACGATCGCCTCGATGGACGCCTCGCGTTCGAAGCGGTTCGGATACGGCGCCACGCCGAGGCGGCGCAGCTCCTCGAGGTTGGCGCGCCGCTGCAGAACCTGGTCGGATTCCTGGGTGGTCGTCATTCGCGTGAGAGACGCCGGCGAATGGCGTCGAGCAGTCCGTTGATGAAGCGCACCGCCTCGTCATGGCTGAAGGTGCGCGCCAGCTCGAGCGCCTCGTTGATGATGACGCGCGCCGGGGTGTCCGGCTCGTGGAGAAACTCGTAGACGGCCATGCGGAGGATCAGCCGGTCCATGACGTTCATCCGCTCCAGGCGCCAGTGCTCGGCAGCCTCGGCAATGAGCGGATCGAGGTTGCCGACCTGATCGGTGACGCCCGTGGCGAGCGTCTCGGCAAACGCGCGCTGTTCGTCGGGCAGCTCGCTGGCGGGCGGCTCGTCGTGCAGCCAGAACGTGCGCAGCACGTCGGGCATCGACGCGCGCCCCACCTCCCATTGATACAGCATCTGCAGCGCGGCTTCGCGCGCCTGATGGCGCGCCTGCCTGCCCGGCCGCGGCGCCGACCGCCGCTCCGCGCGCGTCGTCATCCGAGGCCTGCCTCACGCATGCGCTGAAAGAGTGTCGCCATCTCCACCGCGGCGAGCGCCGCTTCGCGTCCCTTGTTGTCCGGACCGTCGGCCGCCCGCGCCTGCGCCTGTTCGTCCGTCAACGCCGTCAGCACGCCGAATGCAACCGGCACGCCGGTCGAGATCGCCGCGTACGCAATCCCGTGGCACGTGGCGTCGGCGAGATACTCGAAGTGCATCGTTTCGCCTTTGATCAGGCACCCGAGACAGATGATCGCGTGAAAACGTCCCGTCTGCGCCAGTCGCCGTGCCGTCAGCGGAATCTCGAACGACCCCGGCACGCGCACGACGGTGATCTGATCGTCGGGGACCGCCGCGTCGGCGAGCGCGCGCCGCGCACCCGCGAGCAGGCCTTCGGTAATCTCCTCGTTGAACCGCGACACGATGACGGCAAAGCGGCAGCCGGCAGCGGTACGCGAGCCCTGCAGCTCCATGCGGCGCCCTATCGACCCTTGAAATCGGCCTTCCGCTTTTCGAGAAACGCGGTCGTCCCCTCGCGCATGTCGTCGGTCGACGCCACCAGACCGAAGAGCGTGGCTTCCAGGAACTGTCCTTTGTCGAGCGGCATCTCGAGACCGCGGTTGACCGCCTCGATGATGTACCGCACCGCCACGGGCGGTTTGGCGGCGAGCTCCGATGCCAGCTTCTTCGATTCGGTCATCAGCTCCGCCGCGGGGACGACGCGGTTGACGAGCCCGACCTGGAGCGCCTCGGCGGCCGTGACGTGCCGCCCCGAGAGCAGCAGCTCGAGCGCCATGCCCTTGCCGACCAGCCGTGCGAGCCGCTGCGTCCCGGCGTAGCCGGGAATGATGCCGAGATTGATTTCGGGCTGGCCGAGCCGCGCGGTGTCGGACGCCATGCGCAGCGTACACGCCATCGCCAGCTCGCAGCCGCCGCCGAGCGCGTAGCCGTTGATCGCCGCGATCACGGGCTTGCCCATGTTCTCGATCAGATCGAAGACGTGCTGACCGCGGAGCGCGTGCTCCTTGCCGTCGACCGGCCGCTGCACGGCGAGCTCGTGGATGTCGGCGCCCGCGACAAACGCCTTCTCGCCCGCGCCGGTGAGGATCACGACGCGCACCGCAGTGTCGTGCTTCAGCTCGAGGATGGCGCGCCGCAGGGCGTCGACGGTCGGGGCGTTGAGGGCGTTGAGAACCTGAGGGCGGTTGATGGTGAGGATGGCAACCGCGCCATCTCGCTCGAGAAGAAGATTGTCAAAGCTCATCGCGCGAGGCTTGCGCGATTATACCCCACGCCCAGCACGCGGCTGCGCCGGCACAGACGCCGATGGTGTCGGCGATCAGATCCGCACGTTCCCACGATCGTCCCGGCACGACCGTCTGATGGATTTCGTCGCTGACCGCGTACGCTACGGCGATCGCGATCGCCAGGCCTCCCCTCCGCGCGTCGATGCGGCGCGGCAGGCCGCCCGCAACCGCGCGCACGACAACCACCGCACAAAAGAAATACCCGATTGCATGCCACGGTTTATCGGTACCGGGGGGAATCGGCGCCTGCGGGAGCGACGACACGTAGAAGATCACCGCCATATAGATCACAACGGGAGCCCACAAACCGAACGGGCCGCGCCCCTCGGCGCTGCTCGGGGCGCCCTGAGCCCGAGTCGAAGGGCGGAGACGCGGAGCCACGGAGGTATTGTGGTCAGAACGGAAGCGGATACAGCAGCCAGCCGGCCAGCACGCCGCCGCCGACCAGTCCACCGAAGAGGCGGAGCCCGAGGCGCAGCTGTTCGCGCGGATCGTCGCGCATCAGCGTCGCGAACACGATCGAGACGAAGAGCGCGAAGACGACCATCGCCAGGAAGTGGGACGTCATTTCCGCCCCTGCGCGACGTCAAACGTGTCGAGCACGACCAGCATGTTGAGGAGCCCGGCGACGATGAGGAACGCGTTGCCGTACTCGAAGGTCGGCGCGATCGCACGGCCCGCCCCCTGGCTCATCGCCTTCGCGATGAAATACGGAATGCCGACGCCGACGTCGGCGAACGCCGCCAGCGCGACCAGCGGCTCCGACGGCTCGAACGGAAACAGCCGCCCCTCGAGCCACAGCCCGCACGCGAACATCAACGGCAGCGTGATGAGGAAGATGATGCCCTTCTGCCACCGCCCGAGCCAGAGATGGCCCGCGCCCGGCAGCGCCCACGCGGCGGCGCAGATCAGGTACGTGATGACGGGAGACCGGACCTGATCTGCCGCGGCGGCCTGCATCGTTCGTAGTCTACTGTACCGGTTCCGTTGGCCGGATCGCGCAGTGCCTCACGAATCGCGAGCGCGACAGCGATCCCGAGCGCCGCACCGGCGCCGGCACGCACCGCGTTGGACGGCTGCCAGCGCGTGGCCCACTCGAGGACGAGCGTCAGCGCGTTGAGCGCGAGGGCGCCAAGGACCAGACCGCGTACGTGGGCCGGGGCTCGCGGCGCGGCATGAGCCAGGCGCCGCAGCCCCGGCGCCATCAGCGCCACCGCCGCCCCCGCATAGATCCCCAGACACCGCGCACAGACCGGCAGCTGGGCGCCATCGACGTGAAACGATCGCTCCGCGATCTGGTGGCACATGCGCCCGCCGAACAAGTACAGGACGCCTGCCGCAGGCACGGGCAGCCACGGCGCCAGCAGCAGCAGCGCTGCCCAGGCGCCTGCCAGCGCGGCGAGGATCAGCAGCACGGACCGATTATCGTTCAGCGAACCGCGAGCGGCTGCGGGGCGGCACAGTAGCCGGCGCGCGCGCGGATGCTCGTGGTGTCGTCGCCGTCGGACAACACGACGATCGCCCGGCGGCGGACCTCGCCGTCGGTGCGCCGATGCTTCATCAGCTCCCTCAGCGTCAGATACAGCGCGTTGTAGAGCGAGGTGTTGCCGCCCGCCGTCGTGCCCCGAATCGCCACACGCGCGGCCTCGACGTCCTCGTCGAGCGGGTGGAGCACCCGCACCGCGTCCTTGATCCCGATCACCGAATGACGTTCTCCATCTGTCGAGTTGGCGTCCCGGACTCTGCCGGGCCAACCGGTCGTGGGAGTGCAAGGGAGAGGCCCGCCTTCGCCGAGGGCTTGGGCGAGGCGGGCGCTGTTAGACTCCGGACGTGGCGGAGCCCGCGGACCGCGCCGATCCCTTGACGTTTGCCGGCGTCGGCGCCGTCTCAGCCGCCCTCCTGATGACCGAGCTCGCGCTCACGCGCATCTTCTCGGTCACGATGTACTACCACTTCGCGTTTCTCGCCATTTCCATCGCGCTCTTCGGCCTCAGCGCGAGCGCCGTCCTGGTCTACGTGCTGCGCCGCCGTCTCGCGCCGTTCCCGGCGCGCCACCTCCTCACGCGCGCGGCAGTGGTTCACGCAATCGGCACCCTCGTGGCGCTCGCGCTGCTCGTGCGTATCCGGGTGGGGCTGAACTACTCGGCATCCAACCTCGTACTCATGCTCGTCATTTACGTACTTGCGGCGCTGCCGTTTCTGACAGGAGGCGCCGTCGTTGCCGTCGCCTTCACACGCCTGTCGGCCCGCATCAACCTCGTGTATGGGGCGGATCTGCTGGGTGCCGCCGCCGGATGCCTGGCCCTCATCCCGCTCCTCAATCAGCTCGGCGCACCGGGAGTGGTGCTCGCCTCCGCGGGCCTGGCGCTTGGGGCGGCCGTCTGCTTCGCGCCACCCGGCCGCCGCGTGCGCGCCGCGGCGGCGTCTGCGGCCCTGTTCACCCTGCCGGCAGCGGCCCACGCCTCCGGAGCGGCGCCGTTCGACGTGACCGATACCAAAGGACACGAGGGCGACCGGATTCTCTTCAGCAAGTGGAACTCGTTTTCGCGTGTCGCCGTCTACGACCGCCGGCACGGCGACTGGTCGCTGAGCCCGACCTATCGCGGAACGCCCGGCGATGCCCTCTTCATGGACATCGACTCCGCAGCGTCGACCCCCATCCTGAAGGGCAGCGGCTCGTTAGAGACGGCTGGATATCTCCGCTATGAGCTGACGGCGCTCGCGTATCACCTGGCGGATCGCCCCGGCGGCTTCACGGCGCTCGTGATCGGGCCGGGCGGCGGCCGCGATCTGGTGTCGGCGCTCGTCTTCGGCGCGCGCCGCGTGGACGGTGTCGAGATCAACCCGATTATCGTCCGCGACGTGATGCTCGGCCGCTTTTTCGACTACTCGGGCGCCATCTACGCGCACCCGAACGTGGCCATTCACGTCGACGATGGGCGCAGTTTCGTGCGGCGGAGCACGACACGGTACGACGTCATCCAGGCGTCGCTCGTCGACACATGGGCGGCAACCGCCGCCGGTGCGTACACGCTGACGGAGAACTCGTTGTACACCACCGAGGCGTTCGGCGAGTACCTCGACCATCTCACAGACGAGGGACTCCTGACGATCACGCGGTGGGTGTTCGACGGGCTGCGGCTCGTCTCGCTGGCGCAGGAGGCGTGCACCGCCCGCGGCCTCGACGCCGCGCGGCACCTCGCCGTCGTCCAGCACGGCCGGGTCGCCACGTTCCTGCTGAAAAAGCAACCGTTCACCGCGGCCGAGACGGCCAGGCTCCGGCAGGTAACGGATCGTCTGGGCTTCACGCTGCTCTACGCGCCGGGCGTGCCGCCCGCGTCACCGCGAGACGAGCCGGTCGAAATGCGGAGCACGGGGACGAGCGCGGCCGACTACGCCCGGCTGATTCTTGCACCGGATCGGAAGCGTTTCATCGAACGGTATCCGGTGGACATCTCAGCGACGACCGACGACCGCCCGTTCTTCTTCCACACGACGCGGCTCCGCGATCAGTTCGGCGTCGCCTTCGGCCGCTCGATGCTCTTCGGCAACGGGCTGAGCGCGCTGCTGACGCTGATGGGCATCTCGCTGCTGCTCGTCGCGCTCTTCGTGATCGGGCCGCTCGTGGCCGGCGGCGAGCGGCCGGAGCGCGGATGGGGGACGTGGCTGTTCTACTTCGGCGCGTTGGGCGCCGGCTTCATGCTGCTCGAGGTGGCGCTCCTGCAGCGCTTCGTCCTGCTGCTCGGCCACCCTGTCTATTCGCTCACGGTCACGCTCTTTTCCCTGCTGCTCGGCACCGGCATCGGCAGTCTGCTCAGCCGTCGCGTCGCCGCGCCCGACGTGCAGCGCGCCGCGCGCCGCGCGCTGCTCGCGATCGTGGCGATCGCGATGCTGAGCGCGCTGGCGCTGTCGGCGCTCGTCGACCTGGCGATCGCCTGGCCGCTGCCGCTTCGCATCGCGGTCGCCGCGGGGGTGCTCCTGCCCATCGGTGTCGTGCTCGGGATTCCGCTCCCGGCGGGCATGCGGCTGGTGGCGGCATCCCGCCCGGCGATCATCCCGTGGGGCTGGGGCATGAACGGCGCGCTGTCGGTGGTCGGGGCGACGGTTGCCGTGTTCCTGGCGATGAACTGGGGATTCTCCATCACGTTGTCGATTGCAGGCCTCGTCTACCTGGCAGGACTCATCGCGCTGATTCGTCACTAAACGCCATTAGAAATCTGAACACTGTTCGGATTATGATTGGTGTTCGATGGGCATACGAGAACGCCAGCAACGCGAACGCGATCGCACCCGCGACGCGATTCTGACCGCCGCGCGCGACCTCTTCGTGAGCGACGGCTACCGCAACGTTTCGATGCGCAAGATCGCCGAGCGCATCGAGTACAGCCCCGCCGCCCTCTACAGCTACTTCCCCAGCAAGGACGACATCTTCTTCGCACTTGCCGAGGAGGGCTTCGAGCGGCTGGCGGAGTACCTCCTCGCCGCACTCGAGGGGATTTCGGAACCGCTCGACCGCCTGCGGCGCGGGCTCTGGGCCTTCTACGAGTTCTCGAAGGTCAACCCGGAGTACTTCGAACTGATGTTCATCGACCGCTCGGTCCCGAGCCTCAGCCAGGACTTTCAGCGGTTCGAGTTCTTCCAGGAGCTGACCGCGCGCGCGGAGGCCGACATCCAGGCCTGTATCGATCGCGGCACCTTCTCGCGCGGCCTGAATGCCGCGGCGGCCCTGCACGTGCTGTGGGTCGCCGTGCTGGGCGCCGCCACGATCGGGCTCTCGCGGCGGCTCGCGCCCGGTGAAGACCCGGACGCGCTCGCCCGCGACGTGATCGATTCGCTGCTGGCCGGCTTCACGACGCCCGTCCAGACCACGTTCGTCGCCTCCCCGTGTGCGTTTCACACGATGGACGGCGCGCCTTCATCCGTTGGACACGAACATGCGTAGACATCTCTCCTTCTCACGGAGGCCGAAAGGCCTCCGGCTACCGGTCTTCGTCTTTCTCGTCGCTGCGGCGTCCTCCGCGTGCCGCGGCACCGAACCCGCTGCCGCAGCCTCCACGCCGGCGCCGGAGGAGCGCCGCACCGACGTGGCGGCGGTCACGGTGGCGGTCGCCGACATCGAGTCCGCGCTGCAGATCTCCGGCAGCCTCACGCCGCAGACGCGCGTCGGGATCCTGTCGAAGCTGCCGGGCACTCTCTCGCGCATCACGGTCGACATCGGCGATCGCGTCCGCGCCGGACAGGTAGTCGCCGAGCTCGACGCGCGCGAACTCGAGGCGCAGGTCGATGCGGCCGCGGCCGCGGTCAACGTGGCCGAGGCGGGCCTCGAAGCCGCGGACGCGGCGCTCGCCAATGCGTCGCTCGAGCACGAGCGCGCGCGGAACCTCTTCGAGCGCGGCGCGCTGCCGCGGCAGCGGCTCGACGCCGCCGAGACGGTCCGGCGCGCCGCCGCGGCGCAGCGCGATCTGGCGAAAGCCACGCTCGCGCAGGCCCAGGCCTCGCTGCGCCGGGCGCGCGAGGTGCGCCGCGATGCCACGCTCACCTCTCCGATCGACGGCCGTATCGTCGAGCGCAACTACGACGCGGGGAGCCTCGTCAGCCCCGGCGACAAGCCGGTGGTCGTCGTGGCCGACCTGCGCGTCATGACGCTCGAAGCGGGCGTCTCGGAGCTCGAGGCGGGACGCCTGCGCGTCGGCATGCCGGCCCGTATGACCGTGCAGGCGCGCGGCAGCGACGCGTTCGAGGGCCGCGTGGCCGCGATCGCGCCCGAAGTCGACCCGCGCAATCGCCATTTCCGGATCGAGGTGCGTACCTCGAATCCGGGCGGCGTGCTGCTCTCCGGCATGTACGCCACGGCGACGATTCCGCTGGTGCGGGCGCCGCAGGTCGTGGCCGTCCCGCGCGAGGCCGTGACCACACGCGACGGCACGCGCATCGCCCTCCGTATCGAGGGCGACACCGTCACCGAGGTACCGGTCACAGAAGGGGTGAGCGACGGTCGTCTGGTCCAGATTGCCGCCGGCCTGAATGCCGGCGACGTGATCGTCTCGGACGCCCGTCAGGGGGTCGCGCCCGGCGCGAAAGTCAATCCAGTCGTGCAGAAGTAGGCGCCTATGTGGATCTCCGACGTTTCCATCCGCCGCCCCGTCTTCGCCACGATGGTCATCATGAGCTTCATGGTGCTCGGCGTCGTGTCGATGACGCGGCTCGGCATCGACCTCTTTCCGGAGGTCAACTTTCCGTTCGTCAACGTCACCATCGTCTACCCCGGCGCCTCGCCCGAGGAAGTGGAGACGCTGGTGACGCGGCCGATCGAGGACGCGGTCGCCGGCATCAACGGTGTGAAGCGTCTGGTATCGAGCTCGACCGAGTCGTTCTCCCGCGTCGGGATCGAACTGCGGCTGGAGGTCGACCCGCAGGCGGCCGCGGCCGAAGTGCGCGAAAAGGTCGCCGCCGTCCGCGGGCGCCTGCCGCGGGACATCGAGGACCCGACCATCGTCCGCTTCGACGTGGCAGCGCTGCCGATCATGACGTTCGCGGTCGGGTCGTCCGAGCGGTCCGACCTCACGCGCGTGCAGGTCGAAGACGACGTCAAGCCGCTCCTCGAACAGATCGACGGCGTCGCGGCCGTCGAGGTCAACGGCGGCGAGGTGCGCGAGATCCAGGTGGAGCTCGATCCGCGGCGCCTGGAGGCGCTCAACCTGCCGGTGAGCGTCGTGGCCGAGACGCTCGCGGCGGAGAACCTCGACCTGCCGGGCGGGAACATGGAGCAGCCGGGACGTACGATCTCGCTGCGCACGAAGGGCGAGTTCACCAGCGTCGCCGAGATCGAAGACGTGATCCTCCGCTCCGAGGGGGGCTCCACGGTCCGCGTCCGCGACGTCGGGCGGGTGATCGATGGCTTCGAGGAGCGCTATTCCACGACCCGACTCGACGGCGAGGACGCCGTCTCCTTCTCGATCAAGAAGCAGTCGGGCGCCAATACCGCCGCCATCGCCGAGCGCGTGCATGCGGCGCTCGATCGCATCCGCGCCACGTTCCCGCACCTCGAGATCAAGCCGGTGCACGACGACTCGGAGTTCATCCAGTCGAACGTGGCGGAAGTGCGCGAATCGATCGTCTTCGGCGCGCTGATGGCGGTGCTCGTGGTGTTCCTGTTCATGCGCGACTGGCGCTCGACGATCATCACGGCGCTGGCGCTGCCGACCTCGGTCATCGCGACGTTCTTCTTCATGTGGGTGGCCGGCTTCACCATCAACATGATGACGCTGATGGCGCTCTCGCTCGTCATCGGCATCCTCATCGACGATGCGGTGGTGGTGCGCGAGAACATCTTCCGGCACATGGAGCACGGGGAGGATCGCGTCACCGCCGCCCACCGCGGCACCGCCGAGATCGGCCTCGCCGTCATGGCGACGACGTTCACGATTCTGGCCGTGTTCCTCCCGGTCGGCTTCATGACCGGCATCGTCGGCCAGTTCTTCAAGTCGTTCGCGCTGACGATCGGCTTCGCGGTCGCGATGTCGCTGCTCGTCGCCTTCACGCTCGACCCGATGCTCTCGTCGCGCTTCGTCCGCTACGTCCCGCCGGAGGAACGGACGGGGACGCGCGCCGGCCGCTTCTTCGAGCGGTGGGGCCGCGCGTACGACCGGCTCGACCGCGGGTACCATCGCGTGCTCGCCGCGGCGCTGAACCACCCGTGGAAGACGCTTGCGGCCGCGGCCGCCATCTTCGTGGCGAGCCTCGGCACGATCACGGTGATGGGGACCGAGTTCGTGCCGGCAGAGGACCGCGGCGAGTTCCAGGTGATCGTGGAACTGCCGCCGGGCACCTCCTTCGACGAGAGCGTCGCGACCGTGGTGCGCGTCGAGCGCGCCATCCAGCAGATCCCCGAGATCACCCGGGTGTTCAGCACCGTCGGCGTCGGCCAGGCGCGCATCTCGAACGTGCGCGTGCGCCTGACGAAGAAGACGGAGCGCGAGCGCGGGATCGGCGAGATCAAGGGGCAGGTCCGCGGCCTGCTGGCGGGCATGCCGTTCATCGACGGCAAGGTGGCCGATCCCGAATTCATGCAGGGCGCGCCCTACGAGCCGCCGATCAACGTCTACGTCCGCGGCGACGATCTCGCGGCGCTGCAGCGGATCACGAACGAGATTCAAGCGCGGGTCCGCACGATTCCCGGCGCCGTCGACATCAGCAGCAACCTCGAGAGCGGCCAGCCCGAGATCGTCGCGCGCATCAATCGTGCCCTTGCCGCCGACCTCGGCTTCAACGTCGGCAGCATCGCCACCGAGCTGCGCGGCATGGTCGAAGGCATCGTGCCGACGCGGTTCCGCGAGGGCGATCGCGAGCACGACATCCGCGTGCGGCTGGCGCCCGAGTTCCGGAACGACCCGGAGGCGGTGCTGCGCACGCCGCTCTATTCCCCGTCGGGGGCGGCCGTCCGCACCGGCGACGTGGTGGCGTTCGCGCCGGAGGTCGGCCCGAGCAACATCGATCGCGAGCAGCGCCGGCGGCAGGCCGTGATCGGCATCGATCTGGCGCCCGGCTACGCGCTCGGCGACGTCACGGCAGAGGTGCAGCGGGCCGTACAGGGCATGGCGATGCCACCCACCTTCGAATGGGGGTTCGCCGGCGACGTCGAGCTGATGCAGGAATCGGCCGCCGCGATGGGGCTCGCGCTCCTGCTTGCCGTGGCCTTCATCTACATCGTGCTGGCCTCGCAGTTCGAGTCGTTCCTGCAGCCGATGATCATCATGCTCTCGCTGCCGCTCGCGCTCGTCGGCGCGCTCCTGCTGTTGTTCGTGACCGGCAAGAACCTCGGCATGCCCGCGATGATCGGCGTCGTCATGCTGATGGGGCTCGTCACGAAGAACGCGATTCTGCTCGTCGACCGCGCGAACCAGCTTCGCCGCGAGGGCCGTCCGCTCCGCGACGCGCTGCTCGAGGCAGGGCCCGTCCGGCTCCGGCCGATCCTGATGACGACGATTGCGATGATCCTGGGGATGCTCCCGTCGGCGATCACATCGGGGGACGGCAGCGAGTTCCGCTCGCCGATCGCGATCGCCACGATCGGGGGGCTCATCACCTCGACGCTGCTCACGCTCGTCGTCGTGCCCGCGTCGTACATGCTCCTCGAGCGCGCGCTCGAGCGGCTGCGGGCGTGGCGGCAGGTGCCGCTGCCGGCAGGCCTGCGGGCCGCGGCACGGGTGACGGGCGTGCTGATCCTGCTCGCGCTCGTGGGTGCGTTCCTGAGCGTGGCCTCCGCATGGGCGCAGCCCGGGCCTGCGGCGACGGTAACAGCGGGCCCGCTGACCATCGACCGGGCGCTCGAGCTGGCCGTGACGCGCAACGAGGGGCTCACGGTCTCACGCGAGCGGCTGCGCGAGAGCCAGGCGAACGTGGCGGGCGCGCGTGCGGCGTTTCTGCCGTCGGTGAACCTGAGCTTCCTGTACACGCCGGCGCAGGAGTCGCCGCTGCTGCGGCTGCCCGCCGGCCTCTTCGGGCCGACCGAGCAGACGTTCCGGGTGAACATGACGCGCGAGAACGTCGTCCGCATGGATGTGGCACAGCCGCTCTATACCGGCGGCCGGCTCACGCACGCCTTCGGGGCGCAGGCGGCGGTCGAAGAGGCGAGCCGTCTGGACGTCGAGCGCGCGCGGCAGGCGCTGCAGCTGCGCGTCTACGAGACCTTTTATGCCGCGCTCATGGCGGACCAGGGCGTTTGCACGACCGAGGAAGGCGTGCGGATCGCGGAGCGGCATCTCGAGCTCTCGCGGGCCCGCTTCGAGGCCGGCACCGCCGCGCGCCTCGACGTGCTGCGCGCGGAAGTGGAGCTCGCCAACGCACGGGCACGGCTGATCCGCGCGCGCACCAGCGCCGAGACCTCGCGCCAGGCGCTTCGAACGGTGCTGTCGCTGCCGCCCGACGCTCCGCTGGACCTTGTGGGGACGCTCGACGAGCTGCCCGCGCTTCCACCGGCTCCCGCGCTGCAGACGGCGCTGGCGGTGCGCCCCGACATCCGCGCCATCGGCCAGCAGCGTGAAGCGGCCGAGCGGCAGGTGGCGCTCGCCAACGCCGACCTGAAGCCGACCGTCTCGCTCTCGGCCAACTTCCAGTATCAGGAAGATGGCGTGAACCGCCTGTTCGGCAACTCGAACCGGAGCTCGCAGTTCGGTCTGGTCTTTCAGATTCCCCTCTTCAACGCACCGACCGTCGCCGCCCGGCGGGCGGCGGCCTCGGCCCGCGTCAGCCAGGCGCAGCACGGGCTCAACGCTGCCCTCGACACGGCGCGGCTCGAATTGGCCACCGCTTCGACCGAGCTCGACGCCGCGCGCGAGATCGTGGCGACGCAGCAGAAGGCGCTCGAGCTCGCCCGCGAGAGCCTCGGCATCGCGGAGGTGTCGTACGAGAACGGCGTGGTCACCGCGGCCGAGCTCAACGACGCGCGCCTGTCGCTCCTCGAGACCGAGTGGGAGCTGACGCAGGCGAAGTACAACCAGATCGTCGCGGCGGCGAGGACCCGGTTCGCGGCGGGTCTGTGACGGCGGGTCCGCCGCTCCCGGCGGGTCTGCTGCCCGCTTCGATGAGCAGACCCGCCCTACGTACGTAGGCCGGGTCTCGCGGCGCACGCGATCCACGCGCCGCAGACCCGGCGTATGCTGAACCCGTGACCGATCTCCTCGATCTCGTCCGCGGCGCCACCTTCGACGACTTCCTCTTCAGCCCGCAGCACAGCGTCGTCGAACGCCGCGATCCGGCGCTCATCGACCTGACGGCGCGCTTCTCGCGCGGCGTGACGCTCAAGCGGCCGATCGTCTCCGCGAACATGGACACGGTGACGCGCTCGGGGATGGCGATTGCCGTGGCCGAGGAGGGCGGCATCGGCATCATCGACCGCGGCTTCAGGAGCGGCGAGATCGACCCGCAGGTGCGCGAGGTCCAGATCGTCAAGCGCAAGCAGCACGGCGTCATCAGCGATCCGTACACGATCGCGCCCGATGCGACGCTCGCCGAGGCCGAGCAGCGCATGCGCGCCACCGGCGTCGGCACGCTCGTCGTGGTCGACCCGGCGCGGCACGTCGAGGGGCTGCTGACCGCGCGCGATCTGCGGTTTGCGGGCCAGAGCGGCACTGTCGCCTCGCGGATGACCCCGCGCGAGCGGCTCGTGGTCCACACCGGCGAGCTCGACCCGGCGAAGGCCGAGGAGCTGATGCGGACGCACAAGATCAAGAAGCTGCCGCTGCTCCACGCCGACGGCACCCTGCGCGGCCTGGTCACGGCCAAGGATCTGATCGTCCAGCGGCAGTTGCCGTTCGCCACGCGAGACGGCCAGGGCCGGCTGCGCGTGGGCGCCGCGATCGGCGCGAAGGGCGACTATCTCGAGCGGGCCGCCGAGCTGCTCCGCGCCGAAGCCGACGTCATCGTGATCGACATCGCGCACGGCCACTCCGTCGTCATGGCGCGCGCCATCGAGGCGTGTCGAAAGCGCTTCGGCGACGTGCCGCTGGTCGCCGGCAACGTGGCGACCGCCCAGGGCGCGCGGTTCCTGCTCGAGCGGGGCGTCGACGGGATCAAGGTGGGTATCGGACCCGGCGGCGGGTGCACGACGCGGTTGAACACCAACTACGGCGTGCCGCAGGTCCAGGCGCTCGTCGAGTGCCGCGCGGCGGCGGACGGCCGCGTGCCGCTCATCGCGGACGGCGGCGTGCGCCGCCACGGAGCGTTCGTGCAGGCGCTGACCTTTGGGGGCGACACGGTGATGCTCGGCGGCATGCTCGCCGGCACGCTCGAAACTCCCGGCGAGACGGTCCAGAAGCCGGTCGTCCTGCCCGAATCGAACAAGACCGTGCACGTGCCGTTCAAGGTCTTCCGCGGCATGGCATCGCTCGAGGCGATCGTCGATCGCCTCGACGTCGAAGACGCGGAGGCGGCCGACGTGGAGGCGCTCGGCGCCGAAGGGATGGAGGTCAGCGTGCCGGCGCGCGGCTCGGTGCGGCCGCTGCTGCGCGATCTGATCAAGCACCTCTGCTCGGCGATCAGCTACAGCGGCGCGAAGAGCCTCGCCGAGATGCAGGAACTGTTCTGGAAGAACCCCGAACGCTACGTGATCAAGCTCACCGCGTCGGGCCGGCGCGAGTCGTTCGACCGCTAGCGCGGATTTCGTTTCTGTGGCGCGAACCCTTCGGGTTCGCGAGGCGAGCCTGAAAGGCTCGCCCCACAAATCCGCGCTAGACGCATTTGAAAGTGCGGAATTCGTCGATCGTGTACGCGTGGCTCTGGCCGCCGAGGTGCTCGAGCGCGTAGGTGGCCGCCACACTGCCCAGCTGCGCGCACACGCGCAGCGGCGCGCCGACGGCCAGCCCTTTCATGAACCCGCCGCGAAACGCGTCGCCGACGCCGGTCGGATCGATGATCCGGTGCGGGGGGACCGCTTCGACCTCGACGCGCTCGCCGTGCTCGTAGATCGAGCAGCCCTCCTCGCCGCGCGTCACGACGAGCGCACCGGCCGTGGCCACGACGTCGCCCTCGCTCATCCCGGTCTTCTGCCGGATCAGCTCGAATTCATAGTCGTTGCAGACGACGAGCCGCGCGCCCGTCAGGCCGTCGCACAGCTCGACGCCCGACATGCGTGCGCACTGCTGCCCGGGATCGAAGATGAACGGAATCCGCAGCGCGCGGCACTCCTCCGCGTACTGGACCATGGCAGCCGGATCGTTCGGCGAGATGATGACGAGCCCGGGTTCGTCGACCGTGCGAAACGACAGCTCGGCCGCGTGCGCCATCGCGCCCGTGTAAAACGACGCGATCTGGTTGTTGTCCTGATCCGTGCTGCAGAAGAACGATGCGGTGAACTTGTCGGCCACCTGCCGGACCAGCGACGTATCGATCCCCGCCGCCTCGAGCCAGTCGCGGTACTCGCCGAAGTCCTGGCCGGCCGTTCCCATCAGGTACGGCCGCTCGCCGAGCAGCGCGAGCGTGTAGGCGATGTTCGGCGCGCACCCGCCGCGCCGCTTGTCCATCGAATCGACGAGAAAACTGAGGCTGACGCGCTGAAAGTGCTCCGGCAGGAAGTGCTCCGTGAACTTCCCGGGGAACGACATGAGGTAGTCGTAGGCGATCGATCCCGTGACGATGAGCTTCATGGTCAGGTCGTCTGCAGGTACTTGCCGACGATGGGTGCGAGGTCCTTCTTGACCTGCGCGGGAATCGCGTCGGGCCTCGTGACCAGCGCGTACTTGAGCGCCGACGCGCACTCGCACGTGCGCTCGTACGGCAGCCGGGCGACGGCGCCCGCGATGATCTGCTCCGCCGTCTTCGCGTTCTGTGTCAGGTTCGCGATGATCATGTCGACCGTCACCGAATCGTGGTCGGGGTGCCAGCAGTCATAGTCGGTCACGAGCGCGATCGTCGTGTAGCAGATCTCGGCCTCCCGCGCGAGCTTCGCCTCCTGCAGGTTGGTCATGCCGATGATGTCCATCCCCCACGCGCGATAGAGCTTCGATTCGGCCAGCGTGGAGAACTGCGGCCCTTCCATGCACACGTAGGTCCCGCCCGTGTGAATCGGGGCGCCGGCCGCGCGTCCGCTCTCGTACGCGATGCCGCTCAGGATCCGGCAGAACGGATGCGCGAACGCCACATGCGCGGCCAGCCCGCGCCCGAAGAAGGTGCTCACCCGTCCTTTCGTGCGGTCGAAGAACTGATCCGGAATGACGATGTCGAGCGGCTTGTACTCCTCCTTGAGGCTTCCGACGGCGCTGGCCGACAGGATGTACTCGATGCCGAGCAGCTTCATCCCGAAGATGTTGGCGCGGGAATTCAGCTCCGAGGGGAGAATGCGGTGCCCGATCGCGTGGCGCGCGAGAAAGGCGACGCGCCTCCCCTGCAGCGTGCCGATCACGAAGGGACCCGACGGGTCCCCGAACGGGGTCGTCAGCGTGACCTCTTCGCGGCCGCTGACCCCGGCCATGTCGTACAGGCCGCTGCCGCCGATGATGCCGATCTGAACGCGTTCCATGGTTGCTGGTCGGTGGTTGGTGGTTGGTGGTTACGCGAGTTTACAACACCTGTTCGACGTACCGGCGGCCGTCTGTCTTGCGGATGTAGCCGGCAGCCACGAGCGGATCGTGCTCGAAGAAGATGAGGTACTCGCGATCGATCGCCTCGCGGATGAAGCGCTGCTTGAAGGCGAGCGTCTCCATCGGAAACAGGTCGTATCCCATGATCCAGGCGTCGCGGATGTGCGCGGTGGTGGGGATCAGATCGGCCACGAACACGGCGGTCTTCCCGCCCGATTCGACGAAGACGATCTGATGCTGGCCCGTGTGGCCTCCGGTCCGGACGACCCGGACGCCGGGCCGAATCGTCTGGTCCTCGTCGAAGAATTCGACGACGCCCGCATCCTTCAGCGGCAGGAAGTCATCCGGTATGTAGCTGGCGCGGTTGCGCTCGTGGGTGTGCGTCGCGTCGTGCCACTCGGCGGTGCGGATGATGTAGCGCGCGCGGCGGAACCGAGGGACGACCGCGCCGCCGTCACGCGCCGTCGCGCCGCCAAAGTGATCCCAGTGGAGGTGCGTGGCCAGCACCAGGTCGATCGCGTCGCCATCCAGCCCCATCTCCTCCAGCGCGTCGTCGAGATGCCGCGTCCGATCGAGCGCGTAGATGTCGCGCAGCGTCGCGGTCATCTTGTCGCCCACTCCGCAGTCGACGATCATCCGGCCCCAGTCGGCGTCGACGACCAGGGGCCGCATCGCCAGCAGGATCCGATTGCGATCGTCCGGCGGCGCCTGTGCTTCCCACAGCATGCGCGGCACGACCCCGAACATGGCGCCGCCGTCGAGGCCGAACAGACCGTCGTGCACGGTCGCGAGCTCGAGGTTGCCCCACGGCAGCCGCCTCGGCACCAGTACGGATCGCGGCCGCGCCGGCTGCTTCAACTCGACGAGGACGCCGTGCGCGGAGGACGGGTGAACGAAGGCCACGAGCGAGTCTCCCGCCCCGCGGCGCGGCTCCGCGTCGACGAGCCGCACGCCGCGGGCGCGCAGGTGCTCCAGCGCGGCGGTGAGGTCGTCCACGCGCAAGGTGATGTGATGCAGGCCGGGTCCGCGCCGCTCGACATACCGGGCGATGACCGAGTCGGCAGTCGTCGGCTCGAGCAACTCGAGCGCGGATGCTCCGGTCGGTATGAAGTAGGCGCGCACGCGCTGCGAGGCCACCTCCTCCGGGACTTCGATCTCCAGCCCGAGGGCATCCCGGTAGAACGCCAGCGCGTCGTCGATGTTGCCGACGGCGATGCCGACGTGATCGAGGACCGCCTTCATTCGCTTCGGCGGGTCCGCCTCGCCCGCCTGACGCCGCGCTCGGTGGGACCCGCCCTACGTACGACGTACTGCTCCACCAGCTCGTCCGCGGCGGAATAGGGATCGATCTCGCCGGCGGCGATGCGGTCGACAACGCGATCCAGCTCGCCGGGGGGAAGCGTCCGCTCGAGGTGGTCGAGAAAGCGCGCGGCAAGCAGTTCCCGCAATCGTTGTCCATGGCGCGCGCGGCGCCGCGTGCCGTCCCGCGGATGCCGCGCCCGGTACTCGCCAATGGCGCCCCACAGCTGCGGAATCCCCTCGCCCGTGGTGGCCACGGTCTTCAGAATGGGCGGCCGCCACGCATCGGCGGTCCAGGTCTGCAGCGCCTGATTGGCCGCGATCGCCTGTACCAGCCGATCGCCGCCTTCGCGATCCGCCTTGTTGACGACGAAGACGTCGGCGATTTCCATGATGCCGGCCTTGAGCGCCTGCACGTCGTCGCCGGTGCCAGGCACGAAGACGACAACCGTCACGTCGGCCGTTCGGGCAATGTCGACCTCGTCCTGTCCGACGCCGACCGTCTCGATGAAGATCAGCTCCGTGCCGGCGGCATCGAGGACTGCCGCCACGTCGGTCGTCGCGCGCGCGACACCGCCAAGATGGCCGCGCGTCGCCATGCTCCGGATGAACACACCGGCATCGGCGGCGTGCCGTCCCATCCGTACGCGGTCGCCGAGCACGGCGCCGCCGCTGAACGGGCTCGTCGGATCGACGGCGATCACGCCCACGCGCGTGCCTTCGGCGCGCGCCTCGAGCGTCAACCGATCGACGAGCGTGCTCTTGCCGGCGCCGGGCGGGCCGGTCACCCCGACGAGGAAGGCGCGTCCGGTGCGCGCGAAGACGGCGCGCAGCAGCTCGGCCCCGGCGGGCGACTCGTCCTCGACGAGCGACATCGCGCGCGCGACCGCGCGCGGATCCGCCGCGAGCACGCCGGCCGCGAGCGAGCCGAGTCGAATAATGGGGTCGGAGGTCATTTTTTGAGGACAGTCGAGACTCGACAAAGCGGCACCGAGGTTGCGTCTGCCCGCGGACCGTGGCGAGGAGGATCCGACACCAGACGGCAGGGATATCGTTTCATGTGCTCAATCGCGCCGCGAAACGCACCGTTCTTTTCGAGAGCGCCGCCGACTACGGTGCGTTCGAGGCAGTGACTGTCGAAGCGGTCGCCCGCCACGACGTGGCAATTTTTGCGTACTGCATCATGCCCAACCACTGGCATTTCGTCCTCTCGCCGCGAAGAGACAACGCGCTCTCACCATTCATGCACTGGTTGACGACCACACATGCCCGTCGATGGCAGGATGCTCGCGGCCTGACTGGACTCGGGGCAGTGTATCAGGGGCGATTCAAGGCGATCCCGATCCGTGAGGATCGCCATTTTCTCTGGGTATGCAGATACGTCGAACGAAATCCGCTGCGCGCCTCGCTCGTAGGGCGCGCTGAAGAGTGGCGTTGGTCAAGTCTCAGTCGAGAGCCACGGGCGTGGCTGGCGGAGTGGCCCGTGCCGCGACCAGCCGACTGGATCGAGCATGTCAATGCACCACAGACCCATGAGGAACTGAACGCATGCCGGCACGCCGTACGGACCGGGATTCCGTTGGGGGATGAAGAGTGGCGCACGGCGATGGTGACGCTGCTGCGGGGTGCCGCGCCGCGCCCCCGAGGTCGACCACGTCGACACCCGTACGCGACTGTCCTCCAAAAATGACCTCCGACCCCATTTAGGCAAGGAGCTGACGCGCGATGACCAGCCGCTGGACCTCGCTGGTCCCCTCGCCGATGGTGGTGAGCTTGACGTCGCGGAAGAACTTCTCGGCCGGATAATCCTTCACGAAGCCGTACCCGCCGTAGATCTGCACGCCGTCCTCCGCTACGCGCACGGCCGTCTCGCTCGAATAGAGCTTGGCCATGGAGGCCTCGAGCGTCGTCCGCCGGCCGCGGTGGCGCATCGACGCCGCGCGATACGTGAGCAGCCGCGCCGCTTCGATGCGGCCGGCGTTGTCGACGAGCTTGGCGCGGATGCTCTGAAACGCCCCGATCGGCTGCCCGAACTGCCGCCGCTCGAACGCATAGGCACACGCGGCATCCCACGCGCCCTGTGCGAGGCCGACCGCCAGCGCGGCAATCCCGATCCGCCCGGCGTCGAGCACCTGCATGGCGTTGACGAAGCCCTGTCCCTCGGCGCCCAGCATCTGCGACGCGGGCACGCGGCAGCGGTCGAAGATCACCTCGCTCGTCTCGCTCGCACGCATCCCGAGCTTGTCTTCTTTCTTGCCGGCGCGGAATCCCGGGGTGCCGCGCTCGATGATGAAGGCGGAGATACCGCGGCTGCCGCGCTCGCGGCTCGTCACCGCCATCACCACGATGATGTCGCCCGAGTGGCCGTGTGTGATGAACTGCTTGGTGCCGTTGATGACCCAGCAGCCGCCATCCCGCACCGCCGTCGTGCGGATTGCGGCGGCGTCGCTCCCCGCGGACGCCTCGGTCAGCGCCCACGCGGCGAGCTTGTCTCCCCGCGCCAGCGGCACGAGGTACCGCTGCTTCTGCTCCTCGGTGCCGAAGGCCGCGATGTGCGCGGCGCCGAGGCCGTTGTGCGCCGCCACCGACAGGCAGATCGACGGGTCGACGCGCGCCAGCTCCTCGATGCAGATGCAGTAATCGACGGCCGACATCGCCGCGCCGCCGTAGCGCTCGGGACACTGAATACCCATCAGTCCCAGTTCCGCGAGCTTCGGCAGCAATTCGGGCGGGAAACGCTGGGCTTCGTCCCACTCGCGGACGTACGGGCGGATCTCGCGCTCGGCGAACTCCCGGATGCTCTGGCGCAGCAGCGCCTGCTCCTCCGTGACCCGCACGTCCATCGCTGTGATCGTATCATTCGGTATGCTTCGCACCTTCGCGGCCGCGGCCGCGCTGCTCATCGTCGCGTCGACGCCCGCGTTCGCCGATGGCACCGTCTTCATCGGGAGCGCGACGACCCCGGCCAATCGTCCTGCCAAGGGCCTCGCGCTCGGCGTCAGCCTGCTCATCGTCGGCTTCGAGTTCGAATTCGCGGAGGCCAGTGAATCGCTCGAGGACGCGGCGCCGTCGCTGCGGACGGGCATGGGAAACGTGCTCGTCCAGACGCCGTTTCCGGTGGCCGGCATGCAGTTCTACCTGACGACGGGTGTCGGCCTGTATCGAGAGCGGCTTGGCGTCCGCCAGGAAACACACGCCGGCTTCAACACCGGCGGCGGCGCGAAGATCTCGCTGCTCGGGCCGTTCCGCGTGCGGCTCGACTACCGCGTCTTCAATCTGCGGGGCGAGCCGCTGTACTCGACGGTCCACCGCGTGTACGCGGGGTTGAATCTCGCGTTTTAGCCCTGGGGGACCGCAGGACCCGTCGTCGGCGCCGTGCCCGGCAGCGGCGTCGTGGCGGGCGGCGGCGTCCCGGCAGGCGGAGGCACCGGCGCGCCGGCAGGCGG
>JACPCS010000067.1 GCA_016184455.1 Acidobacteriota bacterium
GAAACCGCGCGAGAAGTAGCTCTCGCACATCAGGAGGAATCGACTCCGCAGGGAGCTTGCCGAGCGTGCGAATCGTGTGCCTCATCTGGTCGAGGTACGCGTGGCAGTCTCGACACATGCCGATGTGGGCGCGAAAGCGCAGCCGGTCCATGAACGACATCCGCCCTTCCAGATAGTTCGTGACGAGCTCCGTGAGCTCCCTGCACGTCAGCATCGATTGCTACTTCCCCCGCAAATGCCCCTCCAGGGCGGTCCTGATGCGCGCCCTGGCGCGGTGCAACAATACCCGCTGATTCGTCTCGCTGATCTCGAGAATGTTACACACTTCCGCCGCGTCCAGGCCTTCGATGTCCCTGAGGGTGACGACGGCCCGTTGGCCCGCTGGGAGATCGGCAATTGTCTGGTCGATCAAGGTCCGCGTCTCGTGTCGCAGGAGTCGCTGTTCCGGCGTCTCGGCGTCCCACTGCTCGGGCGGTACCGACCAGCGGCCGGAGGAGGAAAAGCGAGACGGAGATACCGCGGGCTCGTCGTTCCCTGACCGGTCGCCCAGGGCCGAGAACGGCACGGACCGTTTGTCGCGCTGCCCGCGGGTCTTGGCGCGATTGGTCAGAATGCTGAAAATCCAGGTTTTCAGGCTGGCACGCCCCGCGAACGATCGGAGGCCTGTCAGAACGGCAAGCCAGGTGTCCTGGACCACCTCTTCAGCGCTCGCGCGCTCCGAGACAAACATCATGGCCAGCCGGAGGAGACGGCCATGGTACTGATCCACGAGACCGGCAAACGCAGCGTCGTCGCCGTCGAGCAACCGTTTGACCAGCGCCGCGTCCTGCGCATGAGCGCCTGACAACATGGCAGCAGCGGCATCCGGCATGGGCGCCGAGGGTGCGGGCCTCTTGTCAGCGTCTCGAGGCGCGCGCGTCGAACGCTCGGGCGATGACAACAGTCCTCCAACGAAATGGGTTCGGATCACCGATCCCGGACCCAGGCAGTGAGACGCTGGTGGGAACTTCGGAGGCCGACGACAAAAGGTTACGATCGTCGCGGCTCAGCGCATCAAGGACCATGTGGCGTTCTGGCGTGGCGTGGAGGTCGAATCGTGACGACGCCGGCCTCGAGCCGAGGCGCGGCATGCGCCACGCTCCACGCGCGTGTCCGACGCGCTGCCGCGCCCGTCGCCGTATCCACCAGCCTCGAGATGTCATCCGGCCGGTCGACGTCGGCCCAACTCTCGAGCAGATGAACGGGTATGCCGGCAGTACGGGCACCCTCGAGTGTCTGCGCGAGGACGTGATCGGTGCCCCAATCGATCCGATTGAACAGGATCGGGTGAGGGCGGCTCATCGCAATCAGGTAGTAGCCACCATCGCTTGCGGGTCCGAGGACGACCGCGTCGCGGCTGGCGCGGATGACGGAGAGCGCCTCGCGCACGAGGCGCGCCGGCAGGTCTGGAAGATCAGAGCCGACGATCACAACCGACTCGACGCCGAGACGGAACACGTCTTCGAACGTGTGCGCCATGCGCTCTCCCAGCCTTTCGCCGCGTTGCGCGATCACGTCGGCGCCCGTTCCGATCCACCCGCGCATGCGCTCGCAGGCACCAGCCGGCTCGCAGGCCACGATGTGCTCGGCGTCTTCGATCGAGACCACCACGTCGAGTGTGTCCAGAAAGAGTGCATGTCTCAGGTCGGCGTAAGCCGAGGGCGGAACGGCGACGCCGAGCCTGGTCTTGCCGCCGGTCCATGGTGCCCGCGCCATCATGACGACTGCGCTCTCGTGCCGGCCGTAGTACCGCTGCGCCAGCCGTGCTGGCGGCGTCCCGAGCAAAAAGCGGGACGCGAGGCCGATATTCTGAGCGGTACGGCACAGCCATCCGTCGTGTTGCCAGCGGCGCGCTGATGTCAGCACCGGTTCGCGCGCGCGCAGCAACGGACCAGCCTTCCGGACACGCCGGACGAAATCGATGTCCTCCATAAGCGGCACGTCGCGATATCCGCCTACGCCGTGGAAGACCTCGCGGCGTACGAACAGCGCCTGATCGCCATACGGCAGCCCGAGCAGCGCCACTCGCAGCCGGACGCCGGCCTCGATCAGACGTGCGCGCCAGTCCGGGGTGTCGAGCTTGAATCGGAACGCTCCGGCGGAGGCGGCGGCAGCGTCGGCCTGCACGATTACCTCGGCCCAGCGGTCCGGCAACGTGCAGTCAGTATGGAGAAAGAGCAACCAGCGTCCGGTGGCCACCGCCGCGCCGGCGTTCATCTGAACCGCCCGCCCGCGCGGGGCCGAGATCCAGTGAACGTGCGGATACCCGGTCCGAAGATCGTCGTAGCGGGACTCGTCTCCGAGCACGGACGCGACGATGACCTCCACACCGGCTGGTGCCGGCGACAGCCGCCCGAGCGAGGCCGCCAGGACGTCGACGTCGCGCCAGACGGGAATCACGACGCTGACGAGCGGCTGGTCAGCCATCCGAGTCTGCGAGTTCGTCCAACGTATGCATTCGTCCGACGGTGGCGAAAGGTTACGCCGTAACCTTCGGTGGGGCCACAGCGAATATCCGTCAGAGCGGGCCGACGCGATGGACACGGAACAGCTCATTGAGAGCCTGGCAACCGGCGCAAGACCGGTGACGCCGCTGCGCACGCCCTGGCGCAGGGCGGCGGCATGGGGCGCCGCCGCCGCGGCGTACGTGAGCGCCCTCATCCTGCTGATGCCGCGAGGCGATGGCTTCCAGGAGCAGCTGGGGGATCCGCCATTCGTCGTGGAGCAAGCCGTTGGGCTGGTCACGGCGATCGCTGCCGCCGCCGTCGCGCTGGCCACGACCGTACCCGGGCATTCGCCCCGCCTGTGGCTCGCGCCGCCTGTTCTGGTCGGGACGTGGATTGGTGCGGTGGCGCTCAGGGCGTGGGCCGACGTGCACTCGGCTGCACCCGGGGCGTTGCTCTTGACTTCGGACTGGCGCTGCGTGGCGGTCATTGTGATCGGCGCGTCGTTGCCAGGAGCGGTTCTCGCTTCGATGCTGCGCCGTGGTCTGCCGCTTACCCCGCGCCTGACGGCGGGGCTGGGCGGTTTGGCGGCTGTCAGTTTTGGCAACCTCGCGGCGTGTCTTCAGCCGCACGCCTCCAACGTCGTCGTGTTGTTGTGGCACGGCGGGACCGTGCTCGTACTCGCGTCGGTTGCCGCGCTCCTGGGCACGCGCCTTCTGCCGTGGCCGTCTTTTCGCCGCTCGGCGGCACTGTCGGGCTGAGCCGTGCCGTCTGCCCTGGATGCCCTCGTCACCGAGGCTGCGGACGCCGAGCGACTGGCGCACGTCCGGCCACCCACGTGGACGAACCCCACGCCGGCCCCGATGTACGACCTGGTCGTGATCGGCGGCGGGACGGCGGGGCTCGTGTGCGCCATGGGGGCCGCGGGCCTTGGCGCCCGGGTGGCGCTCGTCGAGCGCCATCTGCTAGGCGGTGATTGCCTCAACACAGGCTGCGTGCCGTCGAAGGCCCTGCTACGGTCGGCACGGGTGGTGGGCGAGTGGCGGCGCGGACCAGCGCTTGGGATCACGGTGGGCGAGGTGCGCGTTGATTTCGCACAGGTCATGGTGCGCGTGCGCGCGCGCCGGGCGGCCATTGCGGCGCACGATGCGGCCGAACGGCTGCGTGCCGCCGGCGTCGACGTGTTCTTTGGAGACGCCGGCTTCGTCGATCGCCGATCGGTGGGGGTTGGCGATCGGCGCCTGCGGTTCCGCCGCGCCGTCATTGCCACGGGTTCGCGTCCGTTGGTGCCCCCGATTGCCGGACTCGACACCGTGCCGTTCCTGACGAATGAGTCGGTTTTCGAGTTGCGCGCACTGCCGCGACGTCTACTGATCATCGGCGCGGGCCCGATTGGCTGCGAGCTGGGCCAAGCGTTCGCGCGCCTCGGGTCGAGCGTCACGCTGATTGATCAGGCGGAGCGGCTGCTGCCACGCGACGATCCAGACGCCGCGGTCATTCTTGCGCGGCATCTCGAGCGCGACGGCGTCCGGCTCGAGCTCGGCGCGCGTATCGAGCGCGCCGATTCTGACGCAGACGCCGTGCGGCTCACGCTGTCGGGCAGCCACACCGGCGAGGGTCGGGCGTGCCTGCTTCACGGGGACGCGCTGCTCGTGGCCGCCGGCCGGGTCCCGAACGTCGACGGTCTGGACCTCGACGCCGCAGGCATTCGTGCCGGTCCGAGTGGCATCGAGGTCAACGAGCGTCTGCAAACCTCAAACCCCCGCGTGTATGCGTCTGGCGATGTCTGCTCGGAGCTCAAGTTCACGCATGCGGCCGACGCGCTGTCACGTCTCGTGCTGCAGAACGCCCTGTTCTTCGGACGCCGATCGGCGCGCGCGCTGGCGATCCCGTGGGTCACCTACACGGATCCAGAGGTGGCGCATGTCGGCGTGACGTGTGACCGCGCGCGCTCGAGCGCCCGCCTGGACACGATCACGGTTCCGCTCTCCGAGATCGACCGCGCGATCGTGGACGACGAGACCGACGGCTTCGTGCGCGTGCACCACGAGAGAGGGCGCTTTCGCGGCTGCACGATCGTGGCGCCGCATGCCGGAGAAATGATCGGCGAGGCGGTGTACGTCCTGACACACGGTGGAAGTCTGACGGCGCTGTCGGCCACCGTCCACCCGTATCCGACCGCGAGCGAAGCGCTGCGCAAGGCGGGCGACGCCTATCGGCGCCAGGCGCTTACACCCCGCGTGCGGCGCTGGCTCACGCGTTACTTCGACTGGACCCGAGGATGAGCATGCACGAACTGCCGACATCTCACGTTGACGAGAAGACGTTGCTGCGCGCGCCGGCAAGCGTCATCGAACGCACCTCCGGAGGGCTCGTGGTGCTCGATCCCGCGGCCCCGCACTGGATTGCCACGGACGAGCGCGGTGCCGCCATTCTCCGGCGGCTCGACGGCCGGACGCCGCTCGAGAACGTCGTGCGCGGCTACGCCGGCGAGGCGGGGGTCGATCCGACCCGAGCCTGGCTGCACGTGGAGACGTTCGCGCGTGACGCGCTCCGCCACGGGTTCGTGTCGACCGACGGCGCCGTGCCGGTGCCCTATCTCGGCCGCGCGGCGTACCTCCGCACGGATCGGCTCCGCGAGCTCTGGATTCAGCTCAACGACTTCTGCAATCTGGCGTGCGAGCATTGCCTGGTGTCCTCGGGGCCCCAGGGAGGGCACGGTCTCGACTTGCCGGTCCTGCTCGATGCCGTCGATCAGGCGGTGGCGCTCGGCGCCGAGCGCGTGTTTCTAACCGGCGGAGAGCCGCTCGCGCGGCCCGATGTACTGGAGCTCATCGAGCACGTTGTCCGGACGCGCGAGCGGGAGCTCGTGTTGATGACCAACGGCACGTTGCTCAAGGGCGAGCGGCTCAGGACGCTGGGCCTCCTGCCCGACAGCCGTCTGCGGGTGCAGATCAGCCTCGACGGCGCATCGCCGGACGTCAACGACGCGATCCGCGGCGCCGGCAGCTTCCACCGGATCGTCGACGGGATCCGGGCGGCAGTGAGCGTGGGGCTGCCGACGACGATCACGATGGTGCTCCTGCGGCACAACCTGCACGACACGGCGGCGCTCGTCCGGCTGGCCGCCGATCTCGGCGTGACGAACGTCCACCTGCTGTGGCCGCATCGCCGGGGGCGGGTCCTCACCGGCCGGTTTGCGAATCTGCCCGACGCGAGCGAGATTCTGCAGGCGGTACGGACGGGGCGTCACGCCGCACGCGCGTGCGGCGTCACGATCGACAACGTCGAGGAGCTTCGGCTTCGCCTGGACGGGCTGCACGGCGTGAAGAACGATCTCGCGGGTGCCGGCTGGACGAGCCTGTGCCTCTACACCGATGGCGCCGTGTACCCGTCGGCATCGATGGCGGGCGTGCAGGAGCTGCGCTGCGGGTCCGTCCTGGAACAACCCCTCGAGGAGATCTGGAAGCAGAGCCCGGTGCTCGCAGAGCTCCGGGGCACGACGGTGGAACAAAAGACGACGTGCCGGACGTGCCACCTGAAGTTTCTCTGCGGGGGCGGCGACTTCGAGCACGGGTACTGGGCATCGGTTGCAGCGACCGGCCGGGGCAGCTTTGCCGGCCATGATCCCTACTGCGACCTGTACAAGGGCCTCGCCGCCGAGGCGCTCGCCGAGCTGGCGGCAGAAGGGCGATCCACCGTCCAACCTCGATCTGGATTCGATCGTCCCGTGGTGTACCGGGCGATGGGTGAACGCACGCTGCATGACGAACCCGCGGTCGTGCGGACGACGCACTCGGCCTGCGTGCTGTCGGAGGAAGTGGCGGATCGCTCGCGCACGACCGTCCGGGAGTTCTACGGGCACGCCGCGGAGCAGCCGCAGGCGGAGCTCTGCTGTCCCGTCCAGCCCGATGCCGAGGATCTGGCGCACATTCCACCCGAAGTCGTCGAACGGTTCTACGGGTGCGGCAGTCCGGTATCAGCCGCCGCGCCGCAGGCTGGCGAAACCCTGGTCGATCTCGGCTCCGGGGCGGGCATCGACTGCTTCATCGCAGCCAGACGCGTCGGAGCGGGCGGGCGCGTCGTCGGCGTCGACATGACCGACCAGATGCTGGCGGTCGCGCGCGACTGCCAGCCCAGGGTCGCGGCGTCGCTTGGCTACGACGTCGTCGAGCTCCGGCGCGGCTATCTGGAACGGATTCCGCTGGGTGACGCGTCGGCCGACGTCGTGACGTCGAATTGCGTGATCAATCTGTCCCCGGACAAGCCGGCCGTCTTTCGGGAAATCTGGCGGGTGCTCAAGGACCACGGCCGCATGGTGGTAGCCGACATCGTCGCCGATCGCGAGGTGCCCCCCGCGCTGCGCGCCGACGGCCAACTCTGGGGTGAGTGCATCAGCGGCGCGCTCTCCGAGGAAGGGTTTCTCGCATCCGTCGAGCGCGCCGGCTTTTACGGCGTGACGCTGCTGAAAAAGATCTTCTGGCGCGAAGTGGCCGGGACTCGGTTCTATTCCGTTACCGTCCGCGGCTACAAGTTCGAGAAGAAGGCTGGCTGCCGCTATGTCGGTCAGCGGGCCACGTATCTCGGGCCAATGAAAGCGGCGATCGACGAAGAGGGGCATCTCTTTCCGAGAGGTGTGCCGGTGGAAGTCTGCAGCGACACGGCGGCGAAGCTCCAGGCTGCGCCTTGTGCGGGGGCATTCGCCGTCAGCGAGGGGACATCGGGAAGCGTCGCGTACGTCGCGGGCGACCGGTGTTGCACGCCGGGCGGCAACTGCTGCTGAGCGCTCATCGTGGATCTCACGTTCGTCACCATCGTCGCCGTGGCGCTGTTGGCCTTTGCCAACGGGGCTAACGACGTATCAAAGGGGATCGCCACGCTCGCCGGGAGCCGCCGCGTCAGCTATCGCCAGGCGCTCGCCTGGGGCACGCTGTGGACGGCCGGTGGCGCTGCGGCGGCTCTGCTGCTGTCGTTCGGCCTGGTGCGCGCGTTCACGTCGGCACTGGTCGAGCCGACGGTCCTCGCCGCACCGGCGTTTCCGCTTGCCGTCGCCGCGGCCGCGTCTGCCTGGGTGTTGTTGGCCTCGATGACAGGACTGCCCGTCTCGACGACTCACGCGGTGACCGGGGCCATCGTCGGGGCCGCGGTGGCCGGCGGCGGCGGAGACGCGGTCCGTTGGTGGCTGGTGGCGTCGACCGTTGCGGCGCCGCTGGCCCTCAGCCCGCTCGCGTCGGCTGTGTGTGCGTACGGCGTGCATGGGGTGGCGAGGCGGGTCGAACACGCCTGCGTCTGTGCGGAGCCAGCCCCCGGCGCACTGATTGCTGTTTCCGGCGGCACGTTGATCGCTGCGCAAACCTGTCGGGTTTACGCAGCGCCGGCCGGGTGCGCTTCTGCGCCGCACCGGTGGCGCCTCCTCGCGGGGCACGTCAGCCACTGGGCGGCAGCCGCGGTGGTGAGCTTCGCCCGGGCGCTGAACGACAGCCCGAAGATTGCGGCGCTCGGCGTCGTAGCGCTCGGCTCGCGGGAGGCCGGCATTGCCGGCATATTTGCCGTGACCGCCTTCGCGATGACGGCCGGCAGTTTCGTGGCGGGGCTCCGCGTGGCGCGGACGCTCGGCGACGGGGTCGTGCAGATGCGCACCGACACGGGTCTGGCCGGTGGTCTGGTGACGGCAGGCCTGGTGCTGGCGGCGTCCGTGGTCACGCTGCCGGTGTCGACGACGCACGTGGCGACGGGCGCGATCGTCGGCGCGGGCGTGCGGCAGGGCGTCGAGACCGTGCAATGGCGAACCGTCGGCTCGCTGCTGGCCGCCTGGTGCGTGACGCTGCCGGCCTGCGCCCTCGGCGCCGCGGGGGCTTCCGCGCTGATTGGGGGCTGGCAGCCGTGAGCTTCGAGCTCGACCCGGGGCGCGGAAGGCGAGGCATGGCCGTGGTCCTGGACAGTCGCCGCGGTGCGGGGGCGAAGGACTGGGCTTTCCAGGCGATCGGAGGCGGACGCTTGACGGTTGTCGACCGCGCACAGACGGTCCGTGAGTGCCGCAGGAGACCAGGATGGACACGATGTTCGATCTGATCGTCATTGGGACGGGGTCTGCCGGAGCCGGGGTCGCGCGCCGGTGCCGGGCCGCGGGATGGAAGGTCGCCGTTGTGGACTCGCGGCCGTACGGCGGCACATGCGCCCAGCGTGGCTGCGATCCCAAGAAGGTACTCGTCGGTGCCGCCGAAGCAGTCCACGCGGTTCGGCGTCTCGTCGGCAAAGGCGTTGCGGCTGATGGCCTCGCGATTCAGTGGACGGATCTCGCCCGGTTCAAGCGCACCTTCACCGACCCTGTCGCCGACCGTTCGGAAGAGGGCTTTACTGCGGCGGGGATCGAAACGCTGCACGGCCGCGCCCGGTTCGTCGACCGCCAGTCGATTCGCGTGGGCGAACGGATCGTGTCGGCGCGCCACATCCACATCGCCGCGGGCGCGATGCCTGCGAAGCTGCGGATGCCTGGTGAGGACCTGCTGACATCGAGCGACCAGTTTCTCGAGCTGACCGAGCTGCCGCGGCGGATCATCTTCCTCGGGAGCGGCTTCATCGCGTTCGAGTTCGCGCACGTGTGCGCGGTTGCCGGTGCTCAGGTGACGATGCTCGAGATGCTCGACCGCCCGCTGGCGGGGTTCGATCCGGACCTCGTCGCGGTGCTCGTCGAAGGCACACGACACATGGGCATCGAGCTGCACCTTCAGACGAAGGTCCAGCGGGTGGAGCGTGTGACGGATCACCTGGTGGTGACGGCTGAAGGGAACCGCACGTTCGAGGCCGACATGGTTGTGCACGCTGCCGGACGCGTGCCCGAGATCGAGGATCTGGACCTCGACCAAGGCGGGATCGAGTGGTCGCGAAAAGGGGTACGGGTGAACGAGTACCTCCAGAGCGTATCGAACCTGGCGGTGTACGCGGCCGGCGACGCTGCCCAGAGCGGGCCGATGCTGACGCCGGTGGCGGGCTACGAAGGGCGCATCGTCGCAGCCAACCTCCTCGAGGGGAACACGCGCAAAGCGGAGTACCCGCCCGTTCCGAGCGTCGTCTTCACGCTGCCGCCGCTTGCGTCCGTGGGGCTGCAGGAATCCGCTGCGCGCGAACAGGGACTTCGCTTCACTACCAATTTCGCCCGAACCGGCGACTGGTACTCGTCGCGCCGCCTTGGTGAGACATGGTCGGCCCACAAGGTCCTGATGGAAGAGGACAGCGGGCGGATCCTTGGCGCCCATCTGCTCGGACCCGGCAGCGACGAGCTGATAAACGTGTTCGCCCTTGCGATGCGGAGCGGGATGCGCGCACAGGACCTCAAAGAGGTGATCTTTGCGTATCCCACACGGGCGTCGGACGTCGCCTACATGGTGTAGCCGCTTGCGGAGAAGTGTGCCTTGAGGGCCTCTGCTCCTTTCGGATCCAGGTCAGACGTGGTCACCCGGTTGCCGCCGCCTCCAGTCGCTCGCAGTGTGCGGCGAGCTTTTCCGACGTCGGCGCACCGTACAGAATGGTGCGGCCGTCGAGCACGATCGCCGGCGTGGCGATGAGGCCGTATCGGCGTGCCTCGTCGAGGTGGTGCAGGACGTCGCGCTCGACGACGACGATATCCGGCCGGCTCGCGGCGAACTCCTGTACACGAGCGCGCGCATCAGGGCAGCCCAGACAATGGTCGGCCACGAACAGCTCGATGATATGAGACATGCGGCGAGCGTACCTGATAAGAGCGCAGGTGAAAGTCGACGCGATCGAGAAATACGCATCCGTGTGGGCTGGTTCACAGCCGGTAGGTCATTTGCTTCACACGTGAGGTGACGAGCCGAACGAGTGCGGCGCGCTGAGAGCTTCAGATTCTGTGAGCTGACTCACTCACGGCGTCGCGCTCGAGCCTTGTAGCCTGTGGAAGCATTGCCCTATGCTTTCCGTCGCGCTGTCACTCGCCCACCACGAGGTCGCTGCCATGAAGACCACGCTGCTGTGTCCTGTTCTGTTGTTCGTCTCGATGTCGCTCCTCGCATGTGCTGGACCGCAGACTGGGGAGTCGGGGGCGCGGCGCGCGCTTGACGATGCCGCTGAGGCGATGGGCGGGTGGGAGGCGCTGCGGGCAATTCAGACGCAACGCTTTACCGCCAAAGGGTCCAGTTTCGAACCGATGCAGGGCATGCTTCCGACCGAGACGCGACAGGTCAACACCTTCACCGAGACGGTGACCCTCGACTTCTCGCGTCCGGCCATGCGGATTGCGTTCGACGGCCAGCGAACGTACCCGGCATCCGGGCCGCTGTCGTTCACAGAGATCGTGGACGCGCAGAGCGGCTCGCTCCAGCAGGCCGATGGCGCTGCCGGCCCCGCGCCGGTGCGCCTGCACGCCAGCCGGCATGCCGCCAGGCTCCGCGATCTCAATCGCATGCCGGCCCGTGTGCTGACGGCGGCGAGCCAGGCCGCCGAGCTCAATCGTGTTCCCGACCGGACGATCGACGGTGTGGCCTACCAGGTCGTCACGTACCAGGACGCGGGACAGACCGTCGAGCTGCTCATCGATGGGTCGACGCATCTGCCGGCACGCGTCTCGTACGTGGAAGACGACCCACTCCTCGGCGACACGCGCAACGAGTGGGGATGGTCCGACTGGCGGGAGGTGGGCGACGTCCGGCTTCCGCACAACGAAACGCGCCGGGTCAACGAGCTGGTCATCCGCACGGCGACCGTCGAGGTGCAGAACAACCCCGCGACGGCGTCAACAGATTTTGCGATTCCCAATGCCGCGCGGCAGCAGCCCGAACAAGGCGAGCGAATCGTGTCGGAGTGGACCCTGCGCCGGGCAGCGATGGGCGTTGGCTTTGAGGACTACGGCCGCCCGCAGACGGTGGAGCTCGACATGGTCGCGCCCGGGGTGTTTCACGCCCGCGGCGGCACGCATCATTCGCTGATCGTGGAGATGCGCGATCACCTGATGGTGATCGAAGCGCCGCTCTTCGAGGAGCGGTCGCGCGCGGTGATCGACACCATCAAGGAGAGGCTGCCTGGCAAGCCTATCAGGTTCGTCATGGTGACCCACCACCACAACGACCACTCCGGCGGCATCCGCGCGTACGCCGCGGAAGGAGCCACCGTCATCGCGCACGCCAGCATCGTTCCGTTCCTTCAAGGTGTGCTCACGCACGCCAAAACCGTTCGCCCGGATGCGCTTGCGCTCGCGCAGGCGAAGGCGGGGTCGGCCGTGAAAGTCGCGATCGACGCCGTCGAGACGATGAAGGAGTACACGGACGGAAGCCGTGTCGTCCAGGTGCACACCATTCCCAACGGTGCACACGCTCAGGGAATGCTTGCGGCATATCTGCCGACGGAGCGCATCATCTTCGTCAGCGACCTCTACTCGCCAGCGCCGGGTGGGAAAGTGGATCCGTCGAATGCCAACGCGCGTGCCTTCTATGCGGCGGTCAGGGCCCTCGGGCTCAACGTGGACCGCGTCGTCGGCGGGCATGGCGTCGTCGGCCTCTTCCGCGACCTGGCAGCGGTGATGGAGAAGGGGTGAGTCGGGTCGCTGACGGCGGGTCTGGTGTCCGCGTCGGAAGCCGGCGGAACTGTGAGCAGGGTCACATTCGTGGAAGCACGTAACGAATCACGCTTGCCCGAGACTATAGTGCCGAGTGCGAGCGCGGGCGTGTCGCACCGCGCGGCAACGGTGATGCGAAGGCACGTCCGCTGGTCATAAATGAAGAATCACGTCCAAGGAGGCAATTATGGGAAGGGATATCCGCCTGGCCGCGGTCGTGCTGGCCGCGTCCGTCCTGAGCGTCGTGTCCGCCGGCGCTCAGGCGACGTACGAAGGCACGCTCGTGGACAGCAAGTGTTATCTGGGGATGGGGGAGACCGACAACGACCACGGGTCCATGAAGGCGTGCGGCACCATGTGCCTGAGGGGAGGGACACCCGCCGGTCTCCTGACCAAGGACAAGCAGTTCCATGCGCTGATCGCGCCGTCGACCTCGCTGGCCGACTACGTCGGGCAGCAGATTCGCGTGGTCGGCTCGCTGCACAACGGCGCGATACTCGCGAAGAGTGTGCAGGTGAACAAGGGGGGCCGCTGGGAAGAGGTGAAGCTCGGAGGAATGGCGAGCTGATCGAGGCGGCTGGAGGCGCCAAACGCGGAGCGACCGGCATCGAGCGATGCCGGTCGTTCTTGTTTCACTCAGTTGCCCGAGCGAACTGCTGACGACGAGCGCCTTGGCGCGCTGATGCGTGCCGCGCAGAGCGGAGACGCCACGGCGTACCTGGCAGTACTGCAGGCGATCGCGCCGCGCGTGCGGCAGACGATCCTGCGGCGACGCGGCCCGGCCGCATCCGCTGACGTCGAGGACCTCGTCCAGGACGTGCTGCTGTCGCTGCACGTCGCGCGCGCAAGCTACGATCCCGCCCGTCCCTTTCTTCCGTGGTTGCTGGCGATCGTGCGAAACCGGCTGGCAGATGGAGCGCGGCGCTACGCGCGCCGTACGGCACACGAGATCCAGGTGGAGGATCTCGAGCTCGCCTCCGGGACGCCTGTCGCCACGAGTCCGGCGGCAGCGCCGGACGAGGGCCGGGCACTGCGGGTCGCAATAGAGGCACTGCCGTGCCGGCAGCGGCAGGCCGTGGAGCTTCTGAAGCTGCGCGAGCTGTCGCTCAGGGAGGCTGCTGCAGCGACGGGTATGAGCGTGGGCGCGCTCAAAGTGGCCACCCACCGCGCCATGGCCGCGCTGCGGCGCGCGCTGGCCACCAGCCGACGATTCCCGCGAAGAATCTCGAACTGCTCATGTGCAACCTCCCTGCGGTGAGGCGACTCATACGTCTGATCACGTCAGGGCGTTACCCGCCCGTCCGCCGAAACCGTGAAGGCGAGCCCCGGCTCTGTTCCTGATCCCGGTGTCGGCACGATGTCGACGAGCCGGACGTCGTTGGCGAAGACATTCCGCGTTGCGGCTCCCGTGGGGTTCTCGTCGCACGCATTGCCGTCGCTCACCCGAATCGACTGGCGCGTGTTCACAGGAACGTCGACGAAGCCGGTCTCCCACCGGTCCGTGCCGACCGGCGTCATCTCGAACCGATCGAAGTTGCGCCAGCTCGGATGGATGTGCGTGCGGCCGACGCCCTCGACGCACGCGCGTGCCGAAGGCGACAGATCCGTGCGCGGTATCGTCGATGCGCGATAGACGAAGCGAACGGTGGTCCTGAAGTTCGTGGGAGCTGGCGATGTCGGAGTCGTCCGACCCCCGCATGCCACGATACCGAACGCGATCACGGCCGCGGCGGCGAACGGTCCTGACCTTCTCATGCCCCGGCACCGACTGGCGTTCCCGGACTGTTGACCACGAAAATCGTCTGCAAATGCTGTCCCGATGCAGGCCTCATGGCCAGTGAAAAAACCCGCGAGCGTGAGCCGGATCACTATGCGCGGCGAGTCTCCGCATCCGGTCCGGCCTGCGCCACGTCCGGTTGCGCTCGGGCTCATCAGGTGGCGAGCCGGCGAGGGATTACACAGCCGAGCGCTGGATGGCTTCGGCCTTTAGCTGCTGGCGGAGCGCACCGACGCTCGAATACGTGGAGACACAGTACGGGACCAAGACCGTCAGGCCTATCTGGAACGCGCGACTCAGGGATACATCGCCGCGCAGCAGCGCGTCACCATGATTGATGGCGACGAGAATCGCCCCCACGACAACCGCGGTCCCCAGCGCTCTGCGCACGACAGAGCGCTCGGTCGCCAGGTTCAGCCACGGCGTCATGACACGAGCCGAAGCCGCGCCGGGTCGATGATCCGGATGCTGCGCCGCGTTGCGTCCACGAGACCCTCCTGCTTGAATTCCTGCAACACCACGTTGACCGTTTCCCGTGCGAGGCCGACGAGATTTCCAAGGTCCCGCTGATTGAGGCGGATCGGAATGATCACGCCTCCCTTGTCGTTGACACCGTAGTCGCTCGCGATATCGAGCAGCGCATGGGCCACGCGCGCGTGCGCGCTCTTGAAGAGGAGCTCCTCGATCCGCATCTCGAAGCGCCGCAGTCGAAGCCCCATCAGCTTGGTAATTCGGTACCCGAGCTCCGGCGTCTCCCGTATGAGCCGCAGCAGCGCGTCGCGGCTGATGGCGCACAGCACGACGTCCTCATGCGCCGTCGCAAGCTGCCCGCGGGGACCGCTGTCGACTACCGCCAGCTCGCCGAAGATGTCGCCGGGGTAGAGGAGGGCAAGAATCAGCTCTTCCCGGTTCGCGCCCACCGTCGAAATTCTCACGACACCGACCTTCAGCAGGAAAATGTGATCGCTGGGGTCTCCGGGTGCGTAGATGCGCTCTCCATGCTTGACATCGAGCATCCGTGTCATCGCCTCGACCTGCCGCTTCTGTGCATCGGTCAACACGTCGAGCAGCCGGAAACGCTCCAGGTACCACAACTTGGAATGGGCGGCCATCACGCGGAGTATACGACCACGTGATGGCTCCGATCGGTGGCAGGCTGCAGCCAGAGTGTGGCCGTGCTCACACTTTGAGTGTGGCAGGAGCGGAGCGAGGATCGATGCCCACAGGCACGGAACGTAGAATGGGCCAGCGTGTCCAGCAGGGAATCTGCAGTCGAGGGAGCGACAGGGATGATCCCCCGTCACGCCCGGCGACGTCCTGTTCTTCACCAACTCGGGCACGCCCTACGGCGGGAAGAACCCGAAGAACGTGCCCCGGTGCTCGTAGCGTCCGCGTTGGTCAGCCATGACGACATGGAACATTCCGCCGACTCGAGCGTCCGTGTGGACGCTCTCGACGCGGACAGGGGAATTCGTCACGGCGACGTCTCGAGGTCCACTGTCAGTCGAGCCATGGCCTGTTCCCAGAACGCCGTCTGACGCTCGATCCACCGGCGCGCCGTGCGAAGCTCGTCGACGCGTGCCCGGATGACGTGCACCAATCGTAGGTTGTCCGAACAGACCGGCCGAGAGCACGCCATAGCTGATGTGCGTGGAATCGAGCCAGTGATGTGTCAGAGGCGCGATGGGCGTGGAGAGCGACGAGATGCGGTGGGGAAGGGCGAAAAAGGTCCGAGCGCTGGTTCACCTGCGAGCGCCACGTAGAGCTCCAAGAGACGAGCGCAGGTTCTTGACCCTCAAGTGGACTTGAGGGTGTGTACTACTGGGCATGGCGAGCTTGCTTATTGGAGAGGTCGCGGAGCGGGCCGGCCTGACGGCGCCGACGATCCGGTACTACGAGAGCATCGGCCTCGTGAAACCGCCCGCTCGTTCTGAAGCCGGATATCGGCGGTACACCGAGACCACAATCGAAGAACTGCGCTTCATCAAGAAGGCCCAAGGGCTGGGCTTTTCCTTGGAGGAGATCTCGGAAATTCTGAAGCTCAGCCGTGCCGGCCGCGCGCCCTGCTCGCATGTGTTGGACGTTGCTCGCCGGCACCTGTCCGCCGTCGACGAGCGCATCGAGCAGCTCCGGCGCTTTCGAAGGCAGCTTGCCCGCGAGATCGAGAAATGGGACGGAGCACGGGAGCCCACGTGTGATGGCTTGTGCCAGATCATCGCGAGTGCGCCCGACGACCGCCACGAACCCATTCGTATCGACGTCCGCCCTCATGACGCGCGGCATCGTCCTCGTCGCGCAGTGAATTCCGCCACGGAGGTGAGGCATGGTCACCGACAAGGCCCGCGGAAGTAGACGTGTATCGCGCGCGGCGTGGATGCTTGGGGCCGCGGGTGTCTTTATGGCGGTCGTTATCGCGGTTCTGCACCCGTGGCGCGGTTCTGCAGAACCCTCCGTCAACCCGGCACGTCAGGGTGCACAGGCGGCGGCCACTGTATCGGCCACGATTCCAGTAGACGGGATGGTCTGCGTCATTTGCGCTGCGTCTGTCAGGCAGGTGGTTCAGGATGTCAACGGCGTCACCGGCGTTGAAGTGGATCTGGCTGCGAAACACGCGAGAGTGACGTACGTGGAGGGGCAGACGTCACCGGAGCAGATCGCGGCGGCAATCACCAGCCGCGGCTACAAGACACGCGTACCGACGGTGGAACCGACACCGTGACACTCGAAGCGCTCCTCGCGCAGTTCGGCCCTGATCTGTCCGGAGGCTTTCTGCTTGCCACAGGCATCGCGCTGGCCGGCGGTGTCGTTGCCAGCGCGGTCTGTCCCTGCACGCTTCCCGTCGGCCTGGGCATGGCGGGACTGGTCGGCGCGTACGAGAGTGACTCGCACCGACGGGGGCTCCCGATTGCGGCGGGGTTCTTCGGGGGGATCGTAGTCAATTTGATGCTGCTGGGACTGCTGGCTGCGAGGCTCGGAGCCGTCCTCACGGAATCCTTTGGGCGGTACTGGGCGTTGGGCATGGCCGCGGTCTCGCTGATGGCCGCGGTTGTGGCGTTCTACGGACCGCGGCTGCGCGCCGACGCCCTGGCGGCTCTTCGAAAGCCCGGCATCCTTGCAGCGTTTGGATACGGCTTCATCTTCAGCCTGGGAACCTCGGCGGCGCCGCTGCTCGTGCTTCTGACAGTCGCCGCTGGGCAAGCGAATCCCGCGAATGGACTGCTCCTCGCCATGGCCTTCGGGATCGGGCGCGGCCTGCCGTTTCTGCTGGTCGCAGTCTTCGCCGGCCTGCTTGTGCGATTTACGCGTATCGGCCAATGGCGGCCAGTCATCCAGCTCACGAGTGGTACGGCGTTGCTCGTGGTAAGCGGCTACTACATGTGGGCGTTCTTTGCGCTCCTGTGATCGGGTGAATGGGGTTGGGACATGGCCACTGAAACCGTGCACATGAAAGTCTCGGGTCTGATGTGCTCGTTTTGCACGATGAGCGTAGAGAAGGCGCTCAAGCGCTACGAAGGCGTCAAGAGCGTGATGGTGAATCTGGTCCACGGCATCGTCCTTGTCGAGGCGGACACGTCGCGCATCAGCCACGAGGAGATCGCCGTAGCGGTTGAGAAACTTGGCTACAACGTCGCGGCGTCCGAAGTGCAGCAATTCGCCACCGACGAGGCGCTGCACGCGTTCATTCGTCGGCGGGGCCAGATTGGTATGGGCCTGGCCGTTCTCGATCTGCTCGTGGATCCCCTGAATCTCCTTCGCCTGCCGCAAGCGCCCCGGGCGTGGTTCAGCTTTGCCGTCGCCGCGTTCGTGCTCGTGTGGGTCGGCTTTCCCATCCTGCGGAAGACAGTACTGGCGGCCCGCCAGCGTGTGATCAACGCAAACGTCCTGCTGTCGACCGCCGCATGGGGCTCCTTCGCGGTCGGTGCGGCCTCGATCTTCGACGCGCGATGGCCCAACTTCCTGCCCGTGGCCGCGTGGCTGATGGCGCTGCACCTCTTCTTCGGGTTCTTCAAACTGGACGTGCGAAAGAAGGCGGCTGAAGCCGTCCGCAAGCTGATGGCACTCCAGCCGCGGACCGCGCGCGTCGTTCGCGGCGACACCGAAGTTGAAGTGCTGACCAGTGACGTGACCGTCGGTGAAGTCGTCGTCGTTGGACCGGGCGAGCGCATTCCCCTCGACGGCTCGGTCGTGGAAGGGATCGCCAGCGTCGACGAGTCGAGTTTCACCGGCGAATCCGTGCCTTCGACGAAGCACGTCGGCTCCGACGTGATCGGCGGCACGCTGAATCTCGACGGCCTGCTCGGGCTACGCGTGACAAAGGTGGGCGCCGACAGCTTCCTGAGCCAGATTGTGCGGCTGATGATGCACATTGCGGAGCGGAAGCCGCCGATCGAGTTGCTCGCGGATCGACTTATGAACTACTACGGCCCTGTGGTGTTCACGGTCGCTGCGGTGGCGTTTGTCACCTGGTTCGCTAGCACAGGGAACTGGATCGGTTCGGCGCTTGTGTTGCTCACCGTCATCATCATGGGCTACCCCTGCGCGCTCGGGATCTCGACGCCCATGCTCGCGGCGATTGCAGGTGGGAAGGGCATCTCTATTGGCCTCTTGGTCAAAGCCAGCGAGGTCTTCTACGGACTGTCGCAGGTCGATACCGTGATCCTCGACAAGACAGGCACGTTGACGTACGGCCGTCCCACGGTGACAGACGTCGTGCCGTTTGGCATCGACCGCATGCAGCTGCTCGCCCTTGCCGGCGCCGTCGAACACGCGTCGGAGCATCCGCTCGGTCAGGCCATCAGCTTCCTTGCCCAGCGCGAAGGCGCTGCAACGGCGGCAACGCGCAATTTCCGCGCGTTTGCGGGACAAGGCGTCAGCGCACTCGTGGGCGGTATGGAAATTCTGGCGGGCAAGCCGTCCTTTCTCCTCGAGCGCAACGTTCGGCCGACGAGCGACATCGAACAGGCGATTGAGCGTCTCGCGGCAGAAGGGAAGACGGTCGTTGGCCTCGCACGTGACGGACAGGTCGTTGGGCTGATCGCGCTGCAGGACCAGCCGCGGCGCAGTGCTGAACGGCTTGTCGCCAGACTGCGGGCGCGCGGGATCAAGACGGGCATGCTCACGGGCGATTCGCGGGCGGTCGCCCATGCCATCGGCACCCGGCTTGGCATTGACGAGATTCGGGCTGAGCTGCTGCCGGCGGCCAAGGTTTCTGCAATTGAGGCTGTTCAGAAGCAGGGCCGACGTGTCGCCATGGTCGGCGATGGCATCAATGACGCTCCGGCGCTCGCGCAGGCTGACGTGGGGATTGCGATCGGGGCTGGTACTGACGTCGCGATCGAGTCGGCCGGGGTCATCTTGATCGGTGACCGGCTCGAGGACGTGATGAACGCGCTTACGTTGGGAACCGCAGCGTACCGGACGCTGACCATCAACGTCGTCATCGCAGTGTTCTTCAACGTCATCGGCATGGTGCTCGCCGCGCTCGGGTGGATCACGCCCCTCCTAGCGGTCGGCTGGATGATTCTGAGCATCTTCGCGATCCTGCTGAGCACGCTCCGCGTACGGATCCTTCCGCTCGAACGGGACGAGACGAGTGAGGGCGCGCCACTGGCGGAAGTCGAATTTGCTGTGCCGAACATGGTGTGCGAAGGCTGCGCCGAGAAGATCAGCGCGGCGCTGCGCGCGGTGCCTGGCGTGCGGGATGTGAAGCCGAAAGTTCCGCAGAAGCACGTCGTTGTGCGTTACGAGCCTCAGCGTGTGAAGGAGTCCGACTTGAAAAGCGCGGTCGGCTTGGCCGGGTTTACCGCCGTAGAGACATAAGGCGCGGCGCCGATCGATCGGGGCCATCCGGACGGCGCCTCCAATTCCCAAGAAATCAGCGAATTTCGATCGCTCGAAACGCCAAAGAGCGGAGGTCCCGGAAACCTCAGGATTTACATCGGACACAGTCGATTGGCTGCGTGTAACATCCGGCCGTTGCGCAACTTGTTCTGCACCGCGGCCGGCTGCTGCCAAAAGAGTTGGGACCAAATTGGGACCAATATGCGACCCTTGCTCTCCAAGAAAGGAACGCCCATTGGCGCGAATGATATGTTGTTCGCGGCGCATGCCCGTGCGATCGAGGCGATATGCGTCACCGATAACGTGGCCGAATTCAGGCGGGTTCCGGCGCTCAAGGTTGAGAACTGGCTCGACTAACTGCCGGGCGTCGATGGATCTGAGTGGAGCCGTCGTGGATCAGGCGTTAACTTGTGGATAGACGCAAGCAGTTATGGTATTGCGGGCTGCTTCTTATGACGTTAGTGGGCAGGCAAGCTTGGATGTCTTCGCGAGTCAGATGGTCGTACTGCTCGATGATTTGCTCAGCGGTATAGCCTGCCGCGAGCGGGCGGCTCCCGTACTGCGCGGTAAGGGCAAGAGGCGCACCGAAGCGCCTCTCGCGACTGATCCGAGAAATCGACGGGACAGACGAGTGAGCGCAGGGCCAGCATACTAACGGCGATCTCTCAGTACCTCTCGTCTATGCTACCCACAAAGTGCTGCGGAAGGCCGATGCCTAGTCCGAACTGAGACATGTCACGAGAAGTGAAGATCGACCGCGCCAGGACAAGCCCGGCCGGAGACTCGCGGGTGGGACGCACGGCCGCGCTGTTGCGAATTGCGTGGAGCGTGACGACGTTCACCGTCGTACAGGTGGTCGTCTGCGGCCTGGCTGCCGCGCCCATAGTCCTCCTCTGGTGGGGGCTCGTTGGTTGGATTACCCCGAGCGGGTGGGTTCGACTGGTGATTCTCAGCCTCGCGCTCTTTCCGTCCTACGTTGTTTTTGCACTCGGCTTGATGCTCGTGTCGCCATGTGCGACGCGCGTGGCGGGGTGGCGGACCCCACGTGACCTGGAAATGCGCATCGCCGATGTCGGCTGGCCGCTCCTGAGCTGGGCCCGCTACATGGCATCGATCCATCTCGTGCGCGTCGTGGCCGGCACGCTGTTTCGGGGGTCGCCGATCTGGACGGCGTATCTGCGTCTGAGTGGTGCGCGCGTGGGCCGACGCGTATATGTTGCCAGCCTCTCGCTGAGCGACTACAACCTGCTCGAATTCGGCGACGACGTCGTCATCGGTGCGGATGCGCATATCTCCGGCCATACTGTCGAAGAGGGAGCCGTCAAGACGGCGGGCGTTCGGTTGGGCCGGAACGTGATGATTGGGCTGGGGAGCGTCATCGAAATCGGCGTTGAAGCCGGTCCCGATTGTCAGGTCGGTGCGTTGAGCTTCGTGCCGAAGCACACGAAGCTCGAAGCCGGAGGAGTGTACGTAGGTATTCCCGCGAGACGCGTTGCCGATCACCCGCGGGCACATCTGCTTGATGGCAGTGGTCGGATTCTTCAGCAGCGACCGCCGATTTTTCCACGACGCAGGGAGTAGACGATCGCTTTTCGGCCCATCCCGATGCGCCAACGGTCTCGGGCACCGGTATGGCAATTGCCCTCTCTTCTTTAGTCACAGAAGAAGGAGGGTGCCATGACGTTTGTCAATGAAGGCTTGTGGGACCGTCTGATCCGGTTCTTCATCGGCCTTGCGCTCGGGTACGCCGCCTGGATGGTGTGGCCGGGAACGGCGGCGATTGTGTACCTGGTCATCGGGGCTATCGCGTTCGTGACTGGAGTCGTGGGCTGGTGCCCCGCCTACGCGTTGTTCCATTTCTCCACGAAGAAGGCGGTGAAGGCGTAAGGCGTGATGTCAACTGACCGAGGACGCCGTCGACCGAGTGCAGGGCGTCGCGATGATCGAAATTGGACACATGCTCTGCGAGGTCGATTTCTCTGGATCTCATGGTGTCCGGTCCGAATACCGCGCGGGTGATTTGCGCCGCCACCTGCCCGGTGCTGACCGTGCGCCTCATGTTTCGCGCAACGCCGCCGGCCGAGCAGGGTGATGACGGTAAGTCAGGAGGACAGACATGCCAGTCCCACAATCAATCCAACATTTTCTGGGCGATCAGCACGTGTCGTTTTCCGTGATCCACCATCGCCCGGCATACACCGCCCAAGAAGAGGCGGCGATCACGCGTGTGCCGGGCCGCCAATGGGCAAAGACGGTGGCATGCTTCGCCGACGGACGTCCGATTCTCGCCGTGCTGCCGGCGGCTTCTCTCATCGACATCGAGCGGCTACGGGCGGTCACGGGAGCAGAGAACGTCCGTCTCGCGAACGAGCAGGAGTTCGAGGGTCTCTATCCCGACTGCGAAACCGGTGCGATGCCCCCGCTTGGTCCGTTATATGGGCAGCGGGTGTACGTCGACCGCGTTCTGGGTGATGCCAAGGAGATCGTGTTCCATGCAGGCTCGCACAGCGACGCGATCAGGCTGAGCTATGAGGACTTCGTTCGACTGGTTCAGCCCACGTTGGGCGACTTCGCCGGGAGAGCTGGTCACTGACACGGGACTGCTGGTCGACAGGCATAGCCCCGCGTTCAATCAGGTGGCGACGATCCGGGACCGAGGAGGCGACGGAAGGTGGACACCCGCACGATACCGGCGCGCCCGAAGCGACGCATCCGTAGCAAGTGCGGGTCACCAGTCACGATCAGATTCGCGTCGACGTTCTCAGCACACTCGAGGATGCGATCGTCCGTGGCATCGCGGGCAATCGAGAGGTGAGGTGTCGTCTTGACCACGTCCGCCGTCCGGCTGATGGCCTTGAGCGCCGTCCGAATGCGGGGCTCGCTCCAATCGAACTTCGTCCGAAGCTTGGATGCCAACTCGGTCAGGATTGCGACGGACGTGAAGCGGTCGGCGTCGCCCAGCCGTGCTCGGCGGTACGCCTCGTCACTGAGGCTGCCCGGAAGAACGAAGGCTGAAATATAGACGTTCGTGTCGAAGACGACACGCACTCATCGGTCCTCGAACCCGCGGTGATCGTTGGCGTGAATGTGGGAGAGCCGATCCTTGGAGATATCCACGAAGCGACGCCACTGTTGGCCCCGCGTCGTGTGACTCGTGTCGAGACAGACCGCGACACTGGAAGGCAACCGTTCCAGGATCCAGGCGAATACCGATCCCATAGAGGCCGTGCGGGAAAATGTTCGGACGACGGGACATCTCTCGTGATCACGCGACGGCGTGCAAGCGCCGGACTTGGCCTCGTTGTTGGAATCCTGAGGTCAGGCCGTCTCTGACGGAGGAAGGAGCGCCCCGATGGGCGGCGGGGAGCTGACGCTGTTTCTGTGCGGGGACGTGATGACCGGCAGAGGCGTCGACCAGATCCTGCGGCATCCGTCCACGCCGGACCTCCACGAGCCGTTCGTGGCAGACGCGCGGGAGTACGTCCGGCTTGCCGAGCACGCGTCTGGCGCGGTGCCGCGCAGTGTCGACCCGGCCTATATCTGGGGAGATGCGATCGCCGAGTGGGATGCTGTCGCGCCTGCGGTGCGCATCATGAATCTGGAGACGAGCGTCACGCGCAGTGATGCGTACAATCAACGCAAAGGCATCCATTACCGCATGCACCCCGAGAACGTTGACTGCCTCACGGCGGCACGAGTCGATGTCTGCGTGCTGGCGAACAACCACGTGCTCGACTATGGGAGCACAGGGCTGATCGAGACGCTGGACACCTTGCATCATGCCGGCATCGTGACGGTTGGCGCCGGGCGCAACCTGGAGGACGCGAGGCGGCCGGTCAGGCATTCGCTGCCAGGTGGCGGGCATCTCACCGTCGCCGCCTGCGCCCACGAGAGCAGCGGAGTCCCGGACCGATGGGCGGCTCTTGCGAACGAGGCTGGCGTCGATCTTCTTCCGGATCTGAGCGACGGGACGGCGGTAGCCGTGGCGGCACGCATCGCGGCAGACAAACGCCCTGGCGACGTTGCAGTGGTCTCGATTCACTGGGGAGGCAACTGGGGATATGATGTGCCACGCCGGCACGTCGAGTTCGCACATCGCCTGGTAGACGAAGGCGTGGACATCGTGCACGGCCATTCCTCACATCACGTCAGGCCGGTCGAGATCTACCGCAAGAAGCTGATTCTCTATGGATGCGGGGATTTCATCGATGACTACGAGGGGATCTCCGGCTACGAGCAGTATCGCGACGATCTCGTCCTGATGTTCTTTCCAACCGTCGATCCGGCAACAGGCCGACTCTCCATGCTGCGGATGACGCCGCTGCAGACTCGAAAGCTGAGGCTGAATCGGGCATCCATCGAGGATGCACGCTGGTTGTGCACCACGCTCAACCGCGTCAGGGGGCCGTTCGGCGCGCGGATCGGGCTGACGCCCGATGGCGCGTTGGCGCTTGCTGCGGCATAGCTCACGAGGCTGTGTGGCAATGCCCGGTAGGCGAAAGCGGAACGTGCGAGATCCGAATCCAGAGCGCATGGGCCCGCTCGTTGAGCGCCTCCAGCTCATGTTCGAGTGGTACACGGGCATGATTGACGAGAGCACCGGCCGACTCCTGTACCTCTACGATCCAGAGCGCGACATCACGGTCGGTGACGGCGAGCCCATTCGCGACATCGCGGCGGTCTGGGACGTCGAGGTCTTGAGCGCGTTTCTCAGGACTCGGCAATCGCGAGCCGCGGATCGACGTGACGGGTCATGTGGCGAGCGGATTCATCAAAAGCGTCGACAACGGGACTACCGAGCCATAGTCGTCGTCAGGGTCCACAACCTGCACACCAGCTCGGCTTTTGAACTTTGATTGCAAGCGTCCGTGATACGGGATTGGTACCGAGCTTGCCGACTGACATAGGGCAACGGTGCAATCGATCAACGAAGGAAGAACTCTTGTGAACGACTCGAGATCTCGTCGCGTGTGGAGACACAGAGGCGTACGCGTGTTCGTGATCAGCGGGACTGTGCTCATCGCCATCGCGGTGACCGTGTCCCTGCTCGCCCATCGTTCGCGGCGTACCGAAGTGAGTCGATTGACCGAGCTGCTCTCGCTTCGTCAAGGCATGACCGTCGCGGAAATCGGAGCGGGGACAGGGTGGCTCACGGTGGAGGTCGCGCGGCGCGTCGGTCAATCTGGCCGGGTCTACTCGACGGAGCTCAACGCAGACCGGCTGAACGACATCCGGCGGGCTGTCGTGGAAGCACAGTTGCCCAACGTGACCGTGTTAGAAGCCGGTGAGCAAGCCACCCATCTCCCGCCGGAGTGTTGTGATGCGGTCTTCATGCGCCGCGTCTACCATCACCTCACCGCTCCGGCGGCGATCCTGGCCAGTATCCACGAGGGACTCAGGTTGGGTGGGCGGCTGGCGATCATCGACTTCCGGCCGGACGGGCTTGTCGGACGGATCACCAGGATGGGGGTCGATCGGAGCGAGGTAATCCGCGCGGCCAGCGCGATCGGATTCGAGCTCGTCGCATCCGGCGAGTGGCCTGGTGTGGATCACTACGTTGTGGTGTTCAGAAAGGGTGTCGATGTAGGCCGCCGCACGCTGTAGCGATTCGACGTGCGAAACGTTGCGCGGCGCGTTCGCAAGGGCGGCGACATCTCGCCGCAACGCGGCAGCGATAGCGCGCTCGTACGGTGTCGTGGCGGCTTCGAAAACTGCGGGCGCACGCGCACGCAAAAGCCGGGGTACGTCTTCCCTGCTGCGCCGAGCGGCGTTCACGCGAGCGGTTACGGCCTCTGCGTGCCGTCCACTCCCGTTCGTCACACTCGATCACCCAGGGGCGTTGCCCCGGTCACGTTTGATTCAAGCACAGAGCAAGCCAACCCCCGACGTCAACCGACGGGCGAGGCGGCTACGTCAGCTAGACGATCCGAGGAAAGTGTTCGCGTCCTCCGCGGATTCTTTCGAGTCTGCGGCATAACCGGAGAGCGGCGGCTCAGAGGGTCGCCGCCGGCCTATGGTCGTCTGGGTCGCGCCGTCCACCTCACGGATGATGTCGTGGCTGAGTGCCTCGGGCCTTTTGGGCGCGCCGAAGGTTTCGAGCGGGCTGGTGAGATAGCCCGGATTCGATCCGGCATCAGTTGCAGCGATCCAGCGACAAACTTGGTCTCCCGGCGTTTCATGGGTGGCCTCCGCGATCACTCCTGCAAGGAACCTGCTGAAGTCCTAACGAAATTGAGCTCGAGACTCTTGCGGCTCGTGGTGTGTGTGGCGACAGTCATCGTGGCTGGTGTCTGGCTGCAGGAACGTGGATCCGCGTGGGTCGACGGTCTCGCTATCCGCTTGTACGGAACGCCCCACCGGCGGTACGGAGCGGCGCTTAAGCGCCATGGCTTCGCGGATACGCGGGCAGCGCGCCTATGGCTTGATTCGGCAGCGCAGGCGCTCGCAGCGCCGGCGACGGTGAAGCTGCCGCATCGACGGAGCCTTGAGTTCACGGGCGACGATCCGAAGGCTGCGGCATTTGCCGTGTCGGTGCGGCGCGGCCAGCGGTACGTCGCCGAAGCGCGCGTTGATAATGGCGATTCGACCGCGGTGTTCCTGGATGTCTTCGAGCGTGACGGCGACAATCTGCGTCACGTGGCGAGCGCGGCGCCCGTTCACAACGGCATTGCCGTTGCTCGCTGTCATGTGCAGGGCTTGAGTCGGCCGCGCCGGGGAAGACGCGAGCCGACAAGGCCGACCCTCTGCGATGAGATCAAGCCGCCCAACTGGCGCGCTCGGCCTGTCGTCGAGAAGCTCGTGCAGCCCGTGTGCTGGATTCTGGAGCGGCAACAGTAGAGAAGGAGCAGTCGTGACAGTCGCCACACGCAACACGCTCGAAGAGAATGTCAACGTCTATTTCGATCGGGCGGCGGGTCTCACGACGCATCCCGCAGGCCTGCTGGAGCAGATCCGGGCCTGCAACACGGTCTGTTCGTTCCAGTTCCCCGTCCGTCACCCCGACGGCCGCATTGAAGTCGTGCGGGCGTGGCGCGCGGAGCACAGTCATCACAGGCTGCCCACGAAGGGCGGCATACGATACAGCGCCGACGTCGACGAATCGGAAGTGAAGGCGCTGGCGGCCCTCATGACCTACAAGTGCGCCGTCGTCGATGTGCCGTTTGGCGGCGCAAAAGGTGCAGTCCAGGTCGACCCTCATACCTGCAGTCCGGAGTACCTCGAGCACGTGACTCGTCGCTACGTTCACGAGCTGGTGAAGAAGAACTTCATTGGCCCCGGCATCGACGTCCCGGCGCCGGATGCGGGCACCGGCGAGCGGGAGATGGCGTGGGTGGTCGACACGTACATGGCGCTGAATCCCGGACAGCTCGAGGCGATGGCATGCGTGACCGGCAAGCCGGTGAGCCAGGGCGGCATTCGGGGCCGGAAGGAGGCGACAGGCCGGGGTCTGGTCTACGCGCTCGCGGAGGCGTGTTCGCAGGCTGAAGACATGCACGCACGCGGGCTGTCAGTTGGCGTGGATGGCAAGCGCGTCGTGGTGCAGGGGATCGGCAACGTCGGCTATCACGCCGCGAAGTTCTGTCGTGAACGTGGGGCGCGCGTGGTCGCCTTTGCCGTTCCTGAGGGGGCGATCTGGGATCCGCAGGGTCTTGATGAAGACGCCGTGGTGGAACACAGAAGGCGGACGGGTTCCGTTCTGGGGTTTCCGGGGGCGACGTCGATTCTGCGGAGCGCGGACGCGTTGGAGCTCGACTGCGACGTCCTCGTCCCCGCCGCGCTCGAGAATCAGTTGACGGGCGACAACGCGCCGCGAATCAAGGCAACGATCGTCCTCGAGGGCGCCAACGGACCGACGACTCCTGACGCTGACGAGGTGTTCCGAACGAAAGGCACGCTGGTGATTCCGGACATCTATGCGAATGCCGGCGGGGTCGTCGTGTCCTATTTCGAGTGGCTCAAGAACCTCTCCCACGTTCGCTTCGGACGGCTGGCGCGGCGTCATCAGGCCGCGTCGGAACGCCGACTGCTCACCGCGGTCGAGCAGGCCACCGGCAAGCCGTTCACCGCGGCGGACCGCGTCACGTTCGTGCAGGCGCCCGACGAATTGGGCATCGTCACTTCAGGTCTGGAAGAGACGATGGCGACGGCGTATCAGGAAATCCGCGAGACGCTTCGGCAACAGCCTGCGGCGCAGGATCTCCGCACCGCCGCGTTTCTCAACGCCATCAACAAGGTGGCGCGGGCGTATCTGGAGCTGGGCATCTTTCCATGACCGGAGCCTAACGTGTCCCTTCAAGAATTCCCGCGATTGATTGCGGAAGACTTCCCACATCGCGCGGATTCCGCGTGACACCCACACAGGCACGGCATGGCATCGCCGTTGCCTCCTCACGGAAATACGGTGGCACGCCTCGCGGTGGGAATCCTGAGGTCAGGCCGTCTATGACCGCGACGCTCGCCAGTGTGCGAAGGGTTCGCCGGTGCCAGGTGGGACGACGGACCTGTCGGAGCCGAGGCGCGATTGTTCTCCCCGTCACCAACATCGACTGATCCGGACGCTGACGGCGTCACGCGAGATCACCGGCACGATACGTGTCCGCCGCTCCGCCTCGGAGTAGACGATCGTCGTCCTGTGCACGAGTGCCCCCACGGCAAGTCCGAGTCCAGCGCCAAAGGCGCCGGCCAGGATCGGAGCGTCCACGCATTCCTCCCGTGACCTTGACGCCGAGTTGAAGTCGTATGTCTCACTTCACCTTACTCGCGCGCCGAGATGTTGGCCTCCTTCCGTGAGGACTCGGGGAACTTCCTCTCGAGCCACGCTTCAAACTCGACGACGATACCGTCGGCGGGGCCCGACCAAGCGCAGACGTCGGCGCCTGAGTCACGATCCGAGAGGATGGTCACAAACTCGTCATTGATGTTTTGAACGGCGCAGTCGAGCAGGAACGGCCGATTGCGCGCCAGCTCCTCGAGGCGAAGAAACAGAGCGTCCTCGGCCTGTTCGGCTTCTCTTGATACCGCGCCAATTGGTTCGGTCTTCTTTCGCAGAAGCACGGCTACCTCCAGTCCTCATACGCCGTGGGCCATCGACGGCACCATCGGCTGGCGCTCCGTCCTACCAGCCTTGCAGCACGTTGAACGCGAAGGTCCAGCCGCGTCCGGGACGCTGGAACGGCCGGACCAGGTCGAGCTCGCCGACCGCGAAGCCAAACAGGTTCACGCGGAACGCGACGCCGGCCGACGAGACGCCGCCGCGCGATCCGCCAAGCCATGAGGGCGTGTCACCGCTCGTCCAGGCCACGCCCGAATCCGTGAAGAGCGCCACCTCGACAGGCACGGGACCATACATGTTGCTGGTGAGACCGAACGGCCGCAGGAGCGGGAACCGAAGCTCGAGGTTCCCGATCAGCATCCGGCTGCCGAGCAGGCGGTCGATCAGGGGACAGACGCTCTCTGCCGTCGACACGCACTCGCTCGCATCGATCGAGTAGACGTCGCAGCCGCGGACGAGGCCGGGATAGCCGACGTACAGGGGGAACAGGCGGGCGTCCTCACCACCGCTGCCGTACCGGCCGTAGTGCATCACGCGGACGCCGACCGTGTAGAAGGAGACCGGCATGACATACCGCCGATAGTCGGCAAGGAGGCCGGCGAAGTTGATGGTGCCGTACGTCGGATCCAGCTCGAACCGATACCGCTGGCCCTGCACGGGACTGGTCGCGCCGAAACTCGTGGTATCGAAGACGTACGCCGCCGCCGACGTTCCGAGCGTCAGTGGCCGCGCGAACGATGTTGTCCTCGTCGTGCGCTCGTAGACGGCCCCGGTGAACAGCGAATACGTCGTCGTGTTCACGATTTGATCGAAGGAGATACGGCTCATGCCGCTCTGGAACTCGACGCGCCGTGCGCGGTCGAACGGATAGGCGACGACGCCGGACGCGCCGACGACGCCGGACGCGCCGCGGACGGGCGCATCCAGCGCATAGATGTCGTACGTGCCGCGGTCGTAGACGGTGAACGCGAGCGTGCCGCTCCGCGACGCCACCGACAGGGCAGGGCTCGTATTGGTAATCCCGCTCACGCCCGTGCCCACGTCCGTAACCTGCGCGAGCTCCCCGTTCGCAAGCGCGATTCGATAGACGTTGGCGATGCCGTCACGATCGGCGACGAAGTACAACGCCTGGCCGTCAGGCGACCACTGCGGGTCCAGGTGCTTCCACCCCACCGCGCCACGTCCGCGCGGTGGGGGCCCCGGCTTGCCGCTCGGAAATGCCGGCACCGGTGTGATGACGCCTGTCTCGGGATCGATGAGCGCCAGGCGGCAGGCGCCCACTGCGAGCGTGCCCAGGTCGCTCGAGAAGCGATCGGTGGCGAAGGCGATGCGCCTCCCGTCCGGCGACCACGACGGCTGCAGATCCGCATACGCGTCATTGGTGAGTGGCCGGAGCGTCGCGGCGGTCAGGTCGTAGACGAACAGATCGGTCAGCCCTTGCCTCATTCCCGTGAAGGCGATCGCATGACCATCGGGAGCCCAGGTCGGGTTGCGGATTTCGTCGACGCCGGACAGCGGGATCTCGCGCTCCTTCTTCCCGCTCGCCGCGTCGAAGATCGCAAGGGCCGGTTGCCCCGCCGTGACCGTGGCGACCGCCAGTCGCTGGCCCATGCTGTCCCAGGCGCCGGCGGAGTAGATGAACTGAATGCTCGAATAGTGCGGATCGGTCGCGGTGCTCGTGAGCTTGTGCACGATGCGCCCGGTCGCGGTTTCGGCCACATAGAGGTCGATCGAGAAGAAGCTTCGTTCGGAGAGGAACGCTATCCACCGGCCATCGGGGCTGATCGCCGGGCCGACGTTCAGCTCGCCACCACTGTCCTTGCCTGTGATGACCAATCGCCCCGCCTCGTGTGGCGGGGTGGCGGCCTCCAGGATCGGCGCGTATGTCTTCGCGATTGACGCCTGCCAGTCTTTCGAGAGTGCCGCCGCCTCGAGACCGAGCTCTCTCTCAATCGCCGCGTTCACGTCGCCCGTTGAGCCGGCGACGCGCAGCATCTGGCCGATCGCACGGTCGCCCCAGCGCCCGCCGACGTAGGCCCAGAACGCGTGGCCCCACCGGTACGGGAAGTACTTCAGGTTGTTGAGGTCCTTGGATAGAAGTAGATGTCGAAGTGCTCGGTCTTGAGCACCTCGAACTTGAACGTGTGGTACTGCACCTTGTTCTGTCCGAAGTACTGGGCGGAGGCGGGCAGGCTCAGCGCGCACGCGACCAGGAACGTGCCCAGGACCATCCAGCGTCGGCGTGGAACTTGTGGCAAACATCGCAGTGCCCCCATTCGTGCACGTCGGGCCGCCTGTCGAAGCCGTTCGGCGGCCCGTGCATTCGCGAATGGTCGTGAGCGAGACTGGTTAGGACAGCACTCGGACGACGATCCGCCGGTTCATTGCGCGTCCCTCGCGCGTCGTGTTCGGCAACAGGGGCTTCTCGGCGCCGTACGAGACGACGTTCATCTTGTGCAGCGGCACCTGGTGCTGATCGTGGAGGTACACCTTCGCGGCTTCGGCGCGCTCCAGACCCAGGCGCTGGTTGACGGCGCTGGGCCCGATGTTGTCGGTATGGCCCTCGATCTCGATGTAGGCCATCTTCGGGTTCGCCGTGAGCCAGGCCACGATCTGATCCAGATGCGCTTTCGCCCGATCCGACAGGTCGCACTTGCCGAACTCGAAGTTGCCCTCGTCTTCGTTCAGCGTCACCTCGTAGAGGAGACGCCTCGCCGCCGTTTCAGCGGCCTCCACGCGCCCCGTGGCGCTGTTGGCGGCAACGGCGGCGGCGCTGGCCGCGTCCGCGGCGTTGTCAGCGACGGTCCGCGCCGCAGTAGCCGATGCTGCTGCAGCGTTCGCCTGTTGGTCGACCTGGCTGACCCGTGCGTCGGTCTGAGTGACGCGCGCCTGTACCTGCTCGAGGGCTTGTGTCAACGTGTCGACCCTGGCGTTCGTATTTCCCACCTCCGTCCTGACGAACTCCTTGGTGGCGCACGCGGGCGCGGCAGCCACCGAGAGCGCCAGCAGAGGCGCGACGATCAATACGTTTCGCATGGTGCTTCTCCTCGATGTTTCACTGCCGGGAGTCATCCGGACTGTACGAGGCAAGACTGGTGCCCCGGCAAGGAGGACCCGTTCGAGGCGCAATCGAACGCGGTCGGTGGCCCCCGGATCGAGCGCGCGGAATTGTTCGCAGCTTCTGAAATTTATCCGTGCTCGTGGCGCTGATCGCCAAGACGCCGTCGAGTATCTGGCGCGGCGTGCGGCCGGGTGAACGCTATGGCTTCACTTCGAAGGTCAGGTTTGCGTTCACGCGGTACTCGACGATCTTGTTGTCTTTGACCACCGCCTCGAAGTTCTTGACCCAGATCGATCTGATGTTGTCGACGGTCTTGCCGGCGTCGGCGACGGCGCGCTGAGCGGCGTCCTCCCAGCTCTTCTCCGACTGTGACAAGACCTCGATCACCTTGTGTATGGCCATCGTCTCCTCCTGCACCTGTGTGACTCCAAGGTCACGCGCGACGCTCCGGCAACGAGGCCGTCAACACGGCCTCGGGTGCGACTTCCTCACGGGCCAGCACAGCCACGGCACCACCATGCTTCTCCAGGCCCTGTCCGGCGCCGACGAAGTCGACGGAGACGTGGTGCCCTGCGGCGAGCAACGCGATCGCCTGCCAGAGATTGGTCTTCTCGCATGGCCCGTGGCAGGACGGACATTGCGCGAGGACCTGCGCGAAGAGCGACCCGCAGCCGGTGCACCGGGATGCGACGTCGCCCCTGTCCGGTTCCATCACCACGGATCCGCGATACCCGACTTCGTCGTAAACGATGGCATCGATCACCGCCTGCGGGCCGATCGCGATGTGATGCTGTTCCATCAGCCGGCGCTTGACGTCCTCGAGCACCTCTCGATCGTGCTCGCGCAGCGCGTCCTCGTGGATGGCGTTGATCTTCGATTCGAGCGACGCCTGTCGCCCCACCCATGCGTACGGCGCCTCGCGGACGATCCGGCGCGCGAGGTGGGCCGGAAGATGCGTCCGCACCTGCTGCAGCACCTCGTGCTCGCCAAGCAGGACGATGCCGTCGTACCGCTCGTCGGGCCACGCGCGTGCAATCTCGCCGGCCAGCTCCTTGAAGTAGTGGAGTATGTGGTGCTCGCGATGGCGCGCGATCGTGGCCTGCTGCTTGCCCCACCGCTCCCCCGCGGCACGATGGCGCTTCGGCACCTCCTCGCTGATCTCTTCGATCAGACGCACGGCGCCGGGGATCGCCGTGTACAGGCGCCCTCGGTGCGTGTTGGTGTGCACCACCAGATACCGACGCTGCCGGTGAAGCAGCTCGAGGAGCGGCACGAGATAGGGCTCCTCGTTGACGACGAGACGGTTCGGTGCCTGAGACGCGAGCGCGTAGGTTCGGAGCAGATTGCGCTGGGAGGCGGCAAACACCGCCACGCCGCGCGCGCGTGCGAGGCGACGGCTCGACAGCACAGCCTCGATGGCGGCGACGTTTCGCTGGAGCTCCGCTCGTGCCGCGGGAGAATCGGCCAGCGTCTCACCGATCCGCTTGACTTCGTTCTTCAAGTGCTCGCGCCAGAGCGGCCTGACGCCGGACGCTACCGAGGTGTCCGCGTAGCAGCTCACGACCATGCCTTCACCTGTCTCGTGGTCGGCCAGCCATTGGACATCATTCAACGTTGGGGTCACAACCGTGATGGCCACGTTCCCTCCCCTCACCGCTTCAGGCGACGTCCGGGAGCAAATCTCTCCACGTCATGGCGTTCGCCTCCGCAGAGCGATGAGGCAAGGGGGATACCACCAGATGGCGGCAAATGGCCCGAGCCGGCCACGCATGGCGGGTGCTACTGGAGGTCGCTCGGGGAAAATTTGCAGCCAGCGGTGAGATATTCGCGACCACGATCACCGGATGCGTGTGCGCCCGGCAGGTCGAGATGCAAGCGCTGTGACGGCTGGTTCCACATGCGCCGAAGCCCGCCGCAGGCCGTGTCGTGAGTGGAATATCAGTTGCACAACGGCTGCAAGAGGCTGCGCGAGACGCCGATCGATGGAGGAGCCGATGGCAACCAAGCCGCAGACGCTCGGGTGGTCCGTGTGGACGCTCGTCCTGGTCATCATCCTGCTGATTCTCGTTGCGGGAATGGCGTACCTCGCGTACTAGGATTGCACGCGTCGATGGACGCCCAGGGGCCAACGTACAGACAAATCGGGGCACGTCATCCCAGATGGGCGGCTGCGTTCATCGGGCGGTGCTCACGGCCTCAGAAGCTTTCGCCTCCGTGAGCGTCCGTTACACCCACTCCCGATCCGTCAAGCCGGTCGTCACCCAGGCGCGTGACCCCGACCTCTGCTACTTCAGCACAGAGCGCGCCAACTGTTCGCATCGAGAAATCGCGGAGGAGCGAAGGTCCTTCTTTCGGCGACGCCGGCGCGCAGCGAATTGGTTCGCAGGTTGGCGCGCGACTTTCCCCAATCGCTGCATCTACACGTGACACGTCTGCTCCACGGGCCGCGATGTCAGGCGCGAAGAGGCCTTCACGTCTTCATCGTTGGTGAGTTCCTTGCACACCGAAGAGAGCGCGGGGGGGAACCGGCTAGACGCCGGCGGACCCGATGACCAAGCGAACGCGTGAAGAACCGTCAGCGTCGCGCCGCGCGGCTGGAGCGTCATTGGTCGATTGGCGCGAACCAGCGCGCAATGCCCACCTGCTCGACTGGCGCGAGCGTGCCCACGCGTTTGGTCTCCTGCCGGTCGAAGGGCACGGTGCGATAGAGCCGGCGGTCATCAAACCGCCTGACCGGCTCCTTGCAGAAGAAGAGCCCGAAGCGTTCGAGGAGCAGCCGCTCGAACAGGCCGAACAGGAGGCCCTGTGGCCCGGGGAGATCGAGGAGGCCCCGGAGGCTCGATTGCCGCAAGAGGACCTCGACCTGGTTCGCGTCTACCTGACGCATCTCCGCCGCCGGAAGCTCCTCACGGCGCGGGAGGAACAAGAGATTGGCCGGAGGATCGAGGTGACGCGCGGCGATCTGCTGGCCGAGCTGGTGAAGATCCCCGCGGCACGCCAGACGTTGCTGTCGCTGGCCGATGCCGTCCGCGCTCACGCCGTACCGGCGGCGGAGCTCATTCTGCTGCCCGAGGGCGGCGAGCTCGAGCCGACGAAGATCGCCCCGGTGATGCGCGCCTTCGCGCGCGTGCGCCGGCTCGAGCGCGAGATCGGGGACTATCGGGCGCGCATGCGGAATCACCGCTCCACGGCCGCGAGCCGTGCGAGATTCCGACAGGAGATCGAGCGCCTGCAGGAACGGATGGGGGCGAAGGTTCGCGGTCTGCCGATTCGTCCCTCGGTCGTCGATGAGATCGTCGCGGAACTGCGCCACGTCGATCAGCAGGGTGAGCAGCCTCAGACGTTCCGGCAGCAGTATGCCCGGGTCGCCGAGAAGGCACAGGCGCTTCTGGATGCGAAGCACGCGTTCATCGAGCCGAACCTGCGCCTGGTGGTGTCGGTCGCCAAGCGATACCTCGGTCGCGGGCTGTCGTTTCTCGATTTGATCCAGGAAGGCAACATCGGTCTGATGAAGGCGGCCGACCGATTTCAGTATCGCCGCGGCTTCAAGTTCTCGACATATGCCACCTGGTGGATCCGCCAGAGCATCACCCGCGCGATTGCCGACTACGGCCGGACGATCCGGCTGCCGGTTCACGTGATCGAGTCGCTCAACAGGCTGACCAAGGCGCGGGCCGAGCTGTTCAAGGAGCTAGGTCGCGAACCCCGCCCTCAGGAGCTCGCGACGCGGATGGGGGTCCCGGTAGGGAAGGTCCTGTTGCTCCTGGACGCCGCCAAGCACCCCGCCTCACTCGAGGCACCGATGGGCGAGGACGAGGAGACGCCGTTGGGACGTGTGGTGCCGGATGTGACCTTCCGATCGCCCGAAGACGAGGCGATGCGCGGCGAGCTCGCCAAGGAAGTCGAACACGCGATGGCTCCCCTCAACGAGCGGGAGCGCGAGGTGCTCCGTCTCCGTTATGGGCTGGGTGGCGGTCGTGAGCTCACGCTCGAGGAGATTGGCCACCGCCTGTCGGTGACACGCGAACGGGTGCGCCAGATCGAAGTGCGGGCGTTGGCCAAGATGCGCGCCGCGCGTGACGATGCGGCCTGAGCGCTGGAGCGTGCGCCACGTCCTGACGCTCACCATGAGGCCCGAATGCGGGGGTGACGCGATGATCTTCAAGAGTCGGGATGAAGTTGCCCGCCTCCTCGCTGAACGCCTCAGCGCCTACAAGGGCCAGAGCCCCCTGGTGCTGGGCGTGCCGCGCGGTGCGGTGCCGATGGCTCGGATCGTGGCCGACGCTCTGGGAGGCGAGGTGGACGTCGTGCTCGTGCGCAAGCTGCGGGCGCCAGGCCAGCCCGAGCTGGCGATCGGTGCGGTCGACGAAGCCGGGACAGTGCTGCGTGGTCCCTACTTCGACATCGCCGACGAGGACTACGTCCGACAAGAAATTCGCGCTCAACTCGAAATCCTGCGTGCTCGCCGCGAGACGTACACACGGGCGCAAAGAGCCATCGACCCTGCCGGGCGCATTGTCATCATCGTCGACGACGGGATTGCGACCGGGTCGTCGATAACGGCGGCGATTCGCTCGGTGCGCGCCCGGAAGCCACGGCAGATCATCGTCGCGATCGGTGTCGCGCCGGCTGAATCACTCGACCGGATGGGGGCCGAAGCCGACGAGGTGGTGTGCCTGGAGACGCCTCTCGACTTCTCTGCGGTCGGCCAGTTCTTCCGGGATTTCTCCGAGGTGACCGACGAGATGGTGGTGGCCGCACTGTCGCGACCGGTGCACGCCTAGCGGGTGAGGGCATGTCGCTCACACTTCCTGTGACTGCCGCGACGGGCGCCTGCTCAACACTGCGCGGCCGTGATCTGCTCTCGATTCGCGATCTCACCCGTCGGGAGCTGCTGGCGCTCGTCGCGCTTGCGGCCGACCTGAAGCGGCAACCAGCGCGGTACCAAGGGTTGTTGAGCGGCAAGACGCTCGCGCTGATCTTCGAAAAGCCGTCCCTCAGGACGCGGGTCTCATTTGACGTGGCGCTTCACAATCTGGGCGGCCATGCGCTCTCTCTCGCGCCGCAGGAGATTGGCCTGGGCCAGCGCGAGGCGATCGGCGACGTCGGCCGGACGCTCGATCGGATGGTGGACGCCATCGCGGCGCGTACCTTCGCGCACGAGACGGTCGAGGCGCTGGCGCAGGCGGCATCGATTCCCGTCATCAACGCCCTCAGCAACGTCAGCCACCCGTGTCAGGCGCTGGCCGACTACTTCACGATGCGCGAGATCACGGGCAGACTCGACGGCCTGCATCTCGCCTTTGTCGGCGACGGGAACAACGTCGCCAACTCGCTCATCTGTGCCGCGGCGCTCGTCGGCGTGCGCATGACGATGGCGTCGCCTCCCGGCTACGAGCCGCGCGCGGAGGTTCTGCAGTGGGCGCGGCGGCATGCCTCCACGCCTCAGGACGCGTGCCGCGTGACGTCCTCACCGGAAGAGGCAGTGGACGGGGCCGATGTCGTGTACACGGACACGTGGATCAGCATGGGACAGGAGGCCGAGGCCGAGGAACGGCGTCGCGCCTTCGCCGGGTACGAGGTCACCGACGCGTTGCTGGATCGTGCCGCGCCCGATGCGATCTTCATGCACTGCCTTCCTGCCCATCGCGGTGAAGAAGTCGCTGCCGAGGTCATCGATTCGCCTCGCTCAGTCGTCTTCCAGCAGGCCGAGAACCGCGTGCACACAGAGAAGGCATTGCTGCTGGCCCTGCTGGGATCCGAGGAATGACCGATGCGCCCGACCGTGCTGATCGCGATTGGTGGCAACTCGCTGATTCCGGCGGGCGAGCCGCCGACCGTGGCCACCCAGCGCCGGCACGTGGCGGAGACCTGTCGCGCCATTGCCGACGTCGCCGCGCGCGGCTGGCGGGTGGTGCTCACGCACGGCAACGGTCCGCAGGTCGGCGCCGCCGTGCTGCGATCCGAGCGCGCCGTACCGGAAGCCTACGAACTTCCGCTGGACGTGTGTGTCGCCAGCACGCAAGGCGAGATCGGATACCTGCTGCAGCAGGCGCTTCGGGAGGCCTTGCTGCACCAGCGCCTGCGCGATCCCGTGGCAACGGTGCTGGCCCAGGTCGTTGTCGCGCCGGATGATGCCGCCTTGGCGCATCCACGCAAGCCGATCGGTCCCTTCTATCACCACGCCCAAGCAGACCGCCGGCGCCGTGCGGGTTGGACGATCGTGGAGGAGCCACCACACGGCTACCGCCGCGTGGTGCCGTCGCCGGAGCCGCTGGAGATCGTCGAAGAAGGAGCCATTCGCACGCTCGTGGAGTCGGGCGCCATCGTGATCACACTCGGCGGTGGAGGCATTCCCGTCATTCGACGTGGTCAGACGCTCGAGGGCGTCGAGGCGGTGATCGACAAGGACCTGGCCTCGGCGCTTCTGGCGACTCGGCTGGGCGTCGATGTGTTGCTGATCTCAACCGACGTCGACGCCATCTCGCTCGATTTCGCCAGCCCGCGTGCGCGCCGGCTCACCGAGGTGACCGTGGATGACTTGCGCGGTCATGCGGCAGCCGGCCAGTTTCCTCCAGGGACGATGGGTCCGAAGGTGGAAGCGGCGCGGCGGTTTGTGGCCGCGGGCGGCCGCGAGGCGATTGTCACGTCGCCCAACCGGCTGGTCGCGGCGCTCGAGGGACACGCCGGAACTCACATCTTCGATTGTGTTCCACCAGGACAGCGCCGGCCCGCATTCACCTCGAGAGGAGCGAGCCGTGCGTAGAGGACGTGCTGACGGCCGCCGTGTGAGGGGCATTGCCATGGATCGCATCCGCACGCTGATACTGGGAGCCGCCGGCCGCGACTTTCACAATTTCAACGTGGTCTATCGGGACGACACGCGATACGACGTCGTCGGGTTCACGGCGGCTCAGATCCCGAACATTGCCGGGCGTCGGTACCCGCCGGCGCTCGCCGGACCGCTCTACCCGCAGGGTGTGCCGATCTTTCCCGAGGAGGAGCTGGCCGCGCTGGTCGAGCGGCTCGACGTCCGGCAGGTCGTCTTCTCCTATAGCGACGTGTCGTATCCCTACGTCATGCACCGGGCGGCCATTGCCCAGGCGGCCGGTGCCGATTTCGTGCTGCTCGGACCGCGCGCGACGATGCTCGAGAGTCGCAGGCCGGTGATTGCCGTGTGCGCCGTGCGCACGGGGGCCGGCAAGAGCCAGACGACCCGCCGCCTCGCCAGCCTGCTGCGCGATCGCGGCCTCAGGGTGGCGGTCGTTCGGCATCCCATGCCATACGGCGATCTGATCGCCCAGCGCGTCCAGCGGTTCGCCACGCTGGAGGACATGAAGCGCCAGCACTGCACCATCGAGGAGATGGAGGAGTACGAGCCGCACATTGTCGCCGGCTCGGTGGTCTACGCCGGCGTCGACTACGCAGACATCCTCGACAAGGCCGAGGCTGATGCGGATGTCATCCTGTGGGACGGCGGGAACAACGACCTGCCGTTCTACCGCCCGACGCTCCACATCGTTGTCGCCGACCCGCTGCGGTTGGGGAACGAGCTGGCGTACCACCCGGGAGAAGCCAATTTGCGAATGGCGGATGTCGTCATCATCAACAAGATTGACACCGCCGATCTCGCAGCCACCGAGCAATTGCGCGATCACATCCGCGCCGCCAATGCCGAGGCCCTGATCGTCGAGGCCGCGTCGCCGGTGATGGCCGAACGTCCCGACATGGTCACGGGGCGCGCGGTCCTCGTGGTGGAAGACGGCCCGACCGTCACGCACGGCGAGATGCGCTTCGGCGCGGGCACGGTGCTCGCAAAGAAGTTCGGGGCGCGGGAGCTCGTCGATCCGCGGCCCTTCGCGGTCGGGAGCATGGCCGACACGTACAGAACCTATCCCGAGATTGGCCCGATCCTCCCCGCGATGGGTTATGGCGAAGAGCAAGTACGCGACCTCGAGGCCACCATTGAGCGCGTCCCGTGCGACGTCGTCGTCGTCGGCACGCCCATCGATCTCAGTCGCCTCGTGCAGATTCGCCAGCCCGTGGTGCGCGTGCGGTACGAGCTCCAGGAGATTGGCCGCCCCAATCTGGCCGACGCGATCCAGGGTGTGCTCGAACAACTGACGCGCCAACGGGCTCTTGCGGCGAGCTGACAACGAAGGAGCGGCGGCATTGCGGCCGCTTCAGCCCTTGCGAGTCGTGAGCACCGGACAGGTGGCCTGACGCACGACGTGCTGCGTGGTCGATCCGAAGACCGCCACATCGGCTGCGCGGCGTCCGTGCACGCCAATGACGATGAGGTCGGCCTGCATCGCACTCGCGTGCTTCAGAATCTCCCTGGTCGTGGCGCTGCCCTGACCAATCACGATCTCGATCGGCATCTCGGCGGCATTCGACGCGTCGATGAAGCTTGCCATCGCGGTCGTGAGCCGCTCGCGGTCCGCTGGCGTGAGGACGGCGCCGCCCAGAGCCGGGGACTCGAGGCCACACGCCGCGGGAGGCGCAACGGGGTAGACATGCAGGACAGTGATCGTCGACTCGTACCACCGCGCGATCGTCACCGCATGGTCCAACGCACGGCGCGACGAGTCCGAGAAGTCGATAGGGCAGAGGATCGTCTCGATCTCAATCATTGCTGCGAAAAAAATCGCGGAGGCGATGGCGATGGCGATGGCGTACCCTGCGGGCACGGCTGTTGCGTTGCATAGAATGCCAACTTCCTTGGGGCGAGAGCGACGGACGTGCCTGCAACGCTTGTCGACATGGTCGGACGGAAGGAGATCGCACCGGCCGAACGGCTGACGCCCGACCAGCTCTATCGCAGGTGTGATCCGGCAACGCTCGGCTTTCGCACCACGGAAGACCTGCCCGACGGTCCCATCACGCTCGGCCAGGACCGGGCGGTCTCGGCCATCCAGTTCGGCATTCGCATTCGCCACGACGGCTACAACCTGTTCGCGCTTGGACCGACAGGCGCGGGCAAGCATGCGATGGTCCGGCAGTACCTCGAGCAGCAGGCGGGTTCCGAGGCCGCACCGCCGGACTGGTGCTACGTATACAACTTCGAGGAGCCTCACCGGCCGCGTGCGCTCTCCCTTCCGGCAGGCCGCGGCAGCCGGTTTCGTGACGACATGACCCGGCTGGTCGACGAGCTCCAGACCGTCGTGCGAGCGGCGCTGGAGACCGACGAGTACCGCAAGCGTCACGAGCAGATCGATCAGGAATTCAACGAGCGCCGTCAGGCGGCCCTGGCGGATCTCGGCAAGCGGTCCGGCGAGCGCAACGTCGCCCTGATCCACACGCCCGCGGGATTCGGCGTCGTGCCGCTCCACGACGGAGAGCCTCTTGAACCGGACGCGTTTGCGCAGCTGCCGGACGAGGAGCGTCAGGCCGTCAAGGCTGCTCTCGAGGAGTTCGAGGGGGAGTTGGAGAAGATTCTCCACCAGGTGCCCCAATGGCGGCGGGAGAGCCGCGAGAAGGAGCGGGCGCTGAAGCGCGCGGTCATCAGTGCAGCCGTCGACGCCCCCCTTGACGATCTGGCGAAGCAGTACGACGGACTGCCAGACGTGCAGGCCTACCTGGCCGCGGTGAAGGCCGACGTGATCGAGCACGCCGACGACGTGCGGCGAGGGACCGCCCGGGAAGACGAGGGCTTGCTCGAAGCCCTCATCGCCAGAGCGAGCGTCATTGCTCAGCCGCTGAGCCGCTATCAGGTCAACGTGCTCGATGGCCGCAGCGGCCTCCACGGCGCGCCGGTCGTCTATGAGGACAAGCCGACCTTCCAGAATCTGGTTGGGCGCATCGAGCACGTCGCGCAAATGGGCACGCTCGTGACGCACTTCACGCTGATCAAGCCAGGGGCGCTCCATCGGGCCAACGGCGGCTACCTGATCCTGGATGCCCGCCGGCTGCTGCTCGAGCCCTTCGCGTGGGAGGGGTTGAAGCGCGCGCTGCGCGCACGCGCGCTTCGCGTGGAGTCGCTCGGCGAGGCACTCAGCCTGGTGAGCACGGTGTCGCTCGATCCCGAGCCGATTCCGCTGACCGTCAAAGTGGTCCTGATCGGCGAGCCGCTGCTTTACTACCTGCTGCACCAACTCGACCCCGACTTCCGGGAATTGTTCAAGGTGGCAGTCGATTTCGAGTCGAGCACGGACCGCGCGGCCGATCAGACCGCGTCATACGCTCGACTGATTGCCACGCTCGGCCGAAAGGCGGCGGTCCGGCCCTTCAGTGCCGCCGCCGTGGCGCGCGTCCTCGAACATGGGGCCCGTGTCGTCGGTGACGCGGGCAAGATGTGGCTCGCGCTGGATCGCCTGGCGGACCTGCTGAAGGAAGCCGACCACTGGGCCGGGACAGCGGGGCGTTCCGTCGTGGAGGCCGCCGACGTGCAGCGGGCGATCGACGCATGGATCCACCGGTCCAGCCGGCCCCGGGAGCGCCTGCAGGAAGAGATCGCGCGAGGCACGCTCGCGATCTCGACAACGGGGAGCGTCGTCGGTCAGGTGAACGGGCTCTCCGTCGTCGAGCTGGGAGGCTTCGCGTTCGCGCGCCCCAGCCGCATCACCGCCCGCGTGCGGCTGGGCAGCGGCACGGTGGTCGACATCGAGCGTGAGGTCGAGCTCGGCGGTCCCATTCATTCGAAGGGCGTGTTGATCCTCTCGGGATTCCTGGCCGGCCGGTACGTGCCGGACCAGCCGCTCTCGCTGTCGGCCAGCCTTGTCTTCGAGCAGAGCTACGGCGGCGTTGAAGGGGACAGCGCCTCGTCGGCCGAGCTGTTCGCGTTGCTCTCGGCGCTTGCCGATCTCCCGGTCAAGCAGTCAATCGCGGTGACGGGATCGGTGAATCAGCGCGGCGAGATCCAGGCGATTGGCGGCGTCAACGAGAAGATCGAGGGCTTCTTCGATGTGTGCAGGGCGAGAGGCTTGACGGGGAACGAAGGCGTGCTGATCCCGGCGGCGAACAAGCGCCACCTGATGCTGCGCGCCGACGTGGTCGAGGCGGTCGCCGCCGGCACTTTTCACGTCTACGCGATCGACACCGTCGATCAGGGGCTGCAGCTCCTGACCGGCGTGCCAGCCGGCGGCCGCGACGTCACCGGCCAGTTTCCCTCGGGAACGGTCAACTGCCTCGTCGAGCAGCGCCTCGCCGCACTGGCGAGGCAGGCGCAGGCATTCAAGGTGTCCGGCGAGGAGGGCGTCACCGCGCCGGGACCGCGGCGAGTGTGATTGGGCGGCGAACGGTCTCCCTTCTCGCACGTCTATGGCGTCCGCGCCGGAACGAGCGGCGCCGTGATCCGCAGCAGCCCATTCTTGTAGTCGGCCCGCGTGCGCGCGGGATCGACCGGATGTGCGAAGTGGTACGACCGGAACATCGGGCCCGCGCTGAACTCGCAGAGCACGGCGTCGCCGGTGTGCTGGTGATGGTGATGGACGTCCGCTCTGATCAGCACGTCGCTCGGTGCCACCCGCACGTCAATCTGGGGCGGCTCGAGCCCGGCCACCGCGGCTTCGACGATGTAGGCGTCATCGCCCTGGCGGACTTCTATCGCGGGCCTCCAGATGGTCTCGCGCTCGGCCGCGAGCCAGTCGTCGAGCGGTTGTCCGGCGCGATGGGGATCGTGCAGCTCGTCCGCGCGAGATGCGATCTGTCTCTCCATCGCATCGACCTCATTCGCGATGCTCTCGACTTGGTGAATGTCAATCTTCATGGACGTACCCCCCTCGTTCCATGGGTTGGTGGACGTTCGGGGCCGCGGCGATGGATCCCATGCTCCGGGAACGTGTGGAGGCGCGAGATATTTCACGGCCCGCGAAGAATCTTTCGGGCGCACACATCCGAACCCGAATGCTGCGCCGTCCAGTCGAAGCCGAACTGGTCAGTGCAATGGTCGATCCCGGCTCCGGCCCCTCTGGCATGCGGTGTGCCCTGCGTACAGGCCTGGAGGAGGAGCGATCACGTGCAGCGGCTGATCGAACAGCCGGTTGGCGAGGGAGACCTGTTTGAAGAGGGTGGGCGCATCGGGCGCGTGCACTACCATCTCGACGTCTACCAGCACTTCTCTGACGACGGCGAGCCGGTACCGGCAAACCTGGAGGTCGAAGGTCACATCACGGCTCCCGATGATCTGGACATTCCCGGCCTGCATCGACTTGGCCTGGAACTGACGCTTCGCCTCGCTGACGGCCGCGCGCTCGACTTCCGGGTCATTCACGAAGACGGAACCATTCGTTCCACGGCGCGCGGGCTCTACGGACCCGAATAGCGCGCTCAGCCGTCGCGAGGCCAACTCAGGTGAAGGAGTGGCGCTCCTGTCGCTGGGCGCGGTAGAGCGTCATGGTGCCCAGAAGCGTGGAGAACTCCGTCGTCACGGTCACGCCACTCAATCCAGAGCGCCAACGTGCCGGTTCCGCAGGCGAGATCGAGCACGCGATCGCCGTCTCGAATTCGTCCTTGTTCGATGAGTGCGGTCTTGACCGCGCGCTCGCGCGTGGTCAGCGCCACGATCGGGTCGTACAGACCCGTCAACGCCTGGTGTCCAAGGGCAGGTACGTAATCGGGCCTTTGCGTCACGTCAGATCACGCCCGCGAAATAATTCGCGCGCCGCTCGCTTTGTAAGAGTTCTGTAACCGCGTCTCCGACGGCATCGATCGCGCTCCCGTGTGACTACAATCGCGGCATGTCGATGTCTCGACGCCGGATCCTTCTTACGTCGGTATTCAAGCCCTTCGCCGTGGACGATGCGTTCGGGTCTCGCGCGATCAATCCCGTGGAGCTGTACCAGAACCAGGTCACGCGCGAGCAGGGGCCGTTCTCCCTGCGGATGTTCCACCGCACGTGGAGCCTCATGTTCCTCCGCGAGAACATCTCCGCGCCGTGCACGGTGCTCGACTTTCCGACGCGCGAGCGGTTCATCCACGAGCTCCGCACCCACGACTACGACATCGTCGGGATCTCGTCCATCGTGGTGAACGTCGGCAAGGTGCGGGAGATGTGCCGGCTCGTGCGCCTTCACTCGCCGTGGGCGACGATCGTCGTGGGCGGGCACGTGACGGCGATTCCGGGCATCGAGCGCCAGATCGACGCCGATCACATCGTCCGCGGCGAAGGCGTCCGCTGGCTGCGGGCGTTCCTCGGCGAGGATCCCGAGGCGCCGATTCGGCACCCGGTGATCCCGTCCTCGTTCGGCTTCCGCGTGATGGGCATGCCGGTGACGGAGAACCGGCGGAGCCGATCGGCCACCATCATCCCGTCCGTCGGCTGCCCGATGGGCTGCAACTTCTGCACGACCTCCGCGTTCTTCGGCGGCAAGGGGAGGTTCATCAACTTCTTCGATCGCGGCGAGGAGCTCTTCCGCGTGATGTGCGACGCGGAGCGGAGGCTCGGGACACGCTCGTTCTTCATGATGGACGAGAATTTCCTGCTGCACAAACGCCGCGCCCTCGAGCTGCTGGCCCTCATGCGGGCGCACGGCAAGCCGTGGTCGATGTACGTGTTCTCCTCGGCGAACGCGGTCCGGCAGTACGACGTCCGGCAGCTCGTGGAGCTCGGCGTCGAGTGGGTGTGGCTCGGCCTCGAATCGCCGCAGAGCGGCTACGTGAAGCTCAAGGGCGCCGACACGCTGGCGCTCACGCGCGAGCTGCAGGCCAATGGCATCTGCGTGCTCGGATCGACGATCGTCGGCATGGAGCACCACACGCCGGAGAACATCTGGCGCGACCTCGACTACGCGATCGCGCACGACGCGGTCTTCCACCAGTTCATGCTCTACACGCCCATGCCTGGCACGCCGCTGCACCGGCAGGTGGCCGAAGAAGGACGGCTGATCGAGGGGATCGATCCGGCCGACATCCACGGCCAGTACCAGTTCAACTTCCGGCATCCGGCCATCTCCTGCGAAGAGTCGAAAGCGCTGCTCGACGCGGCGTTCAGGGCCGATTACGAGCGGAACGGGCCGAGCCTGTACCGCCTGATGCGCACGATGTTCGATCGCTATCGCCGCTACGGCGCGGACGCCGATCTGCGCGTCCGTGCGCGGGTGGAGCGCGCGGCGCAACAGCTCAGCGGACCCTACGCCGCGGCGCTCTGGGCGATGGAGCGCTGCCTGCGCTCGACCAATCGGGCGGTGAGCGATCGCATCCACGAGCTGCGCCAGGAGATGGGGCGGGAGTTCGGCGCGTGGTCGCGCACGTCGGGCGCCGCGGTCGGCCGGCTGCTCGCGTGGGCGGCGCGGCGCGAGGCCGCCCGGTTCCCCACGGGCCGGCCGCTCGAGCCCCGGACATTTCTCGAGCGCACCAACTGGGCCTGATCGGGGCAGTCCCTCCGCGAGAAAACCAGCACCGCCCGCGAGGAAGTTCGCAGTCGACGCCGCGAAACCTCCCCCGACTCGCGAGGAGCACGCCGCGTCCCTCGCAGAAATGCGCAGCGCGCGCCAGGGTCGTGCCGCCGGTCCCGTTCTTGCTGGCCGCCACGGGCCCCGTGATGCTGGGGAGGTTACATATGACCAAGGTTCGACACTTCAATGCGTTGGCGGCGGTGGTGGTCGCCTCGATCGCGTTCGTGTGGATGTCTCAGGCGACGCCCGCGGCAGGACATCACTCGATTGCGGCCGAGTTCAATTTGGAGAAGACGGGGTCGTTCACGGGTGTCCTTACGCGATTCGCGATGATCAACCCGCATGTTCGCTGGTTCTTCAAGGAGACCAGATCTGACGGCACGGTCGTCGAATGGGAAATGACCGGCGCGGGCCCCGGGGCACTTCGCTCGGCCGGCCTGGTCAGGATCTTCGTAACGGGACAGACCTATAAGGTCACGTTTGCCCCGGCGCGGGACGGTTCGAACCTCGGCCGGCTCCGAACGCTGACATTGCCGGACGGGCGAGTCGTGACCTTGTACCACGAGGATCCGTCGAAGCCGTTTGGCGGTTAGTCATGGATCTTCTTATTTGGTTGGAGAACACCGGTTACGCGGAGTGGGTGCGTAATCCGGGCCTGTTCCCGTACACAGTCTTCTTGAGCCTGCACGCCATAGGCCTCGCGCTCTTGGTAGGCCCGAATGCGGCGGTCGATATGCGCATCCTCGGTGTTGCGCGCAGCCTGCCTCTGGCGCCGATGGCGGGCTTTTTCCGCCTCATGTGGGTTGGCTTCTGGATCAACGCTGTTTCGGGCCTGCTGCTGCTGCCGGTTTCGGCAGTCACGTTTCTGACGGACCCGATTTTCTACGTCAAACTCGGATCCATTGCTCTTGCAGCTGTGATCTTGCGATTGATCGCCCGCGAGGTGTCTTCGAGGGATCCGGCGTCGGCGAAGGCCAAGATCCTGGCGGGCACATCGTTGGCTTTTTGGAGCCTGGCCATCCTGGCCGGGCGCCTGATCGCATATTCGAACTTCGTCCGCTGGACCACTGTGGGCGCATTCGTCATTCTCACGCTCGTGCTCGCCCTGGTCTGGCTTGGTGGACGGTCGATCGTTGCCCGCTCTCTGGATTGGGCGGAGCCATCAGGGGAACACGTTTGAGGCCTCACAGACACACGGTGTTCGTGATGGCCGGGATCTATCCATCCAACAGGTGAGGTGACGCCATGGCGGAGTTTCTCTGGTATTGGCTCAGGTGGCCATCCGTGGAGGCGGCTCTGTCGAACTCCTGGGCGTGGCCGCTGTGTGAAACTCTCCACTTCATCGGGCTTGCCCTCCTGGTCGGGATAGTCGGCATGTTCGACTTGCGACTGATGGGAATGGCAAAAGGAGTGGCCGTCGCACCCTTGAGGCGGCTTCTCCCGTGGGCGGTTGTCGGATTCGTTCTGTGTGTGATAACCGGGCTGGCGTTCGTTCTAGGCATCGGAGCCAACCTGCGCGGGGTCCATCCGTATACCGTTGCCGTCACGAACGTCTTTCTGCAACTGAAGCTTCTTTTCGTTTTTCTTGCGGGACTGAACCTGCTGGCCTTTTACCTCACTGGGATGTCCCGGACCGTCGAGCTGTTGGGACCGGGAGAGGACGCACCGCTCTTGGCCAAGGTGATTGCGGGGGTGTCGCTCACGCTCTGGATCGGAGTCGTTTGGCTAGGTCGCCTGGTGCCTTGGGGCCTTACGCCGGAGACGGGGCTCTGAGGCGGGGCATTGTGTTCAGACGCCGAAGCTGATCTCCACCGCGAAAAAACCGGCAGTCGATGCGAGGAAGTTCGCACAGAAGCCTGCGAAACTTTTCGCTGGTCTCAACGCCTGCGCGCGCGTTTCTCGCAGAAATGCGCAGCGCGCGCCGCGCCGTGCCGCCGGTCCCGTTTTTGCTCGCCGGCTCGCTCACCGAACGCGAGGGATATTCATGCGCCTGTTTCCGCTGATGGCGGCGCTGTTGTTGGTGCTGACGATTTCAGGGTCCGCGGCCGCGCAGGACTGGATCGAGTACGAGAACCGCGACGACCTCTTCGGCGTCAATTTGCCGGGCGAACCGGAGGTGGAGGTGACCACCTATACCTCGGAGTTCGGCGCCGTGCTGCCCGCGCGCATCTATCGCGCGGAAGAGGGCCGAAGCCGCTACAGCGTCACGGTGGTCGACTACCGCGGCATCAGGCGCATCCTCACCGAGAAGGCGGCCAGCTGCCCCGCGGGCGCCCAGACGTGCGCCGGCGGCGGCGAGGCCGGATCTGGAACCGGCAACTGGAGGATGGATCACGCGGGGGCGCTGGTGTATGCGAGCTGGCGCCTCCTGCAGCGGCCGGGAACCGAGGCCACGCACTACAACCTGTTCTTCTCGGACCTCGTTCTGGGGCATCAGCTCCAGCTCGCGAATGCGGACGGCTCCCGCACGTTCGTCTCGATCCTGATGCACCAGGATCGTCTCTACATCTTCGAAGGCACGCGACCGGGGGAGCTCTCTCCTCCGCTGCACTTCCAACTGTCGGTGAGATTTCTCGACGCCAACGGCAACCACATCCGCTACCGGGAGCTCTACTGCAACATCTGTCCGGTGCCGCCGCTGAGCAGGTGACGACTGGTCGCGACGCCGATGTGTCCGAGCATCGTCTGTTCCGTCTGAGGAGAACACGCCATGCGATTCACCCTTCTGAGTATCGCCACGCTGGCAGTGGCAGTGGCCGTGCCAGTGTCCGCGCACCACTCCCACGGTGCGTACCAAACGGAATTCCTCGATCTGGAAGGCAAGGTGACGGAGATTCACTTGATGAACCCG
>JACPCS010000068.1 GCA_016184455.1 Acidobacteriota bacterium
TCTCCTATCCACCGAACACTTCACACCCCGGGAACATCAGTGCGAACCCGTACCAACGGGTGAAGAGCTGCTGTGGATGCTCGGCGTTCCGTCGGCGGCCCGTCCGATCCAGTCGCACGCCCGATCGCACGACATCACCGTTGTCGAGTCGGATTTCGCCCCCCTGCACTTTCGCTCCACTCGCAGTCACAAAGAATGCCGCGGGCGTTGACGCGTCCGGGTCGATGTACACGAGCAGCTTCCGTCCGTCGAGCTCGTCGACGAACGCCTCTCCGCGCTGACGAATGCGCTCGAGTGGATAAAAACGGTGCGTCGCGCCCGTCCAGACCCCCAGGCCCAGCTCCATTCGCGGACGTCGCGTATCCTCGGAACCCATCGTCGACAGGAAACGGTCATTGAGGTCGGCCTTGGGGTCGCTGAGCCGGGATCTCCGGGTGCCGGAGACAAACGGTTGACCGGAAATCGCTACACGTGTTTCCGGATCCACAGCGAGGGCCTGCTCGACATTCACTTGCAGAAGATTCAACACCTGAAGGCGGCGACCAACCAGCGGTCCGTGCAAGGCTTCACCAGTCACGTGATTCCAGAGCGTGCCGGTTTCCGTGTCCTGGGCGACGAAGACGCCGTCGTAGAGACCGCCGACAACGAAGTGATGGGCTTTGCCGTCGATCGTCGGGATCATACTGACCCCGGTGTTGCAGGCCGGTCAAAATGTCGCCATCCAGTCCTTGTTCCCTGCGCGGCCCTGAGCAATGTGGTGGTACGTCATCTGGTCGGCCAGCAACGCGACCTTTCCCGCAGCCGTTTCCACCAGCAAGATCGGTGTGTCTTCCTGCAATGCGCCGGTCCGCACTGCTTCACGTAAGGGTCTCGTGGCCGTCACATGGAACGTCTCGAACGTGCCGCGAGGCGTTGGCCTGAAGCGATTGATATCGAATGCGGGTTGTCGGCTGCCACGCGCCAATTGCGTGGCTCGCGAAGCGTTCCGCGTCGAGCGTGTGTCGCTCCCGATGCGGATTTCTTGCGCCACGCTCATTGTGGGGATGATCAGCAGGCAGATTGCGACTCGAAGACTGAGGGTGATCGCATGTTCCATGATGTCCCCCAATATCCTTGCCCGTCTCCAAGCCTGGTGAGTTCGGTTGAAATCGCGACCGCTCCAGGAGTGTAACACCGCCCTTCCTTCGATGTGGCGGTTCACACGGACAGTCGAGGGGACGATCTGTGAACCCGTTCACAGAATGCCGTGCCTTCCAAACGCCTGAGTCTCGACGCGGCGACGCTTCCGTGGTTTCAACGTCGTCGAGGACATCGATCCTGTGGACGATCCGGCTGAAGCGACAGCGAATCAGATTCTCTCAGAGCTCCAGATCTGTGAGGCGGATCACATCAGCGTGCCCACACACGCTGTCCGCCGTTGACACCGACGTATCGCAAGAGTAGCGTTCGTGCTGCTCGTATCGCACATTCAACACCGTAGGATCTCGACCGCAGTCATTCGCTAAGACGTCGGCCGCGCATATTCATTCCGCACCCCGCACTGCTCTTGCTGGTGCATCCGAAGGGAGGGGGTCATGAGGGTTCGGCGCATCCTGGGTTGGGTTCTGACGTGTGGCGTGTTCGCCGCGCCCGGATCGGTGTGGGCGCAACAGGCGACTGGCAACATCAGCGGCGTGGTGCGCGACACAACTGGCGCAGTCATGCCGGGAGTGACGGTCGAGGCGACGAGTCCCGCGCTCATCGAGAAAGTGCGGTCGACTATCACTGACGACCAGGGCCGGTATCAAGTCATCGATCTGCGGCCCGGAACGTACACGGTCACCTTCACGCTTTCCGGCTTCAGCGCCTTCAGACGCGAAGGGCTCGAGCTGACGAGCGGCTTCACGGCGACCGTCAACGCGGAGCTGCGGGTGGGCACCCTCGAGGAGACCGTCACCGTCACCGGTGAGACACCGCTCGTCGACATCCGCAATGTGCGCCAGCAGGTTCAGCTCTCGCGTGACACGCTCGAATCGATTCCTGGAACGGGACGGCTGCCCGCGTTGTATCAGGTCCTGCCGGCAGCCGTGTTGAACGTTCCGACGGCCTACAGCGTCGGCGCCGTCAACGAGCGAGTGGCGGCGAACTACAACATCCACGGCGCGCCGAGCGCGTCGCCGGTATTCGACGGCATGAATTCAACCGTCACCAATCTGACCCAGGGCGTTGTGGTCTACAACCAGCTCACGTTCCAGGAGGTCGTCGTCGAGACGGGGGGCATCAGCGCGGAGCGCGACAGCGGCGGCGCGCAGGTGAATATCGTCCAGCGCGACGGCGGCAACACCTTCTCAGGTGCGCTGGAGTTCTTTGCGAGCGGCCCGAGCCTGGAGAGCAGCAACATCGGCGATGCGCTGCGGGCGCGCGGCGCGAGCAACACGGGCGCGCTCAAGCGGTTCTACGACACCGGCGGCGCGCTCGGCGGCCCAATTGTGCGGAACCGGCTCTGGTTCTTCGGCGCCGTCCGCACCGGGGTGACGCAGCAGTTTCAGGCGGGCAACTCTTACAACCGGCTGCAGGACCAGCCGGGACTGGCGCCGGGCGTGCTGCGCTACGAGCCCGACTCGGGGCGGCCATCGTTCACCGACGAGTACGCGCGCGACTTCACACTCCGCCTCACGTGGCAGGCCGCCGAGAAGCACAAGATCGCGATTGCGGCCTCACACCAGCCGAACTGCAACTGCCTGTTCGGCCTCCTGAACCCGGGCGTGATTCCGGCGCCCGAATCGACGGGCCAGCATCACTACAACCCGAACTTCATGCCGGTCGCGTCGTGGACGTATCCGATGACGAACCGAATCCTGTTCGAGGCCGGCGCGTCCGGGAACATCCATCACCAGACGACGAAGCGCATTCCGGGCGTGACGCCGGACATGATCCAGATCACCGAGCAGGCGCGCAACTTCAAGTACGGCTCGCGCGCGAACTCGCTCGCGGTGGGCGGCTCGTACTCGCACAATCCGCGGCGCCTGTACCAGGGCCGGGCGGCGGTCTCGTACGTGACCGGCACGCACAATTTCAAGACCGGCTTCAACGTGCGCGTGTACCACGAGGGGAACCTCGCACGGGTTCGAGGAGGCGTTCCGCGATGTGGCGTGGTACGCGCAGGACCAGTGGACCATTCAGCGCGCGACCATCAATCTCGGCCTCCGGTTCAACGACGTGCGCGCCTGGACGCCCGAGCAGGTGCTGGCGGCCGGCCCGTTCGTGCCCGAGCGGCGGCTGGCGCCGACCGACAACGTGCCGCACTTCCGCAACCTCGATCCGCGGCTGGGCGTCGCGTACGACCTGTTCGGCACGGGACGGACGGCCGTCAAAGCGTCGCTGGGGCGGTACGCCGAGCAGCTCATCAGGGCAGTCGACAACCCGGCACGCGCGATGGCGGAGAATGCGACGCGCACGTGGAACGACACGTTCTATCCGGCGGGCGATCCGCGGCGCGGCAACTTCGTCCCCGACTGTGTGCTGGGGCCGGCGCTTCCCGTTGCCAACGGGGAGTGCGGTCCGTTGTCGGATCTGACCTTTGGCCAGCTCCGGCCGGGGACGCGCTTCGCCGACGATGCGCTCGAAGGGTTCAACACGCAGAGCCACAACTGGCAGGCATCTGCCTCGCTGCAGCATGAGCTGAGTTCGGGCCTCGGCCTCACCGTCGCCTACTACCGGACGTGGTACGGCGGCTTCCTCGTGCGCGACAACCTGGCGCTGTCACCGGCCGATTTCGACTCGTACTGCATCACCGTGCCGACTGACACGCGCCTGCCGACGAGCGGGCAGCAGCTCTGCGGCTTCTATGACCTGAAGCCGGCGCTGTTCGGGCGCGTCGACAACCTCGTGTCGAAGGCGGAGAACTTCGGGAACCCGAGCCAGGTGTACAACGGCGTCGACCTGACGGTGAACGCGCGCTTCGGCAACGGCGGGCAGGCCCAGGGCGGCCTGAACATGGGCCGCACCGTGACGGACAACTGCTACGCGAACAACGATCCGTCGCTGACCCCGCAGGCCTTCGTCAACGCCGATCGGTTCCCGAGTGCCCCGAATTTCCCGGATTTCCCCGGGCCAGCCGTGACGCTCGCCGCAAAGACGTCCGCATTCTGCCGCGTCGTGCCGACGTGGGGCGCCTCGTCACGCTTCCGCGGGCTCATTGTCTATCCGTTGCTCTGGGATTTCCAGGCGAGCGTCGTCTACCAGGACATCCCGGGCATTCCGACTACGGCCAGCCACGTGGTGAGCAACGCGGAGGTGCGGCGTTCGCTCGGCCGCGATCTCGCTGCCTGCCGCGGCGCCGCCACGTGCAATGCGAACGTCGTGACCGAGCTGATTCCGGTCGGGACGCAGTACGAGGATCGACTGCACCAGATCGACCTGCGGTTCACGCGGAACCTGCGGGCCGGGAGAACCCGTCTGCGGCTGAATTTCGACGTCTACAACATCTTCAATGCCGGCGACGTGCTCCGCAGCACCGACCGCTACGGGGCGTCCTGGCTGAACGCGGTGCAGGTCATGGGCGGGCGCCTGATGAAGCTCGGCGCGCATCTGGATTTCTAGGACGTGGTGTCCGGCTCGAGCCGGATCGGGAGCGGTGACACATGCGAACCTGCGTAGCCATTGGCGTGTTGGTGTGTGCGGGCGCCGGAGCGCTCGTGCACGCGCAGCAGGACACCTGGACCACCGACACGGCCCGGCGGATGGGACTGCGTCTGGTCGAGAGCCGCAATGCCGCCGGTCCGCCGGCGTATCCCGTCGCCCCGGGCGACCTGCTTTTCTTCACGAACGTGGGTACCTCCTACGGCGCCAAGAACCCCAAGAACTCAGTCGTCGTCATCGATGCCAAGACGAAGAAGCCGATCGCGGTTTCCGATCTGGAGCCGGCCTGGAGTGAAAAATGGACGAGCCACGGCATCGGGGTCGCTCCGGACGGTCGCTACGTCTACTTGCCAGGCATGGCGCCGACGGCGGCGACCAATCCCGGGAGCCTCCTGGTCCTCGACGGGCGCAGCCTGAAGATCCACCAGATCATCACGTCGCCCGCCCAGCGGCCGCATCACGTGAAGACGTTCGAAGACTGGATGGGCCGCCGCCGCGTGCTCGTGGAGGACTTCAACTGGCTTGGCCGCGGCCAGATGGCTGCCCAGCAGGGCACCGGCTTCTACGTGATGGATCCCATGGACAACAACAAGGTGATTGGCGGCATGACGCCAGGCGACCTGCGCGGCACGCCGTACGCGGGTTTCACGGCTCCAGACGGCCGGTATCTCTATTACTCGATGCCCGGGCCCGAGTTCGTGCTTGCCCATGACCTGAAGGGCTGGCTCGCGAAAATCGACATGCAGACGTGGACGGTCGTGCAGAACCTGCCGACCGCCGCGTATCCGATCTGGACGGTGTTCAGCCGCGACGGCCGCTTCGCGTGGACGACGCACGCCGGTGAGGCAAAGGTGCTGAAGATCGAGCGCGCGACTGCGCCCGGGCAGTTCGACAAGGTCGTGGGGGAGGCGCACACGGGGCCGGGTCCTTACGGCTTGGCGATCAGCGTCGACGAACGGGAGCTCTGGGTGGCCGACAAGGGCGAAGGCGTCGCACCCGGGCAGCGGAGGACGACCGTCACGGTTATAGACGCGGCGACGAACCAGGTGAAGCAGACGATCGATACCAGGTGCGTCACCAACGATCACGTGATCGCGTCCCCCGACGGGACTGAGATGTGGGCCACCTGCAACGCCTCGCACGAGATCGTCGTCCTGGACACGAAGACCTATCAGGTGAAGACACGGATTCCGATGCCTAACCAGGGCGACTCACATGGGGGCACGTTCGTCTACTACACCAAGGGACCATCGGGCGTCGTCGCGGAGGTGGTGGCGGATCAGAACGGCCTGCACGGCAGCGCGAAGGAGGCGGCGCGCAAAGGTGGGCCGTGGATGGCGAGATAGCCGTTCGGTAGCCGGAGGGCTTCAGCCCTCCGGTTGCGCCAGCGTCAACGCAAACAAATCCGTTTCATCGATCCACTGAGAGAGTACGCGGAAGCCGGCGCGTGCGAGAACGGTGTGTACGTCCTCCGGCTGGTACTTGTACGAGCTCTCCGTCCAGATCGACTCGCCCTGCTGCAGCGCCAGCTCGAATTGCGCGCCGCGGATCCGTACGCGTTGTGACCGGCGGCTCACCAGGTGCATCTCGATCCGGAGGAGATCACGGTTCCAGACGACCCGGTGTGCGAACGCGGCCACCTCGAAATCGGCCTGGAGATCGCGGTTGATGCGCACGAGGAGGTTCCGGTTGAATGCCGCAGTGACGCCGAGCGGGTCGTCATAGGCCAGCAGGAGATCACGCGCGGGTTTGACAAGGTCGGTACCGAGCAGCAGCACGCTGGAACAGCCGATCGCGGCGTTGACGCTGCGCAGGAACGCCTCGGCCCCAGGCGGATCGAAGTTACCGAGGTTGGAGCCGAGGAACATCACCAGCGCGCGGCCGGCACGATCCCGCTCGGCGGCAAATCGCTCGAGCCCCGCCTCATAGGTCCCCTCATACCTCGTGACGCTCGCGGGAGAGTGCGCCTGCAGCGTCTGAGTCGCACGCGAAAGTGCGACGGGAGAGATGTCTATCAGCCGGACGTCGAATGGCACGCTCGCCCGGCCGCCGGCCATCATGAGCGTCAGCAGCTTTTCGCCGCTGCCTGGCCCCAGTTCCACCAATGTATCTACAGGGCCCGCGGCACCGAAGATCGCGCGCGCGTGAGCCTCGAGCAGCCTGGCTTCGGCGCGCTGCAGGGGATACCAGGGAAGCCGCGTGATCGCCTCGAACAGCGCCGAGCCGAGCGGGTCGTACAGATACTTCGAGGGGAGCTGGCGCGGTACGAGCGAGAGGTAGTAGCGGACGTCGGCCGCGAACTGCGCTCTGACGTCGGCCGTCGCCGCTGGGATCGCCAGCGGTTCGCTCATGCAGGGTTCCGCACGCAGCGGAAGGACGCGTAGACGTACGGATAGTGGGGCCGAAACCAGTTGCGGAACGTCGGTCTCAGCAGCTCGCGTCCGGTCGCTGGCGACGCGCCCTTCATGACGAAATGCTGTCCGTCGAAAAAGTCGGCAGAGTACTGCGGGTACGATTCCATCGGCCGAAACCCCGGAAACGGGGCGAACACGGTGCGGGTCCACTCCCAGCCGTTGCCCACCAGATCGTCCACGCCCCAGGCGCTTCGACCGGCCGGATGGGTGCCCACCGGCTCCGGGTCCCAGCTCGCGAAGTCGAACACGCCGTGCACGACATTCGGCGCCGCGTCGCCCCATGGAAACGGGCGCTCACCCGCTGGTGTCCCGTAGGCGGCGCGCTGGAACTCCGCCTCGGACGGCAGCCGGGCGCCGCACCAGCGCGCATAGGCGGTCGCTTCGGCATGGCTGACGTACACCGGCCACGCGAGGGGTAGTGGAACGAGGTCGAACATCCCGCGCCAGTACCACCGGTCGTCCTGGCGCTCCCAGAACAGCGGATGCTGCACGGCGTCACCTTCCAGCCAAGCCCATGCGTCGGCATCCCACCAGCGCGGGTCGTGGTAGCCCCCGGCATCGACGAACTCGAGGAACTCGGCGTTCGTCACATTGTGGCGCGCCATCCAGAACGCGGGCACCTGCTCGACGACCGCGCCGAACTCGTTGTCCCAGCCGAAGGGAATCGTACCGCGTTCGACGCCGAGCGTCGCGGCGCCCGCGGGAATATCGATCCACTGGTTCACGGGTACGCGTCCCGCGGTATGCGACTGATAGCCCGCGGGGCGGCGCTTCTGCGACAGCGGCAGCCGGTGCCAGATGTACAGCAGCGTCTCTTGATGCATGACCTCGTGTTCCAGAATCGTGAACACCGCTTCGGCGCGATCGAGCATCGGGTGTCCCGGCACGTCGAGATCCTCGTGTGCGAGCGCCGCGCGGACGCGGGTGTCGGCTTCGGCGGCGAACGCGCGCACGGCGTCGCGGGCCGGCCAGCGCGCGCGATTGCGTTCGGGCGGCGTCGCCGACACGCTGGTGGTATCGGGGTCGATACCGCGCGCAAACAGCGCCTCGAGCTGCGCATCGAGACCCGGCTGTCGCAGTGCGCCCTTGACCAGCGTATTGAAGCTGAACACCGGGAGATGTCCTTCGTAGAAAACAATCGGGTGACGCAACGCGATCGGTTGACTGTAATAGACGTCGTCGCCGACGAGCAGATCGAACAGCGCGCGTGATCGCGCACGGGTGCGGTCATACCACGTCAGGAGCGCGGTACGGTCGAGCGTGGGGCGTGCGGCAGATGCTGAGATCATCGTGAGTTCAGCTTTGTGCAAGCGCTACGAGAATACAACATGAAGTGCTGTCGCTTTGGCGGCCGCTGTGTGGCGCGCATCACAGAATCGCCGCGTGCGAGAGCCCGTGACTCCGCGCAGGTTGCCTCGGCAGGTTATCGTGATTGGTAGGCAGATCCGTTCTCCAACGACGTTACCGCGCCCGCTACCGAGATAGTCGCCCAGTCGGCCATCAGGAGGAACGACGGGGCCATCGGGTGAGTCGGACGTGAACTGCAGCACGGCGCTGAAGAGATGCGACATGCCGGTCATCGGCGCGTGGTCTTGAGCGTGTCGACGACGGGGCACCGAGGCTCGGCCCCGTCGCGCTCCGACTCCTGGAGCGTGCGCTCGCATTCCTGAAGGTACTTGTTCAGCAGGCGTTGAAACTCCCGCAGCTCGACCAGCCGCGCCTGCAGCTCCGCCAGCTTGCCGCGCAGCATGTCGCGCACGCGCCGGCAGCGGGCCGCCCCGGCCGAGCCGGGAAATCCGAGCAGATCCCGCACTTCACGCAACGTGAACCCCAACCCCTGCGCCTGCTTGATGAACCGTAGCCACTCGACGGTATCGGCGGAGTACAGACGGAAGCCGCCGCCGGTACGGTGCGGTTTCGGCAGCAGACCGAGGCGCTCGTAGTACCGCAACGTGTCTGGCGTTACGCCGCTGAGCGTGGCCAGCTCGCCGATCTGGTAGGTCTTGCGACCCGACGAGGACTTGAGGGGCGCGTCGTGGCCTACAGGAACCATGTCATGTGCGGTCCCGGGCACGTATTCAGTCTGCGGCCTGGAGCGCACTCCAGAGTCAAGCCGCGCCGCCCTCGTGCCGTGCCGCTACGATTTCGGCGCCAGCACTACATAGGTCGGCAGTCCGATGGCGCCGAACCGCTGCATGATCTCGCTCACGGCCGGGTCGTCCGGGTTCTCCGCCTGAAACTTGATCTTCACGTAGTCGGTCAGCACGCCCGTCACTGCGGGATCGGCGAGTGTGGTCCGATCCATCACGAGACAGTTCTTGCACCACGTCGCCCAAAGGTCGACGAGCACCGGCTTCTGTTCCCGGGCGGCCGCGGCCAGCCCGTCGGCGAGCGACGCGTGCCACCCTTCCTTCAGCTTCGCCTCGACGCTTGCCGTCACTTCAGAGGCATCGACCCAGCGATCGGCGAAAAGCGAGTAGCCGAGATGGCCGTAATAGAGTGCCGTGCCGAGGATGACGACACCGAAGGCCTGCTTCACACGCACCATCCACGGTCCGGGCTTCGGGAGCGCGCTGAGGCCGGCGCCTGCGATCGGCCACGGAAGCGCCATGCCGATGCCCAGAAGGAACGGAAGTGCAAGTGCGGCAGGTGTGCCCGTCGCGTAGAGGTCGCTCGAAAACACGACGACCTGGATCACCACGGGCGCGACGCAGGCGCCCGCGAGCAGCGCGGCGACCGCGCCCATGCCGAAGGCGACGAGGAATCTGCCGCGCGCCCGGCCGTCGAGGGCGAACCGCGTCGAAAACCGCGAGAAGTCGATCGTGAGCACGTCGAACATCGCGAGCCCGAGGACGACGAACACGGCAGCGATGCCCACGTTGAACCAGGGCGACGCGTTGATCGTACCAAAGGTGCCGGCCGTGAGGATGACAACCAGTCCAAGGACACCGTAGACGACCGCCATGGCCGCGCCATACGCGCCGCCGAGAAGGAATCCGCGGCGCCCGTGTCCCGCCTGTGCGCCGGCTCCGATGATCGCCAGGTTGATCGGGATCATCGGCAGCACGCAGGGCGTCAGGTTGAGCGCCAAGCCCCCGACGAGGACGAGGAACAAGATGGCGACCAGTCCACGGCCCTCGAACCAGCCGCGTTCGGGAGTGCCGGATTCCGCGCCGGCGAGAAAACCAAGGAAGGCATCCCGTTCGAGGTACCCGCCGGTCGATGCACGCAGTATGAACCGATCGAGAAGTGCGCCGGGATCGCCGTCGGGTGCGGGTGCCGGCGCGGCCGAGGTCGGGTTGCTCGCGGCGGGTGCCGCACGGCCCGTGCCGAACGGGATCCGGCCGAACATATCCGAGTCGAGGGCTGTCACCGCAGTGCCCGTCGGTACGATGCGCAAGGGCCAGCTCGTGGACACGGTTGCCGGCAGGTAGCACACGCGCTCGTCACAGGCCTGGTAACGCAGTCGAGCGGCGACCGCAATCTGTCCTGGTGCGGTATCGGGGGCGACGCTCAGTCGCACGCCAATCACGAAGTCACGCTCATACACGGCCAAGGGCTGATCGGCGCCCTGCTGGACGAGGTCGGTCGCCTCCGGATAGACGATCTCAGCGACGGACACGCCCGCCGGTGGGTCTACCGTCAGCACAATCGGAATCAGCGATGGATCCTTTGGTTGGTTCGAGTTGACGTGCAGACCTTCAGGGAGGACTACGCGAAGAGCCACGTGCACATCGGTACCGGGAGCGGCCCCGTCTGCGGCGATAAGCGGCGCCACCTCGGCTGTCGGAGGACGCAGAAGCTGCGCCTGCGCGGTCGCCGGCACGAGAAACGCCACAGAGATCGATGCGAGGCACCAGAAACGAACGCGAGGAACGGGGGTCATATCGATGTCCTGCCAATCTACCCGGAACGGCGGCGGGATCCAAGTCCGAGCGCCTCCAGACCTGTGAACATGTGATCTGGGCAACACAAGAGCATCTCGACGAACGTGCGCGACTGACTCTGGATTACAGTGTCAGCCGTCCGCAGATCGTAGAGGAGAGTGTGCATGCTTTCCCGGTCGAAGCCAGTTGCGCTTGCCGTGGTGCTTGCCCTGACCGCCGCCGTTCCTGTCGCAGGGCAGACCGGCAGAGGTACGGCCGGCTGCGCGCCGGATGCGAAGACGGCCAACCTGAACTTCACGCTCAAGGATCTCGATGGCAGGGACGTGACGCTCAGCGCCTACAAGGGCAAGGTAGTCCTGCTCGATTTCTGGGCGACGTGGTGCGCGCCGTGCAAGGTGGAGATTCCCGGATTCATCGAGCTGTTCTCGAAGTACCGCTCGCAGGGCCTTCAGGTGCTGGGTTTCGCCGTCGATGATCCGGTTCCGGCGCTGAAGGCGTACGCGAAGGAGATGGGGATGAACTACCCCGTGCTGGTTGGTCAGGGGCGCAACGACGTCCTGGAGGCGTTCGGCCCCATGGTAGGCCTGCCAACGACGCTCATCATCGGGCGCGATGGGAGAATCTGTTCGCGGCACATGGGCTTCACGCCGAAGGACAGGTTCGAACGCGATATCCGGACTCTGCTCACCAATCTGCTCTGACACGAGGTGCGCGAAATGAGGATCGCAACACGGCGGCAAGCATCGCACTGAAGATCGGCCGGCCGGTGAGTGGGTCGACTTCGGCGACGCGTCAATCGACGCCCGACCTCGACGTCGCAACCTTCCTCACGGACCAGACGGTGGCGCCCGGGCACCGCTTCTCGATCGTGCTGGATGTGACGCCGAAGCCGGGAATGCGCGTGGTCGCGCCGGGTCAGCACGCGTACCGCATCGTGGCGCTCAGGCTCGAGCCGAGCGAGAACCTGAGGGTCTACCGGTTCACGCTTCCGCCGAGCACCGAGGTGACCGTGTCGGCGCGAAACGAGCGGGTGCCGGCCTATACGCAGCCATTCAGGCTCGTTCAGGACGTTGCCGTGGTCGTGATGCGGATATGCGGCAGCTCGCCCAGAAGCCCGGCTCGACGTTCACGGTGAAAGGCGTGCTCGAGTATCAGGCCTGCACGCAGTCGTCCTGCGGCGAGCCACGGCAGGTACCGTTGTCGTGGACCGTGAGACTGACGCCCCTCGGGTGAGACGGTCCGGCTCAGGCCGACGACTGCGTCCCCGCGGCGACGCGCTTCCGGAGGCCGGGGACGATGTGTTCGAGGTGCCCTCCGGGAGCGACGTCGGCGGCCGTGATCCCGGAGACGGGTGACTCGAGCCGCATCGCGTGGGCGATCGTGTTGAACGACACGTAGTGCATCACTGCCCCCGCAATCTCCACCAGTTCGCGGTCGTTCACGCCGCGGCTTCGCAGCATCTGCGTCATGTACGGAATCCAGTAGGAGCTCTGACGGAACTGCGCAACGGCGAGCGCCGCACAGAGTTTGGTGAACTCGTCGAGTGCCCCGGCGCCCAGAAGCAGACGATCTTTTCGCCACGTGGCTTCGAGCAGTCGCGGCTGGTGCGCGAGCGCCCGCCAGAAGGCAGGCACGTAGGCGAGGGAAAGCGCCGGGGCGCTCCACTCGCGAATCTCGCGCAGGAGGGTTGCCGCATCGGGCGCGCTATGTTCATCCAACAGGGGCACGAGTGGGGCGTCGGCCCCGGCGCGGGCGGGTACGTCCGGCGGCAGTCCGAGCGCGCTTGCCGCCGCCGTCAGGCTTGCCGTGTGCTCGGCGACCGCTGCGACTTCCGCCACCGCGCGTTCCGTTCCGGTCAGCCGCAGCACGGCGGCCGCATGCACGGTCAGTCAATGGTCACAGTGGTTCGTCATCGACACGGCCACGTGCATCGCTTCCTTCGCCAGCGGCGGCAGCGATCCGTGCAGCCAGTACGTCGCAAGCGAATGATCGAGGTTCGCCTCGAGCCACGCGGGCCAGTGTGCCTGCACGCCGAAGATTCCGAGGCCCAGCAGGTCGGTGGCGCTCCGGCCCACGCGTCGCGCGATGCGGTCGAGGGCGGCCTGATCGTCGCTCGAGAGGTCGGACAGAGCCGGCGTGCGTAAGGTGGTCATGGCCTCCTCCAGCCGTCGCGGCATGCGGCGACGGATCTCAGTGCGGCGGGCGCATGTTAACAGACGGGCCATCGGCCCAGTCGCGTATGTGAGCTGGGTCACACGTCGGACAGCGGCGTGTAACGGCTGCGCGTCGTGCGCGACCATAGGCAGTGGAGGTGCCCATGTCGAGACGGCTGTTGGTCGCGTCCGTCCTCGCCGCAGCAATAGTTTCGATCCCTGCGGCTGCTCAGCAACCCGACAGGATCGAGGTGGTGTTGCCCCGCGATGCGATCCCGGCGATCGATGCGCCGGAGTTCGATCCGGCGGCGCGAGCCAATCGAGTCATGGCCGACGATGAGCTGGTGATCGGGATTGTCGGCGAACACGAGCAGCGCGCGTATTCGACGTGGCAGCTCGACCGGCATGAGATCGTCAACGACACATTCGAAGGCCGGCCAATCGCGGTCACGTGGTGACCGCTGTGCGGCACTGGCATCGTGTATGCCAGAGAGGTTGCGGGCCGCACGCTGACGTTCGGCGTGTCCGGGATGCTGTACCGGGACGGGCTCGTGATGTACGACCGGCAGACGGACACGCTGTGGACCCAGGTCGACGGCCGCGCCGTGCGCGGCCCGCTGGCGGGACGCCAGCTCGAGATCGTGCCCGCCATCCATGCCACCTGGCGGGAGTGGAGGGCACTCTACCCGCGGAGCCAGGTTCTGCGGAAGCGCGGCGAGTTTCTCTCGTCATATGAGGACTACAACCGGAATCCAGCACAGCTCGGGATCATGGGTCGCCGCAACGCCGACGCGCGGCTGCCAGGAAAGGAGCGCATTCTTGGCATCCGGGCCGGCAACGCGGCGATGGCGTTTCCACTCAGGGCCGTTCGTGATGCGGGCCTCGCACAGGCGGCGGTCGGCGGCCTCCCGGTGCTACTCGTGGCACCGGCGCCTCACCTGCCGGTGCTCGCGTACGAGCGGCGCGTGGGCGGACGCGAGTTGACGTTCACGCTCCGGACGGCGGGCGCGCAGACCGTGCTGCGCGACGTCGAGACCGGCAGCACGTGGGAGATCGCGTCAGGCAGGGCGAGTGAGGGCGCCATGGCTGGCGCACAGCTGCCGCGTGCCACCGCATATCCCGCGTTCTGGTTCGGCTGGCGCGGGTACTTTCCCTCAACCGGTGTGTGGCGGCCCCCGGCCCGACCGTAAGACCGGAAGGCGGACGACGAGCTTGACCTTCTAGACCATTGGGTGACGGCGCGCCTCGAGGATGGTGGCGACGGACGGGCGGTCGGCAGGCCCGGTCCCGACGTAATGAAGTCGGACAATTCCGGTCGGATCGATGAGCACATCGCCGCCGAGCTGTCGCGTGTCGCCCCCGGAATACCGTGGCAACCGACCCCGTGCGGCCTCCTTCGCATAAGCCAGCCACGTCTGCAGGCCCCAGATATCCCGCAGGCGCCCCTGGTGCATGCCGTACCCGCGATATAACGCGCGATCCTCGTCGACAAGAATGGGCCAGGGGATGTTCGTCTCCGCGACGTACGCGCGCGCGGACGGCATGGCTTCGAACACCACCACCACGGTTCGCATCCCCAGCTCGTCGAGCTCCCGTTCATGCTGCTGCAACTGCAGCAGGTGCCGTCGGCAGGGGAGTCAACCCAGATGGCGATGGAATACCAGCAGGAGCCACTGGCCTCTGTAGTCAGCCAGTCGGTGTCTGCGCCCGTCGGCATCCGGTAATTCGAACGGAACCGCCGGCTTGCCAGTCAAACGTTTTCCCACGCCTCTAGCTTCTCTCTGCCTGCCTCACAGGAACAAGATCCGTCATATCCTGACCGACTCAGGATCCCGGATGCACCGCCGTCGCGAACCCCGTTCCCTCTGCAATCGCGTTGGCGATCGCTGACGGCGTCGTCGTGGCCGGGTCATACGTGACGCGGGCGAGATGCTCCTCCAGGCTGACATCGACGCGTGTGACGCCCCCCACCTTGTTCGCCGCCATCTTCACTGCGACCGCGCAGCCGGCACAGGTCATCCCGTCAATCCTGAGTGTGCACGTCGCGCTCTTGGCGACCTGGTCAGCAGCAACCGGTTCTGACGTGACGCTGGGAACGATTGCGCCGGCAGTCGCAAGGCCTGCGACGGCTGCGCTGCCGACAAACCACCTCTTCCACCGCATGATGGCCTCCTTGCTTCAGACAAACCAGCCAAGGGGCTCCGCCCCTTGATATCCCCGCGGACCCCCTTGGCTGGTTGCCAGTATCTTCTGCCGCGCTTCGCGCGGCTAGGACCGCTATGCGGGCGGACGCCACGAGTACGAAATTCGCGTTCCGGGCCGCATAGCGGTCCAATTCACGTAGTAGGGAAACGTGACAATCAACACAATCGCCACGGTCGCGATCCAGAGCAGCGCGCGCGCCATCCTGTTGGCACGAGGGCGGCAGTGCCGGCCTGGGCCGCACGCCGGCGCGGACGTGCCGCGGTACGTCGTGTAGAACCCAGCGATCAGGAATGCTCCTGTGATGACCAGCAACAGCGGTCGGAGCGGTTCCAACCCAACGGCGGTCGCTCCCAGTGCGCCAGCGCCCAGCAGCGAGAAGATCACGGGGCCAAGGCAGCATGCCGACGCGCCGACGGCTGCGGCGACCGACGCAATGACCGCCTTCATCTGTGTCCAGCCTCCACGGTTCGCAGTACGGTTGCGGTGATGCGCTTCACGGCCATGCTGACGTCCCCGAGACAGCAGGCGCCCCGCGGATTGCGGACCTCGCACGCGCAGCGTCCTGCCTCGATCAGGGCGCGTATGCGCTCGACCGCGTGGGACGCGCCCTCCGCGTCTATTTCGTCGCGGATGCCCGCCTCGCTTTCGCCGAAGCAGTAGCACAGGATTCGCGCGCCGAACGGCTCCTTTTGCCACACGGGGACCCGCAGGTCAGCTTTCCCGTACGTGTCACCGTTCTCGGTGAAATACACGACGTCACACGCCGGCTCGGGGCAGAAGCGATACGACGAATTCGTGATCCGGCGCAGGGCAGTCTCGGTCAGCAGCGCCTTGACGGTGAGGATCTCCACGGTCTTGCCGGCCGTGCCGCTCACCGGACATTCGCCGCGCTGGCTCGGACCTGGCCGAGGGCCGCAGATGCACATGGTCACCTCGCCATGAATCGAGTGTCCGCCCTGGAGCGCCCTCCAGAGTCAAGAGGTTTGTGCAGGAGCGGTGCTTCATCCCAGGTGGCCGCTCGTCAGTACGTCTTACGAGCTGCGCGCGCGTTACGGCCGGAACCCCACCGTGAATTCCTACGCAGCCTGGGACCAGGCGGCCTTGGTGAACGGCGCGTCCAAGGGTGTGTTGGCGAGGCAATTCGTGTAATTGGAAAGTGTCTTCATGCCGACGCCGAGGACCACCTCCAGAACCTGCTGTGGTCCGTACCCCGCAGCGAAGAACGCGCTCGTGTCCTCTTGCGGCGGCCAACCGCGAGAGGCAACGACAGCAGCGGTGAAACGTCTCAATGCCTGGAGTCGGGTGTCGAGTCTTCTCCTATTCCCTGCTGGGCGGCAGCCGCGCGGAGCGCCGACCGGAGCGTGGCGGCAGACTGCACTCCGACAAACCGCCTGTGCACTCGCCCGTTGGAAAACACAAGCAAGGTCGGAATCGACGCGATGCCGAACCTGCCCGCCAGCTCCGGCTGCTCATCGACATTCACCTTGATCACGCGGGCGGACTCTGCCTCGCCACGCGTGATCTCCTCGAGAATGGGCAGCTGGATACGGCAAGGACCGCACCAGGGTGCCCAGAAGTCGACCAGCACCGGAACAGGGCTTTCGAGGATGTCGTGTTCGAACGATGATTCCACGTCTGTTTCTCCACGCCGTGTGTTCATGCGTGCGACGAGGACGGCGCGGCCACACCGGTCGCGACGGCTTCGCCAGCAATGACGCCGAGCAGCGCCCCGTAGATGACGTGCCCGACGAGGGAGCCTCCCGCGGCCATCATGCCGCCCATGGCCGCGCTGAAGAGTCCCGCGCCCGCCATCGGCATCACCATGACCTGAGCGATCAGCCACAGGATGACGCCCCAGGCCGTGCCCCTGGCGATGGAAGAGCCTGGGAGTCGGCTGTAGAGCGCAAAGGCATAGATCAACGGGAAGATGACGGTCCCATTCACGAAGTGCATCAGCATCCCGCCGGCCCATCCGATGCCCAGCATGCCGCCGAGCATGGCGGCGATATCCATGTTGAGGCCCATCATCGGGGCCGTGACGTACATCATGACGGTCATCACCAGCGTGCCCACGAACCCGCCGATGAGCGTCTTGCCAATGTGTGGATGCATGGTTGTTTTCTCCTTCAAGCACACAGAAACGCGCGCGTCTTCCGTGAGCGCGCCCACATGTGTGTGGCTTTCCGTTGATTGGTCTCCTACAGGCGCCGTCTGTTACACAGCAGTACGCCGCCTACCGTCACAGCGGCCACGATGGCGCCAATCATGGCTGCCGCCATCGGATAGAAGAACGCCGAAAAGAAGGTGAGGCAGCTCACATTTGCTCTCAGCCCGCGTGTGTCGGACCTGTGATAGCGTCACGGCCATCAAGACGGTTCCCGTGCCCGGCGATGAGCGAGTCGAATGAGACAGCGTACCGGCCCATTGGTGATTACGCGCTGATTGGCGACTGCCGGTCTGCGGCTCTCGTTTCGAAGAGCGGTTCGATTGACTGGCTCTGCTGGCCGCGATTCGACAGTTCGTCCATCTTTGCGGCCCTGCTCGACCGCCGTCGCGGCGGCCGCTTCACGATCGCTCCGGTCGAGCCGTTCACGACAACGCGCCGGTACGTGGGCGAGACGGCGGTACTCGAAACAACCTTCCGGACGGTGAGCGGTGTCATGCGCCTGACCGATGTGATGCCGGTCGCGGCCGAAGGCGAGAAGGCGCAGGAGCTCTGGCCCGATCACGAGCTGTTGCGGCGCGTAGAGTGTCTTTCGGGAACGGTCGAGATCGAGGTGTTCTTCGATCCGCGTCCCGACTACGGGCGTTTGGTACCCCGCCTCACGGATTGGGGGGCGTTCGGCCTGGTCTGCGAGCACCGCGGAGAGGTCATTGCGCTGCGAACCGAGATTCCGCTGACGACGGGCGGGGAACCGGGCGCGCGTGGCATCGCCCGACTCCAGGCCGGTGAGGCGCGGACGCTGTCCGTCACCTACGATCGATGGCTGCCGGTCGTGTTCTCGCCGGGTAGCGACGCCTCCGGCAGTCGCATCGCACGCTCCGTCGCGTGGTGGGAAGCCTGGGTGCGCGCGTGCCAGTACGACGGTCCATATGCCGCGATGGTGCGGCGCAGCGCCATCACGCTGAAGCTGTTGACCTACGCGCCCTCCGGCGCGGTCATTGCGGCACCGACGACGTCACTGCCGGAGGAGATTGGCGGCGTGCGCAACTGGGATTATCGCTACTGCTGGTTGCGCGACGCGGCCCTGACGCTGCGCGCATTCGACGATCTCGGCTTCACGATCGAGAGCGAGGCCTTCCTCTCCTGGGTGCTGCATGCGACGCGGCTCACCTGGCCGGAGCTCCAGGTCCTGTATGACATCTACGGCGAGGCCCGCATCCCCGAGTCCGTCCTCGAGCACCTCGAAGGCTACGCCGGCTCAGCCCCGGTGCGGGTGGGGAATGCGGCCGCGGGCCAGCTGCAACTCGACACCTACGGCGAGGTGATCGACGCGGCGTGGCGATACTGCGCGCGAGGAGGCCGCCTCGACCGTACGACCGCCCGGACCCTCGTCGGTCTTGGGCAGACCGTCGTTCGGCGGTGGCGCGAGCCAGACGAAGGCATCTGGGAGCCGCGCAGTGGCCGCCGCCAGCACACGTATTCAAAGGCGATGTGCTGGGTCGCACTCGATCGTCTCGTACGCCTCTGCGACCGGCGCCACGTGCACGCCGATGCCGCGCGGTTCGCCCGGGAGCGTGACGCGATCCGCGAGGCCATCGAGGCGCATGGATACAGTGCGCGGCTCGGCAGCTATGTGAGCATCTTCGACAGTGAAGCGCTCGATGCCAGCCTGTTGCTGCTCTCGCTGATGGGCTATGCCGATCCCCAGTCTCCGCGCATGCGTGGGACGCTGGCCCGCGTCCGCGAGCACCTCGGAGCGAACGGGCTCCTTTACCGCTATCTCGGCGAAGACGACGGATTGCCGGGATCCGAAGGCGCGTTCGGCATCTGCAGCTTCTGGGGCGTCGAGGCCCTTGCGCTGCAGCGTGACGTGACGGCTGCACGTGGCGACTTCGAGCGGCTGTTGGCCTTCGGCAACGACGTCGGCCTGTTCGGGGAAGAGATCGATCCGCGAACGGGCGCCGCCCTTGGAAACTTCCCACAGGCATTCACGCACGTGGGACTGATCAATGCGGCCGTCACGATCGCACGTCTGGAGGGGAAAGGGCCTGGCCAGGCGGTTGAGGCCACCGCCGCGAACGAACGAGGCCGCGTATGAATGTGCCCAGCGTTCTGCTGTGGGGCTTTGCCGCAACGATCGTCCTGTCGGTGATGATGGCCGGCAGTCAGCGTCTCGGCTTCACGCGCATGAGCATCCCATTCCTGCTCGGCACGATGCTGACGCCCAACCGCGATCGCGCGATGTTTCTGGGCGTCCTCGTACACATGATGAACGGGTGGCTGTTCGCTGTGGTGTACGCGCTGGCTTTCGAGAGCTGGGGTCGTGCAACATGGTGGCTCGGCGCCGGAATCGGGATGGTGCACGGGTTGTTCGTCTTGACGGTCGGAATGCCGATCGTGCCCGCCATGCATCCCCGGATGGTCAGCGAGTACTTCGGTCCGACGCCGAACCGGCAGCTCCAGCCGCCGGGTTTTCTGGCACTCAACTATGGCCGCCGCACGCCGATCGTGGCGTTGGGGGCGCACGTGGTCTACGGGGCCATCCTCGGCGCGTTTTACGAGCTCGGTCGGCTGTGAGGTGCGTCGATCGTTTCGATGCGTAACTCCGGGTGGCTTCCGGGCAGCGCGGTTCGAAACCAGATAAAGGGGAACAGGGGGTTCGGGAGTACGTACTTCCACCCGATATTTCGAGACAGTGTGCGGCCGTGCAGTCGCAGGTCCATCCACACATAGACGAACTTGTAGACGCAAAGGCCGGGGATGAAGTTTGGTCTGATCGCGTCCGTTGTGAGGTATTTCTTTCGAATGTAGAGGTTTCCCTCGAAAGGCGTGATGCCCCATCCCAGAGGCCCCTCCGCCAGAACGGTTCCGGTGGGCGCATGCGTGACCCGGATTCTCTTCTTGCTCATCGGTTCGCCTCCGTGGACCTCTGGGGAGCATTACCCATTATCACTGTCTCTCTTGCCGCGCCCCCGTTACGCCCGACGTGAAGGTGTAACGCCGGCCTGACCGGCAAGACTAACCGTTCAAGGAGATGTCTGTCTCGCCGCGACTCACACGGGAAATTGAGCGGGCAGTGGGCTCGCTCGTCGACCTCCGGCCTGGCGAAGGAGTCCCGACGCTGGCCAGCGGAGCGCTCTTCTTCCTGGTCGTTGCCTCCCACTACCTGATCAAACCGGTACGGAACTCTTTGTTCATCGAGCACGTCGGCGCGGACAATCTGCCGTACGTCTATATCGCCACGGCTGTCGTCATCGGCCTCTTGATCTCGTCGTACTCACGGCACGTGGTGGATCGCCTGTCGCCACGGCGCCTGATCCCGACGACCTATGGCTTTCTCGCGCTGAGCCTCGCTGGGTTTTCATGGATGCTTCGCGAGGAGTCGCTGGCGACGTCAGCGATCTTCTACATCTGGGCGAAGCTGTACCCGGTCCTGACCGTCTCGCAGTTCTGGCTGATGACGAACGCCATGTTCGAGCCGAGGCAGGCGAGGCGCTTGTTCGGGTTCATCGGGGCCGGGGGGATCCTCGGCGGGATCGCCGGCGGGGTTCTCGCCGGCACGGCAGCGGAGACGATCGGGACCGAGAACGTTCTCCTCGCCGCCGCGGTAGTGATCGCCGTGTGTGCGGCCCTTGCGACGCATCTGCATCCCGACACGGCACCGACGCCGCGCAAGGGTTCGGCGGCGGGGGCGAGCCATCGCGAGCCGGCTCCATCAGCCGCCAGGCTCGTGCGGGAATCGGCGCACTTGCGGGCGCTCTCCACCATCCTCATGCTCGCCATTGTGGTGTCGACGGTGGTGGACTGGCAGATGAACAAGGCCGTCGAGCTGTTCGTGGCCGGGGAGGATGCGAGGACGGCTTTTTTCGGTCGCTTCTATGGGGTGCTCAACGCCGCATCATTTCTGATCCAGATAGGCCTCACCGGCTACATCCTGAAGCGGTTTGGCGTCGGGCTGGCGCTGCTCCTGCTACCGCTCGGTCTGCTCACCGGGGCCATTGGCGTGCTCGTGCATCCCGCCCTGTGGACGGCCGTGCTCGCGAAAGGTGCTGATGGGACGCTGCGCTACTCCCTGGACCAATCGACACGCGAGCTGCTGTTCCTTCCGGTGCCGCACGCGGTCAAGGCGCGCGCGAAACCGTTCATCGACGTGGCCGCACAACGTGGCGGCACCGGCATAGCGGGCGTGCTGATTCTGGTCGCGACACAGGTGGCCTCGGTGCCGTTCCAGTACCTGAGTCTTGTGTCGGTTGCGGCGATCGCCGCGTGGGTGGCCGCCATTGTCGTCGTCAGGCGTGAGTACATCGAATCGGTCAAGCGGCTCGTTCACGCACGCGACGTCGAAGTGGACGAGCTCGTGTTGGGAAGTCTCGACGCGGATCACCGCCGCCAACTCCTGGCGGCACTCGAGGGCGACGACCCCGATCGTGTGCTCTATGCGCTGAAGCTGTTGGAATTGACGGGCGAAGTGGATCCTCACGATCGGCACTTTGCGACGCTGTTGAGGCACCCGAACCCGAACGTGCGCGAGCGTGCGGCGGCGGCGCTCGTCACGCACGGGGATCAGGTGCTGCTCGATGCGATTCAGCCACTCCTCGAAGACGACGATCTCCGGGCGCGCAGCGAGGCCGTTCGCCTTCTGTGCAGGCACTGTGTGGGGGACGAGCTGATGCACTTTCAGATGCTGCTCGCCGACCCGCGGGCGCGCGTACGCGCCGGCGCGATCGCCGGGTTCTACAACAACCCCGACCGTCGGCTCCGCGACCTGGCCGAAAAAGGGCTGCACCGTCTCGCCAGCGAGGTCGGCCCCGACGGCGCGATGTTTCGCCGCCAGGCGGCGTTGCTGACGACGATCCTGCCGGCCAGCGAGACGACCCGTCACGTTCTGCTGGGTCTTATCGAGGATGCGGACGAGGCGGTGCGCCAGGCGGCGATCCTGGCCGCTGCTCGAAGCACGGATCGGGAGGTCGTTCCTGCACTGATTCGCGCGCTGGGAGCAGTTTCCACGCGAGAAGGGGCCCGCGCTGCCCTCGTGGCCTTCGGCGACCGCATTCTCGGGACGCTCTCCGACCACCTTCGGGATCCCTCGTTCGACGTTCTGCTCGACGCGCTCGAAGAGCCCGACCTCGACGTGCGCTATCACATCCTGAAGGCGTTGAATCGGCTCCGTCGTGATCACCCGGAGCTCTCCTTCAGGGGCGACGCGGTCGAGCGCGCGCTGCGGCGGGAGCTCGCGCTCCTCACCGAGGTCCACACCGTCGGCGCCGCCCTGCGATCTGCTCCAAGAGGCGAAGGTTCGACGTTGCTGGCCCTGGTGCTCGCAGAGCGCGAGGACGACGGGGTGGAGCGAATCACGCGGTGCTTGGGGCTTCTATACCCTCTCGACGAGATTTTCCACGCCTACCGGGCGATGACCCGCGGCAGAGGCATCGAGCTCCTCGATACAGTGCTGCGGCCGGCGCACAGGCTGGCCGTTGTTCCGCTGCTGGAGCGACTCGGTCGCGTGGCCTCCGACCCTGCTCAGGGGAGCCCCTCCGACCCCGCTCAGGGCAGGCCGGTTGGAACGATCAGCGAGGCCTCCGAACGGCTCCGGCGTGCGGATCCCTGGCTGGCGGCCTGTCTGGCGTTTGTCGAGTTGAAGGGCTCGAGGGAGCACCGCGCTCCATCGAACGAGGAGCGGATGATGATGACCATTGTTGAGCGGGTTGATTTCCTGAGAACCATTGAGATGTTCTCTGGCGTGCGGACGGAATACCTTGCGAAGATCGCCGCCGTGGCGAAGGAGCGCATGCTTGCGGCTGGCGAGGCGCTCTTCGAGCAGGGGACGCTCCCTGAGGCGCTCTCCTTCGTTCTGGAGGGCGAGATCCGTGCGACGAAGGATGGCGAGGAGGCGTGGGTCGCCCGACGCGGTGAGGTTATGGGCGTCATTCCGGTGCTCGACCGGAAGCCCGCGCCCGTTTCGGCAAGGGCTGTCGGCACCGCCGGGGTGCTGTCCGTCGATGCTGAGGTGTTCGACAATCTCATGCTCGACAATCCGGCGCTGCCGCTCGGCATCGTGCGCTACCTGGCGGGCGAGGTTCGCCGGCTGCTGGCGGAACCGCGCGGCGAGGCCGCTGGCGCGCCGGGACGCCGCGCCTGACAGCCACGTCTCAATAAGCCTGTTCGAGCGACCGGGCAAGGTGTTGCCCAATTCACAGTCGGCGTGGGAACCATCTGCTAGACTCGCTCTCTCGACAGGAGGAGCACGATGGGTGCACCAGATGACGTCGGGCTGCTCGCGCTCACACTACGTCCGGCCCTCATGAGCCTCCTGGCCGCCGCGCTTGTTGTGGTGGTGGCGAGCGCGCAGGGCCCAGGAGTCACGTCCAACCCGGTCGATCT